>NZ_CP009452.1:3202697-3507216 GCF_001278035.1 Sphingopyxis sp. 113P3
AGCGAGCTCGACGAGCATCTTTTCCGGATTGGTGATGAAATAGGGCGACAGATAGCCGCGGTCGAACTGCATGCCTTCGACGACATCGAGCTCGAAATCGAGGCCCTTGGCTTCCTCGACGGTGATCACGCCTTCCTTGCCGACCTTTTCCATCGCCTCGGCGATCTTCTCGCCGACTTCCTTGTCGCCGTTCGCCGAGATGATGCCGACCTGGGCGATTTCGGACGAGCCCTGCACAGCCTTCGACTGCGCCTTGATCGTCTCCACGACCTTGGTGACGGCAAGGTCGATGCCGCGCTTCAGGTCCATCGGGTTCATGCCGGCCGCAACCGACTTCATGCCTTCGCGAACGATCGCCTGCGCGAGAACGGTCGCGGTGGTGGTGCCGTCGCCGGCCTTGTCATTGGCCTTGCTCGCCACTTCGCGCAGCATCTGCGCGCCCATATTCTCGAACTTGTCCTTGAGTTCGATTTCCTTGGCGACGGTCACACCGTCCTTGGTGATGCGCGGCGCGCCGAAGCTCTTGTCGATGACGACGTTGCGGCCCTTGGGGCCGAGGGTAACCTTCACCGCATCGGCGAGGGTGTCGACGCCGCGCAGAATGCGCTCGCGTGCGTCACGGCTGAATTTAACGTCCTTGGCAGCCATTTATGCTTCCTTTCGATTCCGCAGAAAACTGCGAGACTTCACACTGAAATCGGGATTCGCCGGGTCCGGCGAAAAGGCTCAGGCGATAACGCCGAGAATGTCCGATTCCTTCATGATCAACAGCTCTTCGCCATCGACCTTGACTTCGGTGCCCGACCATTTGCCGAACAGGATACGGTCGCCCGCCTTGACGTCGAGCGGCGTGATCTTGCCGTCTTCGGCCTTGGTGCCGGTGCCGACAGCGACGACTTCACCTTCCTGCGGCTTTTCCTTGGCGGTATCGGGAATGATGATGCCGCCGGCCGTCTTTTCTTCGGCTTCGATGCGGCGAACGAGCACGCGGTCGTGCAACGGACGAAATTGCATAGATGTCCTCCAGATATGCAATGGATCTCAGTTTAGCACTCACCCGGGGAGAGTGCTAACAGGCGGCCATATGGGTCGATGAGCGCAGCCCGTCAAGCGTTGGGCGAAATTCTTTTTGCTTTTTCCGTCAGGCGGGGAGGAGGCCCAGTCGCGCGCGCAGCCGCCAGCGCGCAAGCAGCAGTCCGGCAACGACAACGAGCCCCACCGCAAGGCCGATCCAGATGCCGACGCCGGCGAGCGGAGTCCAGAAGCCAAGATAGATGGCGGTGCCATAGCCTGCGAGCCAGTAGCCGCACACCGCGATGATCATCGGAACGCGCGTGTCCTGGAGGCCGCGCAGAACGCCCGCAGCGACCGTCTGGGCGCCGTCGAACAGCTGGAAGGCCGCGGCAACGACGAGGAACTGCATCGCATGGCTCACGAGCGCGGCGTTACGCGCCGCGTCGACATCGACATAGATCGACAGCACGAGCCGTGGGAACAGCCACATGGTCGCCGCGGTGAGGATCATGAAGCCGACGCCGAGAACCAGCGACGCCCGCCCCGCCAGCGCGATGCCGTGCGGATCGCGCGCACCATAGGAAAGGCCCACGCGGATCGTCGCCGCCTGCGCCACGCCGAAGGGAATCTGGAAGGCGAGGGCTGCGACCTGCAGCGCAATCGTGTGACCCGCAAGTTCGACCTCGCCAATACGTCCCATCAGGAAGGCGGCGCCGGTGAACAGCCCCGCCTCGGCAAGAATGATCAGCCCTATCGGCGCGCCGATACGCACGATCTCGAAGAAGCGGGCCCATTCGGACCGCCACCAGTTGCCGAACAGATGATAGCGGCGCAGCTGCCGGTCGAGCTGGATGACCACCACATAGGCGAGCAGCATGACCGTGCTCGTGATCACGCTCGAGAGCGCCGAACCGTGGAGGCCGAGCGCGGGCAGCCCGAGATGACCGAAGACAAGCGACCAGTTGCCGAGCGCATTCACCCCGAGCGCGAGGAAGGTGATGGCGGTCGCGATCTTGGGCCGGCCGAGCGCCGACACAAAGATGCGCAGGACGCTCGCCGCGACCATCGGGAACATTCCCCACATCAGAATGAGAAGGAAGCTCGCGGCATGCGCGGACGTATCGGGCGCCTGGCCGGTCGCGATCATGATCGGCCCGCCCGCGGCGCAGATGCCCATGGCCGCAATCGATGTAAGGAGGCTGAGCCACAGCGCCATGCGCACGGTGCGCCGCACCTCGCGCACGGCATGTTTGCGGCGCCCGAGTTCCGCCGCGATCAGCGGGGCCGACGCTCCAACAAGCCCCGTCGTCGTCCACACGAGCAGGCCGAAGATCGACACGCCGAGCGAAGAGGCGGCAAGCTCGGCGTCGCCGAGGCGGGCGACGAAGATGACGTCGATCGCATGCACCATCATCTGCAGGAGATTCGCCGCAGCAAGCGGCCAGGCAAGCGCCAGCGTCGCGCCGAACTCGGCACTGAGGCTGCGCGGTGCGTCCGCGGTCAAGGGGTGGGCCTGCTGAAGCATAGCCGGCCCGGATAGGCGGGCAGCCAGAGCCGTTCAATAGCGGGCTGATGCGCTATCCGGCGTTTCGGGGACGAGGGTGGCAAAATGGCAACAGGGGCTGCGAGCGCGTGATCCTCCCCGCATCACGAGGCGCAAGGAGGCTCGGCGCGCGCGCGCGGGACAGGCGCACCGCCGAGCGGCCCTGCTCCCCCCTCACCCTGTCCAGGCGAGCACCATCTCATAGGCAAAGGCGCAAAAGGTCAGCGTCAGGCCGACGACGAACAGCCGGTATGCATGGGCAAGATAGCGGTATTTGTGCCGCGCAAGGATGATGCCATTTTGATACGCGTCGCGAAGCATGCTCTCGTAAAGATCCTCCTCGGACCGCATCCGCGCCTTGACCGCTGCGATGAATTCATCCTCTTCCATCCCGGCAAAGCGGCCGAAAAAGAGAATGTTGCTGTGATCCTTGCCGTCCCTCACGAGGGCTGGCGGAGCGCGGCCGACGCGCGGCAGGACTGCGGAGACTGCGAGCAGCGCCGAAAGGAAGGAAAAGGTCGCAAGGATCGTCAGCGGCATCGCGAAAGCCCCCGCGCCGGCGCGCGCCTGGCCGACCGCAAGGGTGAAGACAACGAAGGTCGCGCCCATCAGGATCGACGCCTTCTGGTCGGCCATCTGCGACAGTTGCATCGTCAATTGCTGGCTGGTTCGCGCAAGATGCACTGCGTTGGGCGGAAATGGGCCCGCCCCCGGTGGCGGTGCCGCGCTATCCTTCGCCTTGTCGTCCATCGGTCATCCCCTGTCCCGACCCGGCCCAGCACTGGCATGTTCGACGCATATCGGCAAGATGCTGCCCGATTGCCGCCGCAATCGCTTGCCAAGCGGAGGCAAGCGCGGCATTCCCGCGCGCAAACTTCACCATTTTCGGGACGCACCCCCATGAGCACCGCCCTTACCGACCAGATCTACGGCCTCATCGAGCCTTTCAACAAGAAGGGTGTCGAGCTGACCGACGCCACCACCTTTGCCGGCGACCTCGAGTGGGACAGCCTCACGGTGATGGATTTCGTCGCCGAGGTCGAAGACACGTTCGACATCATCATCAGCATGAACCAGCAGGCCGAGATCGAGAATGTCGGCCAGCTCGTCGCCGCGGTGGAAAAGCTGCAGGGCTGATCCTCTCTTCACCGCTCGCGTTGCACCAGCGGCGGGGCGAGCGGCCCTTGGACATCGATATGACCGACCTTTTTTCCAAATTCGATCCGCTGATCCAGCAGCGCGCGGACCTGCTCGCGACGGGCGTTACCGACCCCTTCAGCCTGGTGATGGAAAAGGTGCTCTCGCCCACCGTCGCGATCTGCAACGGGCGCGAGACCATCCTGCTTGGCACCTATAATTATATGGGCATGACGTTCGACGAGGACGTGATTGCGGCGGGCAAGGATGCGCTCGACAAGTTCGGCAGCGGCACCACCGGCAGCCGCGTGCTGAACGGCACCTATCAAGGCCACCGCGAGGTCGAAGAGGCGCTCAGGGACTTCTACGCCATGGATCATGCCATGGTCTTTTCGACCGGATATCAGGCGAACCTCGGCATCATCTCGACCATCGCGGGCAAGGGCGATTATGTCATCCTCGACATCGACAGCCACGCCTCCATCTATGACGGATGCAAGATGGGCGATGCCGAAATCGTGGCCTTCCGCCACAATGATATCGAGGCCCTGGAAAAGCGCCTGAAGCGCCTGCCCGCCGAAGCCGGCAAGCTTGTCGTGCTCGAAGGCGTCTATTCGATGCTTGGCGACGTCGCCCCGCTGAAGGAAATGATCCGCATCGCCAAGGAAAATGGCGCGATGGTCCTGGTCGACGAGGCCCACTCGATGGGGTTCATCGGCGAGCATGGTCGCGGCGTCGCCGAGGCGCAGGGCGTCATCGACGATGTCGATTTCATCATCGGCACCTTTTCGAAGAGCGTCGGCACCGTCGGCGGCTTTTGCGTCTCGAACCATCCGAAGTTCGAGATCATGCGCCTCGTCTGCCGCCCCTATGTCTTCACCGCTTCGCTCCCGCCCAGCGTCGTTGCGACCGCCGCGACGAGCATCCGCAAGCTGATGCACGGGTCGAACAAGCGCGCGCATCTGTGGGAAAATTCGAAGATGCTCCACAAGGGGCTGCGCGATCTCGGCTTCACGCTCGGCACCGCGGAGCCGCAATCGGCGATCATCGCGGTCATCATGCCCGACCTTGAGCGAGGTGCGATGATGTGGGAAGCGCTGCTCGAGGAAGGGCTTTACGTCAATCTTGCCCGTCCGCCGGCGACCCCCGCGGGCATGACGCTGCTACGCTGTTCGCTCTGCGCGGAGCATTCGAGCGATCAGGTCGGCGAGATCCTTGCCCGCTTCGAACGCGCCGGCAAGCGTACCGGGATTATCGGCTGACGCGCCTTCTCCTTTTCCGACCAGCAGCCATATTTTCGGGGCGAAGCGAAAGAGGACGCTGCTCCGGCACCCTTACCCGCTTTGCGGGACACGGGCGAAGCGGTAAGAGGGGCGCGTGTTCGAGAGGGATAGCGACCAGGAAAGCGAGAGCCGCCGGGAGCGTCTGCGCTTTTGGCTGACGACCGGCGTCGGGACGATCCTGACGGGGGTCGTCGCCGCGCTCGTCCTGCTGCTGATGCGCGCCAACGACGCCTATGACCGTTCGCTCGGCTGGCAGGCGCACAGTCTTGAGGTCATTTCGCAGACCCGCTCGCTCGACGCCGCGCTCGCGCGCGCCGAGGCAGCGCTCGGCCGCTTCGCGGTCGGCCTGCAAAAGGATGACGGCCGCATCTATCAGCAGCAGTTCGGCGTCGCGATGCAGTATTTGCGCCTGCTGCAACGCAATGTGCGCGACAGCCCCGAGCAGGCCGAACTGGTGCGCCAGCTCGGCGTCGAACTCGAGCGCCGCGGGCAGCAGCTCGGCGATGCTGCGCTTAGCGCCAATTATCGCCAGACGATCGCGGCCATCTCGAAATATAACGCAGCCGCGCACGATCCCGCGCTCGGCAGGATCAACAAGCTGCTCGCCCAGCTGATCCGCGACGAACGGGAGCGATTGTCCGAACGC
The DNA here is from genome assembly GCF_001278035.1 of Sphingopyxis sp. 113P3. Taxonomy (NCBI): domain Bacteria; kingdom Pseudomonadati; phylum Pseudomonadota; class Alphaproteobacteria; order Sphingomonadales; family Sphingopyxidaceae; genus Sphingopyxis; species Sphingopyxis sp. 113P3. The sequence goes on from NZ_CP009452.1 coordinate 3,208,321, forward strand.
AACCGGATCGCGGCATCGGATCGGGCCAGTCTCAACCAGGCGATCCTGATGTTCTCGCTGCTCGGCGCTGCTGCCGCGATCATTGCGATCGCGGCGACCTTCTCGCTGCTGCGCGCCGAGGGCGAACGGCGGCTCGCACGGCACGAGCAGCTTGCCGAAAGCGAGCGCGCGATGGAGCTCGAAGCCGCAGTCGAGGAACGCACTGCGGAGCTTGAGCAGGCGAACACCGCGCTGCGCGCCGAAATGTCCGAGCGCGAGACCGCCGAGGCGCAGCTGCGTCAGGCGCAGAAGATGGAGGCGGTGGGCCAGCTCACCGGCGGCATCGCCCACGACTTCAACAATATGCTGGCGGTGGTGGTCGGCGGGCTCGAACTCGCGCAGCGCTGGCTGGGCGAGGCGCCCGAGAAGGCCGAGCGCCATATTCATAACGCGCTCGACGGGGCGAACCGCGCCGCCGATCTGACACGGCGGCTCCTGACTTTCGCCCGGTCCGAGCCCGCGCGGCCCGAAATGACCGAGATCGACGCGTGCATCGCCTCCTTTGCCGAGCTGATCGCGCGGACGATCGGCGACCGCATCGCATTGACGCTCGACCTTAACGCCGAAGGGTGTGCCTGCTGGGTCGACCGGCAGCAATTCGAGAACGCGCTGCTCAATCTCGCCGTCAACGCGCGCGACGCGATGGACGGTCACGGATCGCTGACCATCCGCACGGCGCGCGGCGAGAGCGACGAGAGCGGCGAGGCGGCGTCGCTCGCGGTTCAGGTGATCGATACCGGCTGCGGCATGTCGGCCGAAGTCCTCGAACGCGTCTTCGACCCCTTTTATACGACAAAGCCCGCCGGACAGGGCACCGGCCTTGGCATGAGCCAGGTATTTGCTTTCTGCCGCCAATCGGGCGGCGAGGTGCAGATCCAGTCGTCCGAAGGCAAAGGCACAAGCGTTGCGATGCTGTTGCCGCTCGCCGAAGCAGCGATCGCAGGGGTCGAAAAGGAAAAAGGCGATGAAGCACTTTCGCGGGTCGACCCCGCCGACCGGCTGAACATTCTTGTGGTCGAGGACGATCACCGCGTCCTCGCCGCGACGGTCGATGCGGTGGGCGAGCTCGGCCACAAGGCGGTGGCCTGCAGCAATCCGCTCGAAGCCGAGGCGCTCGTCGAGAGCCACGGCGGCTTCGACCTTATCCTCTCAGACGTGCTGATGCCCGAGCTCACTGGACCCGAAATGGTCGCCCGGCTCAAACAACGCTGGCCTGCGCTATCGGTGCTGTTCGTCACGGGCTTCGCCGGCGATGCCGGCGACGATTCAAGCTTTGGCGTTCATGACGTGCTGCGCAAACCCTTCACCCTCACCGCGCTCGACCAGGCGATCCGGCGCTCGAGCCAGGCGCGCGCCGAGGAGAACCAGAGGCTCGCGAGTTGAGATACGGCGCATCCCGCGCTCGGCAATTCCCCGGACCCGCCTCTCTACCGGATCGCACCGCTCTTCATCAGCCGGGGCACGAGCGTCAGCGCAGCAATCAGCGGCCAGCGCCGCTGCCAGGGTTTGATCTCGATCTTTGTTCCGGCATGGCGGTTGATCTTCCACGCGAGATAATCGATCCCGCCCGCGTAGGTGAGGCTCGCCTTGGCCAGCCGCACGATACTGAGCAGCTTGCCCTCGAAGCGCCGCCTGGTCCAGCCGCCGCTCGGCGCGTGCGCCGGAATTGCCGCGATCGCGGGGACGCTGAAGCGCCGATAGCGCTCGGCGTCGGCATCGACGACTGATTGCGCACGCGTTGCGCGCTCGGCGCGAAGCTCGACCGAATAGGTGAGTGAAAAGGCGCGGCGCCACCAGTCGAGCGCTTCCTCGTCGGCGCGCCGGCCGGCCGCAGCGAGCAATGTCGGCGCCGCCTGCGCAACGGCCGCAACCGCGCGCGCCCCCGCGCGCTCATCCGCCGCCCACACCAGCCGCGAGGGCTGCGCAAACCGCGCCCAGACCGACACATTGCGCGTTTCCGGCCCGCTTAGCCGCGCAAAGTCGGCCTCGCTCAGCACCGCATATTTGGCGACGAGCCCGTCCGACTGGAACGGGAAGACATTCGGCGGAATCAGCCGGTTCGCAAGCCGCATCCAGCGCTTGGGGTAGGCCTCGTCATAGCTCGAGACGATGAGGTAGAAATCGAGCATCAGTCCGTCGAGCCGGGTTTCCCGAAGACAGCTGCCATAGAAAAGCACCGCGCGCGCGCTGCCTGGAAATTGCGCCGCGATCGCTGCCGCCATCGCGGCAACGCGCGGATCGACGGGCGTCGACAATTCGTCGCGGACAAGATCACTCAAGGCAGCCATCGAAGCGCTCTCAGGCCGCGAGGCGCAGAAACGGCACCGGCTGCGTCGAGGTCAGGATGATCGGCCGACCGCCGGTCGCCTCGAAAATTTCGCCGTCGAGGATGACATTCGAGCGTTCGCCCTCGATGCGGATCTCGTCGCCCTGCTGGAAATGGACGCCCGCCAGTTCCCGCTGGCCCAGCGTGCCGCGCCATGTTGCGCCGAGCATGCGGAACAGCGCGCCGACGCTGCTTTCGGTCGCCAGCAGCTTCATATGGCCGTTGGTCCCGTGCTTGTCGCTGGTGCGGATGCTGAGCAGGAGCTTTTCGAGCGTCGTGACGATCAAGAGCGAGAACTTGCCCTTGAACTCGCCCTGGCGGATCAGCGACACCGTCATCGGCTCGGGCTTGGGCGGAAGCCGTCCGCCGCCGATACCGAAGAGGATCGAGAAAAAGGCGAGCATTGCGGCGAGGAAATGCGACACGCCGTTCGGGAGCCCGAGCGGATAGATGCGGTGGCGGCAATAGAGCATCACGTCGGCCAGATAGGCGCCGCCGAGGAACATGCCGAGCACCGGGCGCGCATCGCCGCTGTCGAGCGCAATAAGCTGGCGTTCGATGACATGATCCTCGAGCCGGCCATCGCCGACAAGTTCGACCACCCGTTCGAGCGCCTTGATCGGGTCGCCCTCGGCACCGAGATCGAGCGCGATCAGGTTGGTCTTGCCGTTGGGCAGCACCGCCACCGGGGGCGGCGAACCCCCGAAATGACCGCCCGAATAAAGCTCGGTCAGCGCCGCCTGAACGGTGCCGTCGCCGCCGTTGATGGCTATGACCCTCGGGGACACCATCGCGATGGTCCGGATCGCCTCGCCGATCTGATCGACGGCCTCGACCTCATAGTGGAATATGTCGGGGTGCGCCGCGCAATATTCGCGCACTCGGGGCAACAGCGAGCGGTTGCCCGTCGAGCGTGGATTGGAAAGGAGCGCGACGCTTGCCACCGTCAGACCGGATCGAAGGACAGGCCGTTGATGTAATTCAACGTGATCGGCACGCGCTTGGTCGAGCCGCCGACCGCGAAGCTGACCTGCGCCAGCTTGGGCTTACGCTTGAAGATGAAGTCGCTGAGCTTCATGTCGGGGTTGCCCGAAAGGCCGCCGCCGTCGCTCTTGTCCGACTTGCCATTGCCATTGATGTCGTGACGGACCGAAACGACATAATTGCCCGGGCCCTTCACCGGCACGCAGACCTGCATGGGACCGCTGCGCACGGGAACGTCGACGCGCTCCAGCCACTTGCGCTTTTCAAGATAGCTTTTGTCCGCATTGTAGATCTGCACCCGCAGCGTCCCCGTGCGCGCCTTGAATCCGCGCACGTCGACCAGCACGGCGGTCGCATTGCTGTCGCAAAGGGCGGCCGCCGGACCCAGCGTAGCGCCCTGCGCCGCGACGGGCGCCATCAGCGCCCCTGCGGTGCCGGCGGCGAGTATCCCGGCGAGAAACATTTTCGACATGACCTCAATACCTCCAGAGGTTATAGCCACGCCAGCCGTGCGAAAGCGCGCGCCGACATGGGTCCCTGTCGCCCTTGACTCGGCATATCGGAAACATTTGCGGCCAAATCATGGTGATGGGGCGACGAAAGCTTGAACAAGATACCCGCCATCGACCGCTATATCGCGCGGCTCATCTTCTTTCCCATGCTCGGCACGCTCGTCCTCTCGGCGATGCTGCTGGTCCTCGAGAAGATGCTGCGCCTTTTTGATTTCGTCGCGACCGAGGGCGGCCCCGTCAGCGTCGTGTGGCGGATGCTTGCCAATCTGATCCCTGAATATCTCTCGCTCGGCATTCCGATCGGGCTGATGCTCGGCATTCTCCTCGCCTTCCGCCGCCTCGCGACATCGAGCGAACTCGACGTTCTGCGCGGTGTCGGCATGAGCTTCGGGCGGTTGATGCGTGTCCCTTATGCCTTCGCCTTCGCGCTTGCGCTCCTCAACCTGGCGATCGTCGGCTTCATCCAGCCCTACGCGCGCTATGCCTATGAAGGACTTCAGTTCGAACTGCGCTCGGGCGCCCTTGGCGCCTCGATCAAGGTCGGCGAATTCACCAAGCTCGGCAGCCGGATGACGCTGCGCATCGAGGAAAGCTACAACGACGGGCGATCTCTGCGCGGCATTTTCGTGCGCGGGGAGAACAAGGACGGACAGTCGGTTTCGGCAACCGCGGCCGAGGGCCAGTTCCTCGCCACCGACGATCCCAACACGATCATCCTGAGGCTCACCAGCGGCGTGCTGATCCACGAATCGCCCAAATTTTCCGTGCCGCGCGTCCTGACCTTCGACAACCACGACCTGCCGATCCCGCTCCCCAAGATCGAGGCGTTCCGCACCCGCGGCGGCGCTGACAGGGAGCTCACGATTCCCGAGCTCTTCGTTGTCGGCAAGGACAAGACCGAGCCTTTGACAACGCGGCTCGAATCGCGCGCAAACTTCCATTTCCGCATCGTCGAGGTCGCCTCGATGTTCCTCATTCCGTTGCTTGCGATCGCGCTCGCCATTCCGCCCAAGCGATCGACCTCGTCGCTCGGCGTATTCCTCTCGATCGTGATTCTCGTGACCCAGCACAAGATCAACCAATATGCCGAGGATCTCGGCGCGCGCGGCACCGTCGACCCGTTGCTCGCGCTTTGGGTTCCCTATCTGCTTTTCGCCGCGCTTGCCTTCTGGATGTATTACACGCTCGCGCATGTTCCGGGCGGCCAGCCGATCGGCGCGCTCGAACGCGTCGCCGCAAAGGCCGGCCAGCGGGTCAAGGCGCTGTTCCGTCTCTTCCAGCGCAAGCAGAAGCTCGCCTGATGCACCAGTTCCACTTCTTCCCCTCGCGTACGATGGCGCTCTACATGGGGCGGCTTTTCTTCGTGCGCACCTTTGCGATCCTCTTTGCGCTCGTCATCATTCTCCAGACGCTCGATCTGCTCGGCGAGAGCGGCAAGATCCTTGCCGTCGCCGGCAATGGCGACGCCGAGGTGTGGCGCTATGTCGGCCTTCGCATCCCACAGATCATCGAGACCTTCCTGCCCTTTTCGGTGCTGCTCGGCACGATCCTGACGCTGATCACGCTCAACCAGAACAGCGAGGTCATCGCGATGAAAGCGGCTGGGATGTCGGCGCATCAGGTGCTGGCGCCGCTGTTTCTCGCCGCGCTGCTCGTTGCTGCGATCAGTTTCGGCTTCAACGAACGCATCGTCGCGCGCGCGACCGGCGCGCTCAGCGCCTGGCAGAAGGTTGAATATGCGCAGGTCCCGCGCGACAGCGGGCTGCGCTCGAACATCTGGGTGCGCGAGGGCGACGACCTGATCAACGCGCAGACGGTCGAGACCAGCGGGCCATCGATCGTGCTTCGCGGGGTCAAGATCTATGAACGCTCGGGCGGGGTCCTGTCCTCGATCCTCTCCGCCGACAGCGGCCGCGCGGTCGAGGGCGGCTGGGAACTGGCGGGCGCGAAGCGCTTCCTGCGCCGCTCGGGCACGGTCGAGGATCTCGGCACCATCATCGCGGCCAAGGGCGTGCGCCCCGACCAGTTCACGCTTGCGCAGGTCGATGGCGACGAGCTTCCCTTTCTCCAGCTCAGGAGCGCGATCGATGACCTCGAGGCCGCGGGACGCCCCGTCGACGCGCTCAAGGGCGTCTTGTGGCACAAGATTTCGGGACCGCTATCGGCGATCCTGATGCCGCTCCTCGGCGCGGTCGCCGCCTTCGGTCTTGCGCGCTCGGGCAAATTGTTCGTGCGCGCGATCCTCGGCATGGCGCTCGGATTTGCCTATTTCGTTGCCGACAATTTCGCGCTCGCGATGGGCGACCTCGGCGCCTATTCGCCCTTTCTCGCGGCCTGGGGACCGTTCATCCTCTTTGCGCTGATCGGCGAGATGATCTTGATCAGAACCGAGGAATAGGCGTTTCGGCGAATGGATCCCGACCCGTCTGCCCGGAGCGTTCCCTCGGCCACAGCCGAGCGCTTGCTCTTTGCCATCTGGGGGGCGGCATCGTTAGGCTCGATCATCATCTTTGGATTGATGATGCTACGTCACCCGGACGCAACGCGGCTGATCCTCGACTTCGCGGATTTTGCATTGATCTGGTGCGGATTGTTCGGGGTTGCAGGATTTCTGCTGCGGAGAAGGCGGCTCAAGCGCGTCGCCGCGCGAGAAAAGTTTATCGATTCGCTCGCCAATCCGCCCTGAGCATCTGCTCTGACCCCAGTTCGGGATAGTTCAGACCGCCCTGCCCCGCGCCGACCCCGCAACCAGCTTTGCGACCAGCCCTGGCAGACCCTTGTAATTCGCCTTGTGATACTGCGAATCCTCGGGCAGCGCGTCCTTCAGGCGGCGGTGTGCTTCGGGCAGCGCGTGATAGGGAACGCCCGGCAGCAAATGGTGGAGCGCGTGATAGCGCAGCCCCACCGGCGCCCAAAGCTCGGGAAGCAGCCCCGGCGGCGGCACGTTGACGCTGTCGAGGAACTGGGCGGTCACGGTGAGCACTTCGCCGTCATTCTCCCACAGATGCGCCACAAGGGTACGGATCTGGTTAAGGACGATGCTCGCCGAGGCAATGCCGCCGAAGATCAGCAGCGCGCGCAGCGGCACCCAGCCGAAAAGGGCCGCGGCGACAAGCAAGGTCGACCAGGCCCAGGCGCCGCCCTCCTGCCATGCCCATTGGCGGCGGAACGCGCCCTCGGGCGGCCTGCGGCGGAACAGCGGGTTGATGATCAGTCCCGAATAACGCTCCATCACGATCCGCCGCAGCGGCGGGATCAGGAAGGAAAGCGGGGTCAGGACCGCATAACGGAAGACAAGTGCGAGCGGCGCAAAGGCGGCCGCAACGACGAACAGCGGCACCGTCCACGGCTTCATCAGCGCGAGCGGCAGATATTCAGGGTCTTCGACCGTGCCGTACTTCGTGCGATTGTGGTGCAGGCTGTGAATGCCCTCATACATGAAGGAGGGTATGAGGAGCGGGACGCCGATGAGGATGTTCCACCAGAGCCGAAAACCCGGAAGCGCATTCTTGCGGATATGGGTAATCTCGTGAATGAAGCTGCCCGCGCGATAAAGCGCGAGCACTGCCACCAGCGCGGCAGCGAGCATCCACGGCGTGGAGGGCGCAAGGATCGCCGCGGCAACGCCGGCATAGCCAACGAAGGCCGAGGCCAGGAAATCGGCCCAATAGACGCGCGCGCTCGGCGCAACGAGATCGCGCGTGAGCTCCGACGCCGCGCGGATCATCGCCATATCGTCGGCGATTGCCGACTTGGGAAGCGGCGCCGCGGGCGCGGCCGAAGGCCGGTCAGCAAAGGTGTTCGTTGCAAACATATCGGGATCTTCACCATGATTTCGTGGCAGCAAAATGGCCAAATGCGGGTCGCCAGCGCCGCAGCTATGCCCTAATGCGTCGCCCATAAAGATAGGAAGTCCAGTTCAGGAAACCAGCCATGGCCTCGCACACCCCTGGTCCGATCACCATCCTGCCCGTCCAGACCAAGGCCGACACGCGCGAGTTCGTCGAGCTCGCCTACCGCCTCAACCGCGGCGATCCCGCGTGGGTGCCGCCCTTGAAGGGCGAGGTTTATGGCCTCCTCACCCCCGGCAAGAACCCCTGGTTCGAACATGGCAAGGCGCAGCTCTTTCTCGCCCGGCGCGACGGGCGGACGGTCGGACGCATTTCGGCGCATATCGACGCCCTTGCTCTCGCCCAGCCCGCGGAACAGGGCATGGGGCCCGGCACCGGCAACTGGGGTTTGCTTGAGGCCGAGGATGGCGAGACCGCCGCCGCGCTGCTTGCCGCGGCCGAGGACTGGCTGCGCGGGCAAGGCATGAAGCGGTCGCTCGGCCCCCTCTCGATCTCGATCTGGGATGAGCCTGGACTTCTTGTCGAGGGGTTCGAGACTCCGCCGACGATCATGCTTGGTCATAACAGCCCGCTCTACCGCGCATGGGTCGAAGCGGCGGGCTACCGGCCCGCGAAGCGGCTGATCAATTATTCGGTGGCGATCACCGAGGGCTTCCCCCCGATCGTCAATCGCATCGTCGCGGCGGGCGAGAAAAATGAGCGCATCCGCATCCGCCGCGTCGACAAGAGCCGCTTCGACGCCGAAGCCAGGTTGATCCTTGGCATATTGAACGACGCCTGGTCGGACAATTGGGGCTTCGTCCCGCTGACCGACAGCGAAGTCGCCTATGTCGGCAAGAAACTCAAACCCCTCGTGTTCGGGGATCTGATCCGCGTCGCAGAGGTCGACGGCGAACCCGTCGCCTTCATGATCGTGCTTCCCAACATCAACGAGTTGCTGATCGACATGGAGGGCTCGCTCCTCCCCTTCGGCTGGGCGCGGCTCCTCTGGTGGCTCCGAAAGCCGAAGAGCCGCGTGCTGCGCGTACCCTTGATGGGCGTGGTCAAGCGATTGCAGAACAGCCGCATGGCAAGCACGCTTGCCTTCATGATGATCGAATATATTCGCCGCGACGGCGTGGCCCATTATGGCGCCCAGCAGGGCGACATCGGCTGGGTTCTCGACGACAATCAGGGGATGATCGCGGTGGCCAATGCGATCGAGGCGAGCGAGAATCGCGTCTATCAGATCTACGACAAGCCGCTCGACTGAGCGCGCGCCACGCGCACCGAAGCCAGCATGGCCTCAGCGCAGTACCGCCCAGGTCGGCGCATGATCGCTCGCTTTTTCGCGGCCGCGGTGGTCCTTGTCGACACCCGCCTCGACCAGCCGATCGGCCGCCGCAGGGCTCAAGAGCAGATGGTCGATACGAAATCCATGGTCGCGCTGCCAGCCGCCCGCCTGATAGTCCCAGAAGGTCCAGATCCTCCCCGCGGGGTAGCGGCTGCGGATCGCGTCGGTCCAGCCATCGCCGAGCATCCGGAAATAGGCGTCGCGCGAATCGGGCTGCATCAACGCGTCCTTTGCCATCGCGCGCGGATCCCAGACATCGTCGTCGTGCGGGATGACGTTATAGTCGCCGGCGAGGATGGTCGGGATCTCGGCCTTGAGCAGTGCCTTCGCCCGCTCGCGCAGCCGCTTCATCCAGCGCAGCTTATAGTCGAACTTGGGCCCCGGCTGGGGATTGCCGTTGGGAAGATAGATCGAGGCGATGCGGAGCCCCAGAACCTCGGCTTCGAGATAGCGCGACTGCTCGTCCTCCGCCTCGCCGTCAAGACCGCGCCGAATTTCGACCGGCTCGCTGCCCCGCGCGAGGATTGCAACCCCGTTGAACCCTTTTTGCCCATGATAGAGCATGCCATATCCGGCCGCCTCGATTTCGGCCGTCGGCATGGTCTCATCGCTCGACTTCAGTTCCTGGAGGCAGGCGACGTCAGGCTGGGTTTCCTCAAGCCATTCGACGAGGCGCGGCATCCGGGCCTTGATGCCGTTGATGTTGAAGGTGGCGATTTTCATCGCCTGTCTATGGCAGGAAGCGTTTCGCCAGGAAAGGCGTCAGATCGAGAAGCTCGATCCGCAACCGCAGCCCGAGGCCGCGTTCGGGTTTTCCACCTTGAAGGACGATCCACCGAGCGAATCGACAAAATCGACGATGCTGCCGCGCACAAGGTCGATGCTCACGGGGTCGACGACCAGCTTCACCCCGTCGGTCTCGGTGACGATGTCATCCGCCTCGATCGTCTCGGCAAGATCGAAACGATAGGTGAAACCTGAACAGCCACCCCCATCGACCGCAAGACGCAGCGCGGGCAAGGCTGCGCCCTTGCGCTGCGCGATCCAGCGAACGCGGGCGGCGGCGGCGGGCGAGAGGGCGATATCGGAAAGCTGCGTGGCCATGACGGCAAGATAGGGCTTCGTGCGCAAATGAAAAGGGCGCCCCGGCCTCGGGCCGGAGGACGCCCCCTCCTCTCCGACCCTGAAACCCTTATTCCTCGGGACCGCCCATCGCGAGCGGCTTGCCGTCGCCCGAAAGTGCAGCGATCGCCATCGAGTCCGAGCGCACGAAGGGCAACGGGTTGACCGGCGCGCCGTCGATACGGACTTCATAGTGCAAATGATTGCCGGTCGAACGGCCCGTCGAGCCGACATAACCGATGATTTCGCCCTTCTTCACCTGCTGTCCGGGATGGACAATGTAAGAGGACATGTGACCGTAGCGCGTCTCGATCGCATTGCCATGGGCGATCTCTACATAATTTCCATAACCGCCAAGACGCTGGGCGCGGCCAACAATGCCATCGGCGGTCGCATAAATGGGGGTGCCGTGCGGCGCGGGAATGTCGATGCCATTGTGGCGCGCGACGCGACCCGTAATCGGGTGGGTGCGCATGCCGTAGGAGGAGGATAGCGACATCTGCTCGATCGGGCGGCGCGAGGGGACCGCAACGCCGATCGAGGCCGTCAGTCCGGTGTCGAGGCGCTTCCACGCCTGGAACACCGCGCGCGCTTCGCCGTCTTCCTTGACCGAGGGCGCCACGCCGGCGTCGAAGGCCTCATCGTCGGGCTCGTCGGGGACCGGAACGCCCGCTGCGCTCGTTTCGAACGCCTGCGCCGGGGCGGCCATGCCCATCGACGCCAGCGCGAAGAAAATCAGCCCAAGATGAAACTTTTGCGTTCGTGTCGCGTTCCGCACGTATCGACCCCGCTCTTCGCCATGTCGCCGACGGTATCTGGTCCCGCCGGTGCCGGTTGTTTGCCTGGATGGGATTATTCCCTGCCCGCGGGAGCCTTGGTGCATGGGCAAAGGTTACGAAGCAACTACCGCATAGTATTCTTGCGTTAAACCGGCGTCCCGGCGCGCCGAGTCGTTGAACGGTGGCTTCAGATTCCCGCGAAAGCGCGATTTTACGAGGCTTTGCCACGTTTCGACGGCGTTGAATCCCCTTTCGTCGCACATCCAGCCGAACCAGACTGTGCCCGCGCGCACATGCCGGATTTCGTCCTTGTAAATACGCGATAAAATTCTCGCCGACGCCTCGTCACCCACGGCACGGAAGCGTTCGACTGTCGCCGGCGTGACATCGAGCCCGCGCGCCTCGAGCACCATTGGAACGATCGCAAGGCGTGCGAGCGCATCGTCGCTTGTCGCCGCGGCGGCCTCCCAAAGACCCGCGTGTGCGGGGAGCGCACCATAATGGCTGCCGAGCGCGCGCAGGCGCCGGTCGAGCAGCGCGAAATGCATCGCTTCATCGGCCGCAACGTCAAGCCAGTCGTCGATAAAGGCGCGGGGAAACTGCTCGCCAAACCGCCCCACGAGATCGACCGCAAGGTCGATCGCGACGAATTCGATATGCGCGAGCGCGTGGAGCATCGCGATGCGGCCGCGCTCCGACCCGCCCTTCCGGCGTCGCGGCATCTGGCTGGGCAACAGGAGTTCGGGCGCTGCGGGCCACGCCGGCTGTTCGGGCATTGTGATATCGCAGCGATGATCAAGCTCGCCGCGCCGCCACGCGCGCGCGAGCGCGCGCGCCGCGCGGCGCTTGGCCGGCGGATCGGGCGTGAGGAGAACCTCCCGGGCCGCTTTGGCGAGCGAGGTCATATCAGAGCGCCTTTGCCGCCTCCAGCACCGCGTCGGCATGCCCCTTCACGCGCACCTTGCGCCATTCCTTTGCGAGTTTGCCGTCAGGGGCGAACAGGAAGGTCGAACGTTCGATCCCCATGTAGGTGCGGCCGTAATTCTGCTTCTCGACCCAGGTCCCGAACGCCTCGCAAACCTTGCCGTCCTCATCGGACGCGAGCCGGACGGTCAGCCCATATTTGTCGCGGAACTTGCACAGTTTCGCTGGCGCATCGCGCGAGACGGCGAGGACCTGTGCATTGAGATGCGCAAATTCGGGGGCGAGGCGGGTGAAGTCCTGTGCCTCGACAGTGCAGCCCGGCGTGTCGGCCTTGGGGTAGAAATAAACGACCAGCGGCGCCCCCCTCAGCGCCTTGAGGTCGATCGCGGCGCCGTCGGCATCGCGCAGCGTCACGGCGGGAATGGCATCGCCAATGGCAAGGGTCATGTGGGGTTCTCCTGCTGGGGCGGGCGAATCGAGGCCCACCAGTTTGCGATCTGTTGCCGCGCCGCGTCATGCGCGGCAAGCAGCTGCGGCCAGCCCGGCTCACCGCACGCGCTCGCAACGAGCTGCCGCGCGGCGGGCGTTGCAGGTTCGCCCTGGGGCGCGGTCAGCCGTAGCATCACGAGCATCCGGGCAAGCAGGCCGTGCGCCTCGCACACCTCGGGAGGTGCAAGCCCGCTTGCCTTCAGGCAGGCGAGCGCCGAGCCGATATTGGGATCGTGGCACTGACCGCTTGCAAGCTGTGTCACCTGCATCGCAAATTCAAGGTCGACGAGCCCGCCCGGCCCGCCCTTGATGTCGAGCGGACCTTTGGGCGGCTTGTGCCGGGATATCTTGTCGCGCATCTCGGCCGCATCCTGCGCGAGCTTCGCAGGCTCGCGCGGCGCGGCAAGCAGGTCGTCGATGATGCGCTGCACGGCCGCCTTCGCGCGGTCGGACCCGTAGACGGGCCGCGCCCGGAGCAGCGCCATATGCTCCCAGGTCCATGCCTCTTCGCGCTGATAGCGTTCGAAACTGTCGAGCGTGACCACGAGTGGGCCCTGCGTGCCCTGCGGACGCAGCCTCGTATCGACGTCATAGAGCTTGCCCGCCGCGGTCGGCACCGACATCGCCGCGGTCACCCGCTGCGCAAGGCGGTTGTAGTAGCTCGTCGCGCCGAGCGGCCGCTGTCCATCCGATTCGGCGAGATGATCGCCGGTGAACAGATAGATGAGGTCGAGGTCCGACGCGTGGGTCAGCGCCCTCCCTCCCAGCCGGCCGAGCGCCAGCACAACCAGCTCGCTGCCCGGAACGCGCCCGTGCGCCGCCTCGAACTCGGCCACCGTTGCGTCCGCGAGAACCTGGAGCGCTGCTTCGGCAAGCTCGGAATAGCCGCAGGCGATCGCCATGGGGTCCGTTGCCCCCGCAATGAGCTGCACCCCATAGGCAAAGCGCCGCTCGCCGACGCGGTCGCGCACCCGGTCGAGCAGACGTTCATAGTCGAGCCCAGCAAGCCCCGGCGCCCATTCCGCGATCAGCTCGGCTTTGGTTGCGGGGGCATCGAAGGCCCGCTTGTCGATCAGCCCCTCGATCAGTTCGACGCGCGCGCCGAGCGCGTCGGCAAGCGTCGGAGCGATCGACAGGATGCGCGTCGCGATCTTTGCAAGGTCGGGCTGCGCTGCGAGCAGGTGGAAGAAACCCACCGCGCTCGGAAGCCCCGCGACGAGCATGTCGAAGCGCACCAGAGTCGCCTGCGGATCGGGGGCCGCCCCGATCGCCTTGACGAGTTCGGGAAGCACCGCCTCGAGAGCCTCAAGCGCCGCTGGGCTACGGAGCGCACGCAGCTTGCCGCCGCGCCATTCGGCGATCGTGCGAAGCGCCGCGTCTGGCGATGAAAAGCCCGCCGCCACGAGCGCCCGTTCCAGCTCGCTTTCATCACGCGGCAGACCGCGGCTGGCCGCGCGCTCGACGACGAGACGGTCGTAGCACTGGCCCACCTCGGTCACCACGGGCGAAAGCGCGTCGAGCAACGCTTTGCCGTCGGCTGCTCCATCGAGCCGCGCGACCGCATCGAGCGCGTCCGCCTGAACGGGCAGGCAGTGCGTCTGCTGATCCTCGATCATCTGCAATCGGTGCTCGATCCGGCGCAATGTGGCGTAATGTCCCTTGAGCTGCGCGGCGATATCGGCGTCGATCCGTCCGGCCTTTGCCAGCGCGCCGAGCGCATCGACCGTGGCGGGCGCGCGCAGCGAGGGGTCGCGGCCGCCGTAAATGAGCTGGTGGACCTGCGCAAAAAACTCGATCTCGCGGATCCCCCCGCGCCCGCGCTTCAAATCGTAGCCGGGTCCGAACTGCTGGCCTTGCGCGAAATGGTCGCGAATCCGGTCGCTCATCGCCCCGATTTCCTTCAATTGCCGGAAATCGAGGCTGCGGCGCCAGATGAAGGGCTGAATCGCGGCGAGGAATGTTTCGCCAAGCGCCCGGTCACCCGCACTCGCGCGCGAGCGGATGAAGGCCGCCTGCTCCCACGCCAAGGCCTCCGACTCGTAATAGGAAATCGCTGCATTCACCGGGAGCACGATGGGTGTCACCTCGGGATGGGGACGAAGCCGCAGGTCGACGCGTAGAACATGGCCGTCGGCGGTGCGCGCTGACAGGATCTCGACCATTCGCCGCGCAATCCTCACGGCTGCCTCGTCGGGGTCATCGCGCGAGCGCCGCGGCAAAGTGTCGGGGTCGAAGATCAGGATCGGGTCGATGTCGGATGAATAGTTGAGCTCGTGACTGCCGAGCTTGCCGAGCGCGATGACCGAGAGCCCGCGCGCCGCCTCGTCCGGAACCCGCTCGGCGAAGGCGGCGGCGAGAGCGGCGTCGCACGCCTGATCGGCAAAGTCCGACAAGAGCCGCGTCGTTGTCGCGACGTCATGCTCGCCTGCGAGGTCGCCAAGCGCGAGGAGAAGCGCGATGCGGCCGCGCCACTGACGCATCGCGCGCATGATATCGTCCTCGAGCGGCGGGGGGGTCACGCACGCGAGCGCCGCGTCACTTCCCTCGTCAAGGTAGCGCGCGACGTCCTCGGGATAGAGTGCGGCAAGGCGCGCGAGGAAAGGCGCGTTGGCGGCCAACCGGTCGAGCGCCGACTGGCGGGCGGAAGCTTCAGGAGCAGTCATCGCTCGCTGCTATCGCTTGCCGCTCATCCTCTAGCAACCCCGAGCGCGCTGCTTTCGCACCGGCAAGGCGAAGAGCTTATGCGGGGACCGTGCTCTCGTCGAAGAAAAGCACCTGCGACACCGCCGCGCGGAGCGTTGCAGGCTGATAGGGCTTGGTGAGCAGGAATGCAGGCTCGGGACGGTCGCCGGTCAGCAGGCGTTCGGGAAAGGCCGTGATGAAGATGACGGGCACCTTGAGACTGCTCAGAATCTCCTGCACCGCCTCGATGCCCGAGCTGTTGTCGGCAAGCTGGATGTCTGCGAGCACGAGTCCGGGCTGATGCTCTTGCGCCTCCGCGACCGCTTCGCGGTGAGTGGTCGCAACGCCGACCACTTCATGGCCCAGGTCCCGCACGATCATCTCGATATCCATCGCGATGATGGGTTCGTCCTCGATGATGAGGATGCGCGCGCGCGTCTGGCGGTCGATCTCGTCAAGCGCCTCGGCGATCAGCTTGCGGACATCTTCGACGTCGCGCCCGATGATGCGTCCCGTCTCGGCCTCGCCGAAACCCTCGACCGCGGTCAGGAGCAGTGCCTGGCGGGCGAGCGAGGGAATACGCCGCAGGCGCGCGTCGGCGATCGCGATGTCGGCGGCCGCATCGGGATCGGTGGGCGGCGGCGCGCTCGCGAGCCCGAAATTGTCATGGACCATGCGATAGAGCTGAATTCGAAGGTCGGCGCCCGAATCGACCGCCCCGGGATTGGCAACCAGCGTCTCCAAGAGCTGTGCCACGAGGGCATCGCCGCTTGCCTGGCTTCCCGAAATGGCACGGCCATAGCGCCGCAAATAGGGAAGATGCGGCGCAATTGCCTGACCCAATGACATAGAAAACCTCCTGATGCGGGCCCAAAACCCGCCTTGAGCACCGGAAATGCAGGCATTTTCATCCCCGCTCCCCCGGCACCCGATATAATTGCTCGGTGGGGGAACGATCTAGCCGCAAATTAGTTTCATGGGAAAGCGGCAAACGCGCCATTGCTCTTTGGTGACAGCGCGGTTAGCAGAAGGCGCCATGTTCAGCGGAAACCTCTATAATGTCGTCTGAAGCCGGATCGCCACAGCAAAAGGCTCCCGGGAAAGACGCCAAAAAGAAAATTCCCCGCAAAGGTCAGGACGTTAACCTCGCCCTGCGCCGTGCGTACGAGTCGGCGGTCGACGAAACGATCCCGCAGTCGATGCTCGACCTGCTCAACAAACTTAACTAATCTTCAGCGCCGATAACGCGTCTCGAAGTCCGCCTGGAAGGCTGAGAAACGTCCGGCCGCGATCGAATCGCGCATCGCCTGCATCAGCGCCTGATAAAAATGCAGATTATGGTGGGTCATCAGCATCGCGCCCAGCATTTCGCCTGCGCGCACGAGATGGTGGAGATAGGCGCGCGACCATGTCGTGCATACCGGGCAATCGCAGGAGGCGTCGAGCGGCTCCCGATCTTCGGCGTGCTTCGCATTGCGAATATTGACCGGCCCCTCCCAGGTGAACGCCTGGCCATTGCGGCCCGACCGCGTCGGCAGCACGCAATCGAACATGTCGACCCCGCGCGCAACCGCGCCAACGAGGTCGTCGGGCTTTCCGACACCCATCAGATAGCGCGGCTTGTCGGCGGGGAGCTGCGCGGGCGCAAAATCGAGTACGGCGAACATCGCCTCCTGCCCTTCCCCGACCGCGAGGCCGCCGATCGCATAGCCGTCAAATCCGATGTCCATGAGCGCCGCAGCCGAGCGCGCGCGCAGCTTTTCATCGAGCGAGCCTTGCTGGATGCCGAAGAGCGCTGAGCGCGAGGCATGCTCCTCACCCGCGTCGAAGCCCGCGCGGCTTCGCGCCGCCCAGCGCATCGAGCGCTCCATGCTCGCCTCGGCGCGCTTCGCGTCGACGCCCGCGGGTGGGCATTCGTCGAAGGCCATCACGATATCGCTGCCAAGCAGCCGCTGGATTTCCATCGAGCGTTCGGCGGTCAGCATATGGCGTGAGCCGTCGAGATGGCTCTTGAACGTCACGCCTTCCTCGCTCTGCTTGGTGAGCGCGGCGAGACTCATGACCTGGTAGCCGCCGCTGTCGGTCAGGATCGGCCGGTCCCAGCCCATGAAGCCATGCAGCCCGCCGAGGCGCGCCATGCGCTCGGCGCCTGGGCGCAGCATCAGGTGATAGGTGTTACCGAGAATGATGTCCGCGCCGGCCGCGCGCACCTCGGCCGGGCGCATGGCCTTCACCGTTGCCGCGGTGCCGACAGGCATGAAGGCGGGCGTACGGATCTCGCCCCGCATCATGCGAATGACGCCGGTACGCGCGGCGCCATCGGTCGCGGCGAGCTGAAAAGCGAATCTGTCGGTCATGGCGCGCGCCTATGGGCTGGGCGGCGCGGAAAGTCGAGACGGGGGCGGGCCCTGCGCTACTCGCGCTCATCTTCGCTCGAAGGCTCCTCGGCGGCCGCCTTTGCCTTTTCCTTCGGCTTTTCCTTGTCGAAAATCGCCAGAAGCTCCGCCTTCTTCGCGTCCGATAATTCCTCCTCGGCTGCGGGGAACATATCCTCCTCTTCCTCATCGATATGATGGAGATAGCGATCCTTCATCGTGCGAAAACGCGTGAGCCAACCGGTTGAGCCAAAATCCATCTCATATAGCTCGGTCAGCATATCTTCGATTTCCTTATGCTCCGAGACGCTGTGCTGCGCATCATCGCGCAGGTCCGCATTTGCCAGCATAGTCGCGTAGAGGGACATTTCCTCCGAGGCGGCATGCGCGGTGACCTCGACGCGGAACGCCTCGAACAGCCGTTCGCGTTCGGAGCTGTCGCCTTTCGTGGCGTCGATCTGGTCGAGCAATTTGCGGTGGCGATCGTGGTCGGCTTTAAGCCGCGCGAAGATTTTGGTTTCGGCCATGTAGGGGTTCCCTCTGCTCATGTGCGAGGGAGAACGGACCCAGGTCTTATCGGTTCCCGTCCGGCAGCTTGCCGGTCACGGGGTGTCTTCGAGTGTCATGCAAGTCGGGGGGCGGTTCAGCGGGCCCGCGGTGCCGGATTGCGGGCAATTCCGCTCAACCGGAAGGCGCAAACGGGACATTAACGACTTCCCGCTATGAAGGTCCTCCATCTTGTAGGGACTTTTGTGAAATGGCGACTGCGATGAAGACTATGATGAGGCTGGGCTGCGCGTCCGCCCTGTTCGCGTCGACGGCGGCCGCGGCGGCTAGTGAGCAGGCGACGGGCACATTCCAGGTTACTGCGACGGTGCCGATGGCGTGCTGGGTCAATCACAGCGTCTATGCCGATGCACTTGCCAATGCGCCAGGCTTTGTGACCGAGGGGTGCAACAACGCCACGGGCTATCTGGTCTCTGCGCAATATCGCCCGCTGGCCCAGAGTGAAAGCGCCCGCCTCCTCTACGGGGACAGCAGGGTCGAGCTCTCAGCGCTCGGCACACAGGAAGTGCACCGCGAGTACGGCCCCCGCATCCAGCAGATTGCCTATCGCTTCGAACAGGTATCGCTCGAGGCGCCGCTGACGCTCTCGTTGACGATCCAGCCGATCTGATTAAAGGGCCGCGACCGTAAACATGACCGTGTCCACGTAGCTTCCAGCGCGCTTGCCAGCAGTTTCCCCGATTTCGATTCGGACCGGATAATTGTCAAATCGCGCCCGGTCGGAGATGATTTCGAAGCCCGCGGGCGATGTCAGATCGAGATCGAAGCGACCCATTTTCAATCGATAGTCTACATACCAGCCGGCACTTTCATGCTTGAGGCGGCCTTGGTTTTCCGAAACAACCGATACTCGGTATCCGCCGGTCGAAATGACATAAAGGGTAAGCGGGAGGTCCTTCGTCCCGGGTACGAGCTCACCTAGATCGATCGAATTCGTCCCCCGCGCGCGCGCAAGCTGTCCCTTCATCCCGATCATGGCGGCGGGCAGGACGTCAATGCCCAATGTCAACGGCTTGGTGCCGAGGATCATCCCGTCCTCGCCGGCTACGGTCAGATCCAGCGATTGCGTGTAGCGACCCTGCGAGGTCGAACTGTCGAGCACGGCAGCAACCGACAACAATTCGAGCGCTCTTTCACCCGGCATCAGACGGATGAAGCGTCCCCCCATGCCCTGAAGATTCCGGCCGGCACGCGGGGTGATATCGTTACTGCTTTTTTCATCGACCAGTTGGTAGGGAATAGGCGGCGCGCCGTTGTCAGAGCGAAAGCCGAAAGGTTCGCCCCGGAGGGATGCGCCCAGGCGGCCAACGCATTCGCCATCGCCGCGGTTGACCACATTAATCTCTACCGTGCCGAACGCAGCGCCATCCTCAAGCGGATTGTTGCGGATGATCAGCTGATCCTGCACCGGTTCGATCGACAGCGTGCACATCGCGTGCGCAGAGGTCGGCAGCAGGATAGCGGCGCAAAGGGTGACGGCACGCCGAAGTAGCCGACTCCACCGGGTCTTGCGGGATAATGTCATCTTATTGGCCTTCCCTGCGTCCGAGTTCAACAATGCCCAGGTCCAATAGGCCGTCATTGTCATCCGGGACTCTGAACGTGAATCCGCCTTGGCCACCCGAGGGGAGCCAGACACTATATTCGCCCCCCGGTTCCAGCTTGGCGATCGCGAAGCGGCCGGCTGTGTTCGTGAAGAATGGCTCGTCGGCCGCATCGGGCTGGTCCGTTCGCCGCAAGATGCCGCTGACGAGCTTGAGCGGCTGCCCATCGCGGCCTTTCAGGGTCCCGATGGCGCTGACGAATGCAGCGCTTCCCACTTCGATCACATATCCGCTCTTGTAGGCTGGCCTCACACGCTTGACGCCGTCCCCGATATCATAGCCCCGCGGCGGATCGACCACGTCATAGCGGATCGACTGGTTGAGGAACGCCGTCAGGGAATTTTGCACTGCCGGTCCCAAGGCGCCGCTTTTGCTGACGTAGCTTCCGCCCTCGAGTGCATCGCCGACTATGACCTTGCGCCCTTTCAGCGTCTTGTGCGGATAGACGAGCGCGAAGCTGTCGTTGATCGTGCGGCCGACCGCAAGCTTTCCACCGGCATATGCGATTGAGCTACCGACCCTCAAGGTCGTGACCTGGCTTTCGCCAATATTGTTGAAACTTTCTCCAAACGCGGTGTGCGTGAGATTGGCATCGAACCGGTTGCCGACATAGTCGAGCTGACCACCGATGGATGTTGACCCGTCATTATAGTTGGTTGCGAGTGAATATCCGAAGGAGCCCGCCCGGTTATCGACGGTTTTCTGGTAGCGGGCACTGCCATTGTTGCGAAGAGAATTATAGCGTGCCTCCGCCCGCCGGTTGTAGCTTGGCTGCCATATCAGACCGACTGTCACGCCAAACCCGTTGTTGCGGCCGAAACCGCTCGGGAAACCCGATTTCACATATTCAGCGCCGAATTGCAGCGTCCATTCCTTGTTGAAGCGATAGTTGGCCGTCGAGGAAATGCTGTACGAGTCGTCGAAGAGCGGGCTGCGACTTTTCCGATACGAGACGTTGGTGCTGGCAAACAGCTTGTGCGTGAAGCGCTTGGTGTAGGCAGCAGTGAGGTTGAAGGAAATGGGATTCACGCCCTCGATCGAACCGATCGTTGTATAGTTGGGCGACGTATAATCGAGAACGACGGTGAGCGTGTCATAGCCGGTTGCCCCGCCAACGACCTGATCATAGCCAACCGTCGCGGCGAACCCCGTGCCGTCGGTCTTGCTGTGGCTACCGCCGACATCGAGGCGAATGCGGCCGCTGTTTGCAAGGAGGAACTGAGTCTGCGCGGTAAGGTTCTGCACGTCTTCAGACAGCTGCGTGCCAAATCCGATTGCCGGCCGGTTCAGAAAGGCCTTTCGCCAGAAGCCTGTAAAAACCGGCGTTGCACTGGAATAATTGGGGTTGCCGAAGCCGCCGTCGTCGAGAAAGCCGACATAAGCGCCATATTCATAGTCTCCAGGCTCAAGGTCGATGGTATCAAGATAGGCCTGGTAGTCGAAAGTCTGACGTGCGCCCGAAAGCCCTTGGACTTCAATCTGGATATTGTTGCTACCCGTGTCGAGCGGGAGGTTCGAAATATCATATTGTCCGGGATCGAGCGTGAATTCCCGCTGGTAGATGCCGTTGCGCATGACACGCACGACCGACTGTTCCTGGAGCACGAGCCGCCGCCCCCCCGACAATACATTGTTGCGGAAGGAATCGAACCTCTGGCGCTGCCGCACCACGCCGATGCCACCCATGTTGAGAAAGCTCTGGCGCCCCCGGGTCTCCGGCTCCAGGTCGCCCAAGAACCACCGGCGCGCCTCTTCAGGCTGGTCGTAGACCAGCCGGGCGTAGCGACGCTCGAACTTATATTTGTCGGTAAAAAAGTCGCGACGGGCCTGGGCATCGCCCTCGAAAACGAGATTGTTGTAGCGAACGGCGCCATTCAGAAACAATTCCGGCTTTTCGATATTGCCGGTCTGCGAAAGGCGCGAGACCGTCGTGCTGATATTCATGAAGGCGCTGAAGGGCACCGGGGGATCGCCGGGTTCTTCGGCCTGACGGTTCTGGTAGAGAATTTCCACCGATCGCTTCTCGGGCGCGATCTGCAGGACGAGTACCGCGAGCTGCTCGGGATCATAGTCGAGCCGGATTCCCGACGCGGCGACTTCTTCCGGCAGGAAACGGGGCTTGTCACCAAGAACCGCACGCAATTCGACCTGCGCCTCCGGCGTCAAGAGCGGACCGATCAGCGCGAGGAACCCTTCGGTTCCCACGACGAACCGATCGTCGGCTGTCAGCAGGACAGGCAGTTCGCCCAGGATCCGCCGGTTGAACTGGAGCGGAGCGGTGATCTCGATGTCGCGATTATAGGGGTTGATGTCGGGGCGCCGGGCCGGCTCAGGTGCAGCGGGAACCGCACGCTGTGCCAAACTGCCGGGAGGCGGCCCGGGCGGTGCAGCCTCTGACGCAGACGTCTGGTACGACGTCAGCATTCCGACGCCGATGGCGATCGCGCTACCCGCCGTACGAACCCAGGCCCTCACGACCCGCTCCTCACCTGGTGAATCGCATCGTCATCGGCTTGCCAGGATCGAGTGCGACACCCGTTGGGATAGAGAAGGCACGCTTTCCGCCTGCGGGGGCGAGGTAACCAACGCCCACAAGCTGCGCCACTTCCTCATTCCCATAGGTGCGCTCGAACGGCTTACCGTCGGCGGTGGTCGCGGTGAGAACCCACTTTGCGCCGCTCATCAGCGCATAGCGGTTGCCCTTGTTGACGACGACGACCTTCAGCCCAGGCTGAGGTTCGGGGGCTTTCGCATCCTCGGGCGCTGCTGCCTGCAACGAAGGATCAATGTCGGGCGCTGGCGGCACGATCATTTCCGGCACCAGCGAGACCACTTCGACGTCGGGCTTCGCGCCCGGCGGAGCGACAACGATCAAGGCCTTCATCGTATAAAGAACGTCGATGGATACGGAGGCGTCAGTCCCCTGGATCTTCTGCGGATTGGTTTCCACCGGCAGCTGACGGACCCACAAATAATAGGCCTGCGACGTGGGTATGTCAGGGCGACCGATCCACTGGACACGAACGACCTGCCGGCCCGATACCGGAACCAGCCCCTGGGCCGGGAAGGTTATGAAATCCTCATCGGCAGGCGTTTCGATCAGCTTGCCGTCTTCATCGAAATCGATGCGCGTGATCTTGGTTTCGAACGGCATGGATGCCGAGCCGACATTACCGACCTCAATGCGCGCAACCGCGCCGCTACCCGACGTGGAGAGTTCGGATACCATCGGCGAAACCCGCATCGCGAGCGCGGATGTCGAGGCAATGATCCCCAAAAGGAGAAGAACTGCGCCAAGACGCAGTTTCGTAAAAAGGGCCAGTGGCCGGAGTTTCACCATTTACCCCTCGCACAGGGGCGTTTGCGTGCGATCCCGTCGCGCATCCCCCGCCCCTCAAAAAAAACAAATGTCGGGGGGACATTCGCGTCCCCCCTGACATCCGATACCGGTGCCTTAGATGGCAGCCAGTTCGACCGTCACCGTGTCCGAATAGGTGCCGGCAACCAGCGCCTTCGTCGGATCCGAGATGTCGATGCGGAACGCCGCACCCGACTTCCAGGCAGCGTTTTCCTTGAAGTCCTGGTCTTCGTTCGTGCTGACCTGGAACTGGCTGATCGAGGCCTGCGGCACGAGCGTGCCGACCGCACCAGCCGTATACTGAACCGCGATCGCGTAAGGAATATTCGCCTGGAACACGTTGCTATCATAGCCGCCAGTGTTGGTGGTGTTCACCAGACCGTCGACGCCGTTGCCCTTGCGGACAGTCATGCGGTTCGCGGTATTGCAGCCCGCGAGGTTGGTGCGGGTGTGACCGTTCGCCGGGCCGACCGAGGTAAAGACGTTCTCGACGGTGCTCGTCGCGTCGGCATAGATGCCGATCGTGCCGAAATTGACGTCGTTCAGATCGCCGCCGGCGCCCAGGACGCAAGCCTGGCTGACCGTGCCCTGGATCGTAAAGTCGGCGGTTTCCGTCGGGCTCGCCGTGCCGACGTTGCCCGGATTGGCGGGGTTCACGTAGGTGGCGTTGGAAACGGTGGTCTGCGCCGATGCGGCAGTGCTGCTCAGAGCGGCCACCGATGCGGCGATAAACAGATAGGAAAACTTCATTTTACTACTCCCTTCACATTTACTTACATGCACTTACTAACGACCCTACTGGCTTCATGAGCCAGCATTCCCTCAGACGCGCGGATTGATGACGATCGTGATCGAATCCCCATATTGGCCCGCGAGCAGATCGCGGCCCTGCGTCATTTCTGTCTGGAGGCGGAGCTCGCCGCCGCCGGCGGCAATGGCATCGCCGCTATGGAGCGAGGCGCCCGCCACCATCTGATTGCTTGTGAAATCGGCGTGAAGCTGCGTTGGTAGCGGCGACAGTGCCGGAACCGTCACGTCCAATCGGTAGGGTACGACACCGACATAAGGCCCCTCGCCCTCCGGCCGCGTCGCATGAGCAATCCCCCCCGACGCCGAACGGAAAATCATCTCGAAGGGCACGTTGCACCCAACGTCGAACCGCGCCGTGGCCTGCTTATCGTGCGCCAGTTCGCCAAGATTGATAGTCCCGCCCCCGCCGACCGAGCATTTGGCCGTGATATGGCCTGCCAAGACGACATTGAGCGACGCGCCATCAAAGGCAGGGCCGCTCGCGCGCTCCTTGGCGTCTGCGGCGACGGCCGCACCTGCCAACAGCAAAAGAGCTGCAGCGGCGCCGAATCGCGCCACGACCTGACAAAAATTATGCGTCAAAAAACCCCCAGTCCCACCACGATGCCCCTTAGCGGTCCAGGCACGTAGCGAGCCAATTCCTGCGCGCCTCAAGGCGACTTAAGAATCGTTAAAATCTGAAGGGGAAAATAAACATTTTATTAAGTTACGCAATCCTCAGCGGGGCCGGATTCGCACCCTGATCGCCCGATGAGCCACTCTGTTCCCCTTTGAGACAGGGGCGGCGGAAAGGTTAAAGCAGCGAATCCCATATTTTATATATGGATATCAACTATTTGTTGGCCTTACAGGTCACGGCCATATTGCCGGGCGTATCGCGAGCAAGCGGTAAGGGCGTCAAGGACAAAGCTTAGCCAAAACTTAATTTGGTGCGTTAAACCCCTGGGGTCGCCAGCACATCCCCGGAAAGATCGCGAACGACGAGGTGAGTCGTTTATTCCGCCGCTTGCCCGGCCCCGCTGCCGTGCATCGCTGCGGCAGCGGTCGCCAGAAGCGCACATATGGCCGCACAGCATTTGTGGCGCCGGTAACCTTCTCTTAACGCGGTCTGCCCGAATAGGCATGACGATGGCAATTCCCGCATATATCGAGACCGGCGAGCTTCGCGGCGGCAAATCGCGAAGCCCGCGCCGCACGCTTCGGCTTCAATTGGCCGGCGCAAAAGCGACGGGCGGCGACCTCATGGTGCAGGTCCACAATATTTCTGCAAGCGGCCTCCTGATCGAAAGCGAGGTCGCGCTCGATATTGGCGAGCGTATCGAGATCGACCTGCCCCACGCCGGTCCAACCGGAGCCAGGATCATCTGGAACAGCGCTCAGATCTACGGGTGTCAGTTCGACACATTGATAAGCTCCGCGACGCTGAGCGCCGCGCAGCTTCGCAGCGTTGTCGGGCCGGAGGGCCGGATCGCCCCGGCCCCCAGGGCGACAGAAAGTCTCGGGACCCGTCTGCAACGATTGCGTATGGCTAAGGGACTGACCCAGTCGCAGGTCGCGAAACACCTTTCGGTGAGCGAGCCGTCGATTTCGGCTTGGGAGCAAGGCAAAGCGCGCCCGAAGCCCGGGCGGATGGAGGCGCTCGCGGCGCTGCTTGGTACCGACGTTTCGGAACTGCTCGGCCTCGAGGAGGGCGAATGCCTGGGGGATGTCATCGCGCGTGCCAAGAATGATATCGCCCGGGCGGCCAAGCTCCGCCCTGAAAACATCAAGGTCGTCATCGAAGTGTGACCCTCCGCCCGCGCAGGGCGAAGCTGTTCTATTGTCGCCTTAGCCGGTGAGCCCCGATTCACGGCGTCTGCACGCGTCTTTCACGCCGACCGGTCCGGTGGCTGCGGAAGCAGCAGACTCGCATCGCCATAGCTGTAGAAGCGGTAACCATTTGCGATCGCGTGGGCATAGGCCGCCTGCATCGTCTCGAGCCCCATCAGGGCACTGACCAGCATGAACAGCGTCGAGCGCGGAAGATGGAAATTGGTCATCAGCCCGTCGATCGCCTTGAAACGATAGCCGGGGGTGATGAAAATCGCGGTATCGCCCTCGAAAGGCGCGATGAGACCGGGCTCGCGCGCCGCGCTTTCGAGCAGGCGAAGACTTGTTGTCCCCACCGCGATGATGCGCCCCCCCGCGGCGCGCACGGCGTTGAGACGGTCGGCCGTCGCAGCATCGATGCGGCCCCATTCAGCGTGCATGACATGGTCTTCGGTGTCGTCGGCCTTCACCGGCAGGAAGGTGCCCGCCCCGACGTGGAGCGTCAGCGTTTCGCTGGTGATGCCTGCACTGGCAAGCGCATCGAGCAGCGCGGGCGTAAAGTGGAGCGCCGCGGTGGGTGCGGCAACCGCCCCATCCTTGCACGCGAACATCGTCTGATAGTCGCTGCGGTCCGCCTCGTCGGTCGCGCGCTTGCCGGCAATATAAGGTGGCAGCGGCATCGTGCCGGCCCTTTCGAGCAGCAGCTCAACGGGCTCGTCGCCAGCAAAGGCGAGGATGAAGCTGCCGTCGGGCAGACGCTCTTCGGCCAGGGCCGTCACCCCCGCACCAAAATCAACGCTCTCACCGGTGCGCAGCCGCTTCGCGTTGCGCACGAACGCTTGCCAGCGGCGCAGGTCGATCCGCTTGTGGAGCGTCGCCCCGATTTTTGCATCGCCGCGCCGCCCCTCGAGCTGCGCGGGGATGACGCGGGTGTCGTTGAAGACAAGGCAGTCGCCAGCGCGCAGCTCCTGGGGAAGGCCGCGCACCGTTGCGTCGCGTATCACGCGGCCCTCGACCACGAGCATCCGCGCCGCATCGCGCGGGCGCGCGGGGCGAAGAGCGATGCGCTCGGGCGGGAGCTCGAAATCGAAGGCGTCGACGCGCATGGAGTATCGCGCGCCCTCGACCGCTTACTGGATCGGCGCGTTGAGCTGGTCGGCCGTGATCTCTGCCGCGGGTGCCTGCGCTTCGGTCAGCATCGGCGCCGGAGGCACGGGCTTGTTGTCGGCGGCGACCGACACCTGCACCATGCGCGACATCACCGCGGGCGGCTCTCCCCGCTGGATCGCGTCGACATATTGCATGCCCGAGACCACCCGGCCGAATACGGTATAGCGGTGGTCGAGCGCAAAGCGCGGCTGGAACATGATGAAGAACTGGCTGTTCGCGCTGTCCGGACTTTCGGCGCGCGCCATCGATACCGTACCGCGCAGGTGCGGCATGTCGTTGAACTCGGCCTTGAGGTCGGGAAGCCGCGAGCCGCCCTGACCGGTGGCGGTCGGATCGCCCGTCTGCGCCATGAAGCCGTCGATCACGCGGTGGAACTTCACCCCGTCATAAAAGCCCGCGCGCGCGAGTTCCTTGACTCGCGCAACATGACCCGGCGCGACGTTCGGGAAAAGCTGGATGACCACCCGACCCCCGGTCGAAAGGTCGAGGTTGAGCATATATTCGGGATTGTTGAGATATTGCTCGGGCGCCATCGCCGCCGCTGCCGACGTCTCCTCGGCCGGTGTCGTGTCGGATTCTGCCGGCGCTTCCGCAGGCGGAGCCGGGGGTGTTTCGGCCGGCAGGGCCGGCTCGGGAATATCACTGGGTACCGGGCTTTCTTCCGGCGTGGGTCCCGGCGGCGGCGGCGCTTCCTGCGCTACGGCCGAAGCCGCAAGGCCGAGCGCCATCACCGTCAATGCCAGGGGGCGGAGTGGGAATATCATGCTATATCGGCCTTTGTCGTTGAATCCGGTTTGCGCCCCGTTTTTGCGCGCCCTAGCGGGAAAAAGCTGAACGCTCAATGATTGCGGTCAAGGCTCGCCCTGCCGCAAGCCCCTTTCGGCGATTCGCCGCTCGACCGCCTCGCGCACCGCGGGGGTGACGAATTTGTGGATCTCGCCGCCAAAGATCGCGATTTCCTTGACCAGGCGCGACGCGATCGGCTGCAATCCGACATCGGCCATGAGAAAAACCGTCTCGACCCGGTCGTTCAATTGCTGGTTCATTCCCGCCATCTGATATTCATATTCAAAATCCGCGACCGCGCGCAGACCCCGGACGATGACGCTCGCGCCCTCGCGCTCGGCAAAATCCATGAGCAGCGAGTTGAAGCCGACGACGCGGACATCGCCTTCGATCGCGGCGACCTCATGGCGCACCATCGCGATGCGTTCCTCATCGTCGAACAGCGGCGACTTGGTAATATTTGTCGTCACCCCAATCACAAGCCGGTCGACCAGTTTCGCGCCGCGGCGGATGATGTCCATGTGCCCGAGGGTGATCGGATCGAACGTTCCGGGATAAACTCCAATGCGCATCAACGGTCCCTTTCCACCACATAGCGCGCGATGGCCCGCAGCAGCGCGGCCTCTTCGCCGAAACCCGACAGATGGGCGATCGCCTGGTCGACAAGCAGCGCCGCCTGTTCGCGTGCGCGTTCAAGCCCCATCAGCGTGACAAAAGTTGCTTTGCCTGCCGCATCGTCCTTGTGCAGCGCCTTGCCGGCGAGCGCCTCGTCGCCTTCGACATCCATGATGTCGTCGGCGATCTGGAAGGCGAGCCCGATATCACGGGCATATCCACGCAGCGGCGTGCGCCCCTCGGCGGGGATGCGCGCCAGGACTGCCCCTGCTTCGACCGAAAAGGCGATCAGCGCGCCGGTCTTGAGCTGCTGCAGCCGCGTGACCGTCGACAGGTCGAAATCGGCGGTTTCGGCAGCGAGATCCATCATCTGCCCACCCGCCATGCCCGCCGGCCCGGCTGCGCGCGCGAGTTCGCGCACCAGTTCGCCGCGCACAAAGGGGTCGGGATGGGTTGCGGGGTCGACGAGCCATTCAAAGGCGAGGGCATGGAGCGAATCGCCCGCAAGGATTGCGGTCGCCTCGCCATAGGCCTTGTGCACCGTCGGCTTGCCGCGGCGCATGTCATCATCGTCCATGCACGGCAGATCGTCGTGAATCAGCGAATAGACGTGCATCGCCTCGACCGCCGCCCCGACGCGCAGCGCCGGGGCATGGTCGACATGGTAGAGGTCGCCTGCCGCGCGCACGAGCAGCGGGCGCAGGCGCTTGCCGCCGCCGATCGCGGCGTGGCGCATCGCCTCGTAAAGCGGGCCCCTGGGATCGGACGGTACGGCGAGGAGCCGGTCGAAAAGCCGGTCGATGCCGGCGGTGACTTCCGCCTGCGCTGCGTGAACGAGCGATGCGTCCGTCCGCGACCCGCCTTCGACGCGTGCCGTCACGGCCTCAGGCTTCGCCGAAGGGCGAGGTTCCCGCGGGCTGGCCATCCGCCCCGAGACTGACCTGTTCGATACGGGCCTGCGCCGCTGCGAGCCGCGCTTCGCAATGTGCGCGAAGCGCATGACCGCGTTCGTAAAGCGCCACCGATTCTTCGAGACTGACATCGCCGCTTTCGAGCCGCCGCACGATGGTTTCAAGCTCGCCCATCGCCGCCTCGAACGACAAGGAGGCGATTTCGGGGGCAGCAGCGGGTGCGGGCGTGTCCGTCATGGCGCCTGCTTTGGCCTCTTCGCCCCCTTGCGGTCAAGCTTGACGTCACCCCCCGCCTCTCTAGCATCGCGCCATGTTCGTCGGCCACTTCGCCCCGGCGCTCGTCGCCGCTGCGCAGCCCCGCGCTGCCGGGCTCGGCACGTTGTTCATCGCGGCGCAGATCGTCGACATCGGTTTTGCAGCGCTCTTGATCCCGGGCGTGGAAGCCATGCGAATCGTCCCAGGCATGACCGCCATGAACCCGATGGACCTTTATGACATGCCCTATACGCACAGCCTGCTCGGCGCGCTGGTCTGGAGCCTGATATTCGGCGCAGCCGTCGGCCTTGCCAGCAGGCGGCGCGCTGCGGCGCTCGGTGCCGCGATCGTCGTTTTCTCCCACTGGTGGCTCGACCTTGTCGTCCATATCCCGGACCTCACCCTGTTCGGTGCGCCGCCCAAGCTCGGCCTTGGTCTCTGGAATCATCCGCTGATCGAGATGCCCCTTGAGATCCTGCTGACGGGCGGCGCGCTTTTCTATTATGCGGCGCGGACGCGGGCGCCAGGGGGCGATCAGCGTCTCTGGCTGCTTGCAGCTCTGCTTGCCCTGGTCCAGGCGGTTGACTGGTTCGGTCCCAAGGAAGAGGCCTATTCGCTCGCGATCCCTGCGACAATGTTGGGCGCCTATGGGCTACTTGCATGGGCGGCCTGGTGGACGACGCGCGAGCGCCGCGTGCCCGGAACCTGACAGAGGGCGCAATTGCATTTTGATTCTTTGCAATTGTCGCTGGCCCGCCGATACGCCATGCTGCACCGCACAATAAGGAGAGGCTGAAAGGCAAGTTTTGTTTATAGACAAGGACTTGCGCCATGAAGACGACCATCTTTTCCGCCGCCCTCGGACTTTCCCTGCTCACCCCCGCCGCTCAGGCCGAGGACAATGCCAAGCAGCGGTTCGAGCATGAGGGACATATCTACAGCTACAGCATCACCCGCAAGGGCGACATGCGCCTCATCACCGGCGTCGAGGAACGCAGCGGCAAGCCCTTCCGGCTGCGCGTTGGCGAACGCCGGGTCCGCGGCACCGTCGGGTCGCAGCAGGTGAACTTTCCGCTGCGCGACGTACAGCCGCTCGACACGGCCCCCACCACGCTTGCGGCGCGGTGATTTCTTGCCGGAACGGACCCCAGCGCGCTCAAAAAGGCGCATGGGGTCTGTTCCTATCGCGCGCGCGCGGCTAAAGGCGCGCCATGACCCAGACAGCAGCTGCGCCCGCCTTTGTCATCACCCATGAGATTGTGGCCGACCACGGCCTCTCGGCGGAAGAATATGATCGTGTCCTCCACGCGCTGGGGCGCGAGCCGAACCTTGTCGAACTCGGCATTTTCTCGGTAATGTGGTCGGAGCACTGCAGCTACAAAAGCTCGCGCATCCACCTGAAAAAACTCCCGACCGAAGCGCCATGGGTGATTTGCGGCCCCGGCGAAAATGCCGGCGTCATCGATATTGGCGAGGGACCGGACGGCAAGAAGCTCGCCGCGATCTTCAAGATGGAGAGCCACAACCACCCCTCCTACATCGAACCCTATCAAGGTGCCGCGACCGGCGTCGGCGGCATCCTGCGTGACGTCTTCACCATGGGAGCCCGCCCGGTCGCGAACCTCAACGCGCTTCGCTTCGGGCGTCCCGACCATCCCAAGATGAAGCATCTGATTTCAGGGGTCGTCCATGGCATCGGCGGTTATGGCAACTGCGTGGGCGTGCCCACGGTTGGCGGCGAGGTCAATTTTCACAAGGCTTATGACGGCAATATCCTCGTCAACGCGATGACGGTCGGCGTCGCCGAACAGGACAAGATCTTCTATTCTGCCGCGAGCGGCGTCGGCAATCCGATCGTCTATGTCGGATCGAAGACCGGCCGCGACGGCATTCATGGCGCGACGATGGCGAGCGCGGACTTTGGCGAAGATGCCGAGGAAAAGCGCCCGACCGTGCAGGTCGGCGACCCCTTCACCGAAAAGCTGCTGATCGAGGCGTGCCTTGAGCTGATGGCATCGGATGCGATCGTCGCAATCCAGGACATGGGCGCCGCCGGGCTCACCAGCTCGTCGGTCGAGATGGCCTCGAAGGGCGGCGTCGGCATCCACCTCAATATGGACGATGTGCCGCAGCGCGAAACCGGGATGACAGCCTATGAAATGATGCTGTCCGAAAGCCAGGAACGCATGCTGATGGTCCTCAAGCCGGGCAAGGAAGATTTCGCCAAGGCGATCTTCGAGAAATGGGAACTCGACTTCGCGGTCATCGGCACCGTCACCGATACCGGCCGCATGGTGCTTGAGCATAAGGGCGAGATCGTTTGCGACATTCCGCTTGCCCCGCTCGCCGACGATGCACCGCTCTACGATCGTCCGCACGTGGCGACCCCCAAGCAGGCCGAGCTTGTCGACGTGCCCGAGACGAAGGACGTCGCGGCCGACCTCAAGTTGCTCATGGGCACCCCCGACCTCGCCAGCCGCCGCTGGATCTGGGAGCAATATGACAGCCAGGTTGGCGCCGACACGGTGCAGACCGGCGGCGACGCTGCGCTTGTCCGCATCCACGGCACGGGCCGCGCGCTCGCCATGTCGACCGACTGCACCCCGCGCTATTGCTATGCCGACCCCGTCGAGGGCGGAAAACAGGCCGTCGCGGAGACGTGGCGCAACATCACGGCGGTCGGCGCAACGCCCCTCGCAATCACCAACTGCCTCAACTTCGCCAATCCGCAGCGCCCGGAAATCATGGGCCAGATCACGGGCTGCCTGGAGGGCATGGGCCAGGCGTGCCGGGCGCTCGACTATCCGATCGTGTCGGGCAACGTCAGTCTTTACAATGAATCGAAGGCGACGGGCGGCGGCAGCGCCATCCTGCCCACCCCCGCGATCGGGGGCGTCGGCGTCATCGACGACCTCACAAAGGCGGTCGGTATCGGCTTCAAGCGCACCGGCGACATCGTGCTCGCAGTCGGCGAGCGCATGGGGCATCTGGGTCAGTCGATCTGGCTGCGCGAGATCCACGGCCGCGAGGAAGGTCCGCCGCCCCCCGTTGACCTCAGGGCCGAGAAGCGCACGGGCGATTTCATCCGCGCGAGCATCAATGCAGGCTGGATCACCGCCTGCCACGACGTCTCCGACGGCGGTATCGCGGTCGCGCTCGCCGAAATGGCCTTGAAGTCGAACATCGGCGTCCTCGTCAGTGAGGAACAGCCTTTTGGCATTGCTGAAAGTTTCTTCGGAGAAGATCAGGGTCTGTACCTGGTCACGGTCTGCGACACCTGCCTTGCCGATTTCCTCGACGCGGCGAACCGCGCCGATGTGCCGGTCGACCCGCTTGGCCGCACGATCAAGGATCGCATCGTCTTCGAACTGCCCGAAAGCGACCATCAGGTAACGCTGGCCGAATTGCGCGAGGCGCACGAAGGCTTCTTTCCAGACTTGATGGGGGCCGACGCCGCTTTGGCGTGATGCGCCCGCTTCGCGCGGCCGGGAGATTGGGCTCATGAGCATCCATGTCGGAATCGGGGGCTGGACCTATGAGCCATGGCGCGGGCCCTTCTATCCGCCCGGGCATCCACAGAAGCGCGAGCTTGAATTTGCCGGGCAGCATCTGACCGGAATCGAGATCAACGGCACCTATTATGGCAGTCAGAAGCCGGAAACCTTTGCGAGCTGGGCGGAGGCCGTGCCCGATGGCTTCCGCTTCAGCGTCAAGGCATCGCGTTTTGCGACCAATCGCAAGCGGCTGGCTGAGGGTGCAGCATCGGTCGAAAAATTCCTGACACAGGGTGTGACGCGGCTCGGCGACCGGCTCGGACCGATCCTGTGGCAGTTCATGGCAACGAAGAGGTTCGAACGCGACGACTTCGCGGGCTTCCTCGACCTGCTTCCCGAAACGCAGGACGGCCTGCCGCTTCGCCACGCTCTCGAAGTGCGTCACGAGAGTTTTTGCGATCCTGATTTCGTCGATCTCGCGCGCGAGCGGAACATGGCGATCGTCTTCGCCGACAGCGATGAATTTCCGCGGATCGACGAGGCGACAGCGGATTTCAGCTACGCGCGGTTGCAGCGTAGCGAAGAGGATGTCGAAACCGGCTATGACGACAAGGCGCTCGACCGTTGGGCTAAGCGCGCCCGCGACTGGGCAAAGGGCGGCCGCGATGTCTATCTTTTCTTCATCGCGGGCGCGAAGGTGCGAAACCCTGCGGCCGCGCAGGCACTGATCGCAAAATTGGGCTCATGAAGGCGCGCCGTCACGCCGCCTGCGCGAATTCGGGCTTCGCGGCGCCCGCCTCGGCGGGCTTTGTCCCCAGCAGATCATAAGGATCGATCCCGTCGGCGCGCATCATTGCGTGAACCTGTTTGTAGACCACGGGTTCGGGAATCCCCAGGCGCTTCCGCGCCGCGGCCAGCGGTTCGGCAAGCAGAGTCTCGATATTCTGGTGCGCAATCTGCTCGGCAACGCGGCCAATCCGCTGCCCCTCGCGGACTGCGGCATAGATGGGGTAACGCCGGCCAAGACCCTTGCGAATTTCGCGCGCCCCTGCCCACGCGATGAACAATGTCCCCCAGCTCGGTGTCTGGCTGTAGGAAAAGGCGAGCACGCATTGCTCACCGAGTGCGTCGCGGCCGTAGCCGGTCAGGATGTGGAACAGGTCGTGCGTGTCGCGAAGCCGGTCGCCGTAGATTTCGAGCATGTCATCATAGCTCGGCTTGCCGCGGCGGAATTTGAGCGACTCGTCGACCAGTCCCTGTGCCGTCAGACCCTCGCGCTCCATGAAATCGACATAGACGCGTCCGACGCTCCCCTCGGGCAGGCGGCGAAGCGCATCATGGTCGTCGAGCAGCGCGGGCAAGTAGGGCCGTTCGGCAAGCACGCGCTGGCCTTCCGCGGTCTCGAAGAAACGCTCCACCGAGCGGCCGAAACGCTTGTCGCGCAAGGCGTCGATGATGTGAAACACCTGCTCGGTGTCTTCCTTGTCAGCGATCAGTCTGCGGAAATGATGCAGCGCCTTGAACGGACGAAAGCCGCCGTCGGTGCGGTCGGGGTGGGAAAGCGGAAGGCTCGTCATCTTCAGTCTCGCTGAGAATCGATGTCGCCTTACCATGTAGCACTACTGACACAAATGTCAATATAGCCTCACCGGATGGAGAAATGAAGCTGGGGGATCGACGACCCGATCATGGCGCTGGACGCCGCGCGCTCTCAACTGTATCACCCCCTTAAGACAGCAGGGGCAGCCCATGGACGCGGCAACGAACCAACGCTTCGAAAGCCTCGATGCAATCCGGGGGGTCGCGGTGATGGGCATATTGGCGATGAACATCGTCGCCTTTGCCATGCCCTTCTCGGCCTATTCGAACCCGGCCGCGGGCGGGCCGCCCGGCGGGGCAGACCTTGCCGCCTGGTTCTTCAATTTCCTCTTCGTCGACTCCAAGATGCGCGGGCTCTTCTCGATGCTTTTCGGCGCAAGCACCTTGCTCGTCGTTGAACGCGCCGAAGCCGCGGGGCGCAGCCCGCTTCGCGCCCATTATGCCCGGATGTTCTGGCTCGCGCTCTTCGGCCTTGCCCACTATTATTTCATCTGGTTCGGCGACATTCTTTTCCTCTATGCCGCCTGCGGCCTGCTTCTCTTTCCGTTTCGGCGCCTCTCTGCAAAGGCCCTGAGCTGGTGGGCGGCGGGCTTTTTCCTGATCGGCGCAGCGCTTTTCCTCGCGCTCTGGGGCTCGCTCCTCGCGGCGCAAGCGGGCGCGCTGCCGGCCGATGCCGGCGCAGGCGCTAGCACCGCGCTTCGTCAGATCGAGGCGGCAATGGGCGCAAATTCGCCCGATTATGCGAAGGACCTTGCGCTCTATCTTGGAAGCTATGGCGCGATCGTCGCGCACCGTACCACCGAGACAGCGGGCGAGCCGTTCCAGGGCCTGATCATCATGCTCTGGGAGACCATGGGACTGATGCTCGCCGGGATGGCGCTGCTCAAATCCCGCATGCTGACCGGGGAATGGCCCGCGGCGCGCTATCGGAAATGGGCCATCACAGGATTTCTCCTCGCGGCACCGCCGCTTGCCGGCCTTGCCGTCTATCAGGCAAAGGCGGGCTTCAGCGGCGTTGCGGTCTTCGGCTCCGCGGCGGCGCTTTCGATGCCGTTCGATATCATGATGACCTTTGGCTGGGCCGCGCTCATTCTGTGGCTGATCGGCGTCGCGGCGAGCGATGCCGTTCGCGCCCGGCTTGCAGCGGCGGGACGCATGGCCTTCACCAATTATCTCACGACGTCGATCGTGATGACGACGATCTTCTATGGCTATGGCCTCGGGCTGTTCGGCAGCGTCGGCCGGGCGCCGCTCTATCTCTTCTGCTTCGGCATGTGGGCAGCGATGCTGCTCTGGTCAAAACCGTGGCTCGACCGGTTTCACTATGGCCCGCTCGAGTGGCTTTGGCGCAGCCTGTCGCGCGCATCGCTGCAGCCAATGTTGCGGCGCGCGCACGCTTAGTAGCCGACGGCGTTTCCGAAGCTCGCCGGACGACGCTGAACGAGCGGATTGGCCTCGCGCTCAAGCGCAGCGAGCGTCTTTTCGAACAGCGGGCGCAGTTCGACGACGCGTGGCAGATATTCCTCGGGGCTGACCTGGCTTTCGACGCAGCGGCGCGCGAACATCTCGATATCCTCGGCAAGTTCCCCCAGCTTTTCGGCGCCAAACTGCCGGGCCTCGCTCTTCAGCGTGTGCGCCGGCATGACGAGACCGCGCGCATCGCGCGCACGCATCGCCTCCTCGATGACGGCGACCGACTTGGTGCCATCCTCGCGAAAATAGCCGAGAATCCGGATAAATGCGGCGCCGAGCTGAGCGCGCGTCGCCCGGAATTCATCCCAATCGACCAGGATATCTTCCAATGTTCCGTTCCTTGGTGCTCGATTTGGTCCTTGGTCCCCGCTGCCTCCATGCCCGACTTGGGTAAAAAAGCCGTTACAGCAGCGATGCCTGCCGGCACCATGTCCCGGAACGGGTCAGCGAGTGACCCGCCAGCACCCCTCACTCTCGATCTCGACCGTCCAGTCCTGCAGGGCCGCGAGCGCCGCAATCTCACGCGCCGCCTGCGGATCGTCGGCAAGCAGCAGGACCATGTGTTCGGCCCGCATCGCGCGCGCAAGACGCAGCGCCGGCCAGGGACAGCGCATGCCGCGCGCATCGACCACCGCCTCGGCGGATGGCTCATTCATCATAAGGGTTGCGCGAATTGCGGAAATTGAGGCGCACCGGGACGCCCTGGAAGCCCAGTTCCTTGCGCATGCCATTGACCAGATAGCGCTCATAGCTCCCCGGGAGCGCGTCGGTCCGGGTGCCGAAGACGACGAAGGTCGGCGGACGGGTGCGAGCCTGGGTGATATAACGCAGCTTGATACGCTTACCGCCCGGTGCCGGTGGCGGATTGGCGGCAACCGCCGCCTCGAACCAGCGGTTGAGCTTTGCAGTCGAAACGCGATTGGTCCAGATCGCACGCTGCTCGAAGGCAACGCGCACCAGCGTATCGATGCCCTTTCCGGTCGCACCCGAAATGCTGAGCACAGGCACCCCCTTCACCTGCGCGAGCCCGTCGTCGAGCGCTCCGCGCACGCCATTGAAAAGCGCCGAGGGGTTTTCGGCGATGTCCCATTTGTTGAGCGCGACGATCAGCGCGCGCCCTTCCTGCAGCACCTTGTCGGCAATGCGCAAATCCTGCGCCTCGAGCCCCTTGGTCGCGTCAAGCAAGAGCACGACCACCTCGGCGAAATCGACCGCATGGAGCGCGTCGGCGACCGACAGCTTTTCAAGCTTGTCCTGCACCTTGGCGCGCTTGCGCATCCCTGCGGTGTCGAACAGCTGGATTTCATGGACTTCGCCGTCCTTTTCCCACTGCCAGTCCACGCGGATCGAGTCGCGGGTAATCCCTGCCTCGGGCCCGGTGATCAGACGGTCCTCGCCGATCATGCGATTGATCAGCGTCGACTTGCCGGCATTGGGCCGGCCGACGATCGCGAGCTTCATCGGACCCAGCGTATCCTCGTCAGCATCAGCCTCTTCGGCCTCGGCGTCCATGAAGGGTTCAACGATGGGGCGCAGCGCATCGAAGAGCTCGACCTGGCCCTCGCCATGCTCGGCGCTCAATGCGAGCACGGTGTCGAAGCCGAGCGAATAGGCCTCCATCAGTCCGGCTTCGCCCGCCTTGCCTTCGGCCTTGTTCGCGCACAATATGATCGGTGTGTCTTCGCTGCGCAGCCAGCGCGCGATTTCCTCGTCGAGCGGGGTGACGCCCGCACGCGCATCGATCAGGAACAGGGCCGCATCGGCTTCACGAACCGCCTTTTCGGTCTGCACACGCATCCGGCCGGGCAGCGTGGCGGCGTCATGGTCCTCGAACCCCGCCGTGTCGACGATCCGGAACGCGAGGCCCAGCAGCTTGCCATCGCCTTCGCGCCGGTCGCGCGTCACCCCCGGCTGGTCATCGACGAGCGCGAGGCGCTTGCCAACCAGCCGGTTGAACAGCGTCGATTTGCCGACATTGGGCCGGCCGACTATGGCGATCGTCGCGGATCGCGCCATGCTTCGTTCCTATCCGTCGGCTCGGCCGCGCGCGCGGCCTAGCCCAATTACCGCCAGGCGGTGATGCGTCCGTCGTCCGCGAGAATGTAAAGTGTCTGGTTCGCAACCACCGGGGTCTGCGAAAGCGAGGTCTTGAACTCGCTCGTCGCAAGCGTTGATCCGTCCGTCGGCGAAAATTCGGCGAGCTGCCCCTCGCTGTTCACCGCGATCAGCCGCCCACCAGCCAGAATGGGGCCGGTCCAGCGGATCGGGTCCTTCTTCTTCTTGTCGGTTTCGACCCGGTAGCGCTGGAGCTGCTGGATCCAGCGGATCTTCCCCGATCCGCGCGCGACGCAGAGCAGTTTCGCATCATCGGTCATGGCATAGACCCATTCGCCCACCACATAGGGGGTCGAAATGCCCGCGATCGAGATTTCCCAGGTCCGCTGGCCAGTATTGAGCTCATAGCTCGCCATGCGACCGCCCTGGCCAAGCGCGAAAACGCGGCCACGGTCGATGACCGGATCGGCGTCGACGTCGGTCAGGGTCGAGACCGACAGCGCCATCGACGTACGCGCAAGGGCATCTTCCCAAAGATCGCGGCCGTTCTCGTAACGATAGGCCTGAACCTCGCCCGACGAGAAACCCGCAACGATCGTTGCTTCGCCCGCCGCCGGCGAGGCTGCGCCAAACACACTGCCGGCTTCGAGCGAGGCGGTTGCCTGCCACAGCACCGCGCCATTGGCGGCGTTGAGAGCGATGATCTGATTGTCCTGCGTGATCGCATAGACGCCGCCGAAGGCAATCGTCGGCGCGCCGCGCAGCGGCCCTGCGGGTTTGACCTTCCAGATGATCGATCCATCGCTCGCATTGAGCGCGGCAACGTCGCCGACGCCGCTCGTTGCATAGACGATATTGCCGTCGACCGCGGCGCCGCCGCCGAACAGCGAATCCTGAAAATCCTTGCCCGAGCTGCCGATCGACGCGGTCCACAGCCTGGCGCCAGTGTCGGCGCTAAACGCGGTGACGACCGCGTCGGTGTCGACGACGAAGAGGCGGTTGTCAGCGACGACGGGCGAGGAGGCGAGGCGCTGCTTCTTGGTGCTGCCCGCGATCGTCGCGCTCCAGATCTGGCGGCGCGAGGCAGCAAGGGCGAGATGGCCCATCGACTTCGATGCATTGCCGCCAGACTGCGACCATGCAGCGTTGACCACCGGCTCAGGCAGCACGACCGCCGTGCTGGCCAGCGCAGGATCGACCTT
This sequence comes from Sphingopyxis sp. 113P3, assembly GCF_001278035.1. Classification (NCBI taxonomy): domain Bacteria; kingdom Pseudomonadati; phylum Pseudomonadota; class Alphaproteobacteria; order Sphingomonadales; family Sphingopyxidaceae; genus Sphingopyxis; species Sphingopyxis sp. 113P3. The sequence continues at coordinate 3,247,445 of NZ_CP009452.1, forward strand.
CACACTATTGTCGTTCGACAGGATCGAGACGCGTTCACCGACGGTCGGGGTCTTCGGCCCGCCGTTGCCTTTCAGCGCGCCACAAGCTGCCAGCGGCAGCGTGAGCAGCGCCGCGTAGAATACATACCGGCTTTTCATCCTATTTGGCTTCCTCGCTTTTCGCGGCCGCTGCCTTCGGCGCGGCTTCGCCTTTCGTTTCGGCTGCGGCGCTGTCGCTCGCGCGATCTGCTACCGCATCAACGCCCAGCATCCCCGCCATCTGCACCGCGCGTGATTGCAGGGACTGGGGAATATCGGACAATTTGGCGATACGGCCATAAAGCTCGCCCGCCTGATCGAACTGGCCGAGCTGGTAATGCGCAATCGCGCTCAGCTCGGCGGCGCTGGCAAACCAGCTTGAATCCTTGGCATCGACGATGGGCTTCATACGTGCGATGACCGTTTCGGGTTTGAGCGCGTCATATTCAAGCGCGGTCTGCCGGATCAGGGCGAGGTCGCGCAGCGCCTGGTCGATTTTCGTGTCGCCCGCCACCTTCGCCATCAGCGCGGCGGCGCTCTTGAGATCCCCGGTCTGCGCCTTGAGATTCGCCTGCTGGATGAGCGCAGCCGCGCGATAGGCGGGCCCACCTTCCGCGATCAGCTTGTCAAGCTCGAGGGCGGCCGCGCCGGGCTGGCTCGTTTTCGCCTTGTCAAAGGCGGCGAGCAGCGCTTCAGCCTGTTCGCCGCGCCGGGTTTCCTGCTGATGGTTCCAGAACAGATAGCCGCCGAACGCCACGAGCGCTGCGATGACCGCAGCGACAATCCAGCGCCCGTAATTCTTCCAGATCGAATCGAGCCGGTCCTTGCGGACGGCTTCGTCGACTTCCTGCAACAGCGCAGCATTATTGGTCGGGCTCAGCGCCAATCAAACCTCCATCTCGTCCATCCGGCTTTCGCACACGCGTCCCACCGGCCGCCTCCTTAGCGGGGGCGCCGGAAAAGGCCAAGCGATTCACTTGCCGCCCGCCGGGCGGCAGAGCGGTCGTCAGCCGGCGTAGATCTGATCGTCGGTCGGGAATGAACGGGACCTGACCTGGTCCGCATATTCCTGGACGGCGCCGCTGACGACGCTGGCCATGTCCTGGTAGCGCTTCACGAATTTGGGGACGCGCTCAAACATGCCGAGCATGTCGTCGGTAACGAGCACCTGTCCGTCGCACTGCGCCGACGCGCCGATGCCGATCGTCGGACAGGCAACCTTGTTGGTGATCTCGACCGCGATCGATTCGAGCACGCCCTCGATGACGATGGAAAAGGCGCCCGCCTGCGCAACCGCCAGGGCATCCTCGACAATCGAGCGCGCTTCCTCCTCGCTTTTCCCGCGCACGCCGTAGCCGCCAAGGATATTGACCGCCTGGGGCGTCAGACCCACATGACCCATCACGGGGATCCCGCGCTGGGTCAGAAACTCGATCGTCGGGGCGAGCACCTTGCCGCCCTCGAGCTTGACGGCCGCGGCGCCCGTTTCCTTGAGCAGCCGCGCGGCATTGTCGAACGCCTGCTGCGGGCTCCCTTCATAGCTGCCGAACGGCATGTCGACGATGACGGCGGCATGATAGCTGCCGCGCACGACGGCCGCGCCGTGCAGCGACATCATATCCATCGTCACTCCGACGGTGTGCGGCAGGCCATAGATCACCTGCGCGAGCGAATCGCCAACGAGCAGCATGTCGCAATGCGGGTCGAGGAGCTGCGCCATGCGGACCGTGTAGGCTGTCAGCATAACCAGCGGCTCGCCGCCCTTTCGCTGGCGAATCCGCGGCACCGTCAGGCGCTTCATCGGCTGCGGCGTCGGATTGGCGCGGCTCGTGGAGGTGTCGAGGGTGAGCGTTTTGGGGAGCGTGGACATGGCGCGCGGCTTAGACCCTAATGTTGCAGCGCAAAAGCGGTTCCGCGGTTTGTGTGATGAAACTTTTACTTCATGTCAGATCTGATTAACATAAGGTCTCGCCCACTCCAGGAAAATCCGTCGTGACCAGACCGCCTTTCACCAATGACATCCGAACGCTGCGCTTTCTGGCCGGCGAGATGACGCAGGGCGAACTGGGCCAAAAGGTCGGCGTCACGCGCCAGACCATCGCCGCGGTCGAGCAAGGCAGATATTCCCCTTCGCTCGAGGTCGCATTTCGCATCGCGCGCGTCTTTGGCAAACCGCTCGAGGCGGTGTTCCAATGGCAGGAAGGATGAAGCCGCAGCTTGGCCGCTGCAGCAATCGGGCATAAACTGGCATGGCGAAAGGTACCCCGGACATGCGCGCGCTGCCCCTCTTCTGCCTCCCTCTCCTGCTCGCCGCCTCAGCCAACCCGGCCGCGGCGCAGGAAGCCCTCCCAGCCGATCTCCATCTCCTTCCCGCCTCCGCCGATACAAAACCCCGGCCATGGGCCATCCTGTTTCCGCGCGCCGAGGGGATCGGGAAGCTTGCGCCGGGTAATCAATATTCCGACCTTGCCGCTTTTTTGAACCAGCGCGGGATCGATGTCCTGATTGTTGACGACGACGCCGCACTCAAGCGGCTGGGACCGTCTGGTTCAGCCGGCGAGAAGCGTGCGGCGATCGCCATCGACGCGCTTGCTCGCCTGCGCGCCGCGCAACGCTTTGACAGGCGCTGCCCCGGCGTCGCGATCGGCTGGTCGCGCGGCGGCGAGGGCGCGCTGACCCTCGCCTCGACGCCGGATGGGCCTGAAAGCGGCTTTCGCGCTGCGATCGTCTATTATCCCTCGGTTCGCTCGCAGCGCTCACCCTGGCCCCAGCGCATGCCGGTGCTCGCGCTGCAGGGCACCGAAGACGGCACGGCGCCCGCGAAACGGCTCGAAGCGCTTGCAGCAACCCGCGTCCAGAACCCTAAATATCCGTTCATCATCAAGCTCTATCCCGGCGCCGGTCACCGCTTCGATGTCGCGCACCCGGTCGATGATCCCGACAGCGCCTCGGCGCCCCGCGACTATCGTGCGGCTGCGCACACGGCGGCCCTCGAAGCGATCGACGGCTTCCTCACCGAGCGCGCAATCAGCAGCGCAAGCTGCGCGCTCGACTAGGCTCTGCCCGCCTCGGTCAGCGCCGCAAGCTGCTCGGGCGCGAGCCGCAGCGCCTCGCTTGCCATGATCTCGTCGAGTTGCGCGACGCTTGTCGCACTGGCGATCGGCGCGGTCACGCCAGGCTGTGCCGCGACCCAGGCGAGCGCGATCTGGGACAGCGTCGCGCCCGTCTCTCTCGCGATCCTTTCCATGGCTGCAAGCACGTCCGGTCCGCGCCCCGCCATATAGGGCTGAACGCGCGCACCGCGCGGGCTCTTGGAGAGATCATCGGCATTGCGATACTTGCCCGACAGATATCCCGAGGCGAGACTGAAATAGGTGATGACCCCCAACCCCTCGGCGGTGCACAGCGCCTGCAGAGGACCTTCATACTGGTCGCGGTCCAGGAGGTTGAGCTCGGGCTGCACGACCGTGAAGCGAGACAGACCGGTCTTGGCCGACACCGCGAGCGCCTCGCCGAGCCGCGCGGCCGAATAGTTGGACGCGCCGATCGCGCGCACACTACCTTGATCGATCAGTTCGCTGAACGCACCAAGCACTTCATCGAGCGGCACGTCGGGATCGTCCTTGTGGGCAAAATAAAGGTCGATCACATCGACGCCGAGCCGGTCGAGCGAGCCCTGCACCGCCGCGCGCACGCGATCGGGCTTCAGTCCGCCCTCCATCATCCCGACCTTTGTCGCGATGAGTATCTGATCGCGCGCGCCGCTCGCCTTCAGCCATTCGCCGAGCATGGCTTCCGATTCGCCGCCCCTGTTCCCCGGCACCCAGGCCGAATAGACATCGGCAGTATCGATCATCCCGCCGCCCCGCTCGACGAAGCGATCGAGCACCGCAAAGCTTGCGGCCCGATCGGCGGTCATGCCGAAGACATTGCCGCCGAGCACGAAGCGGCGGATCGAAAGACCGCTGTTGCCCAGTGCACGCTCGCTCATCGCATTTCTCCTCGTTTTGCGGCACGAACGGCTTCGCGCGGATTGTCGCTGAACAGGCCGTCGATCCCGGTCTTCAAATAGATGCGGATCTCGGCCTCGAGATCACCGCGGCCGGCAGGATTGATCCCGCGCTTGTTGGCGAGCGGCAGAAAATAATTCTCGCGGCGGAATGTCCAGGGATGCACCTTCAGCCCCGCCGCGTGTGCGTCGTGCACGAGGCTGGTCGCCTCGCCGAGCGTCCCAAGCACGCTCCGCGGGATGATCATCGTCTTTGCCGGACCGATCCCGTCGGCATAGGTTGCGATCGCTTTCAGACCCGCTGGCGACACCATTTCGGCGTAGGTCGCGGCGGGATCATCGGCGGGTCCGCCCGCGCCATCGACCAGCTGGATCAGCGGCAGTTCGCTCTTCGCCCGGAGCGCCTTCAGATTGCCAATTTCGAAGCTTTGAATGAATATGGGTGCGCCTCGGCCGCGATAGCCATATCGCTCAAGCTGCGCGAGCAAGGGGCCTTCGTGCGGCAGGCCGATGGACGCGAAATAGCTTGGATGCTTGGTTTCGGGATAGACGCCTACCGGATGCGACCGCCCCTTGTTGATACGGGCAAGGAGCGCCAGAATTTCCTCGAAGGTCGGAACCTCGAACATGCCGTCGTAGGCGGTGCCCCGCAGGCCCGGAATGCGCTCCTTCGCGCGCAGGGTCTTGAGTTCAGCGAGCGTGAAATCCTCGGTGAACCAGCCCCTGACCTCCTTTCCGTCGATCCGCTTGCTTGTCCTGCGGTCGGCAAATTCGCCGTGAGCGGCGACATCGGTGGTCTCCGAAATCTCATTCTCGTGTCGCGCAACGAGCACTCCGTCCCTGGTCAGCACCAGGTCGGGCTCGATATAGTCGGCGCCCTGCTCGATCGCCAGCTCGTAGCTCGCAAGCGTGTGCTCGGGGCGCTCGCCCGAGGCTCCGCGATGCGCAATGATGATCGGCGGCCTGCCGTCGAGTGTGGGCGTTGCTACCATCGGCTCAGCGCCGCAGCCCGCAAGCGCCATGAGCGCAAGCCAAGCGGCGGGCCGGCGCTTCATGCCGCAAAGCGGACCCGCCAGTCGCTTTCGGAAAATCCGACGCTGATGCCATCATCGGCCTCGACCACCGGGCGGCGGATCATGGCCGGCTGATCAAGCATCAGCACCTTCGCCTTCGCAGGGTCGAGCCCCGCCTTGTCAGCGTCGGGCAGTTTGCGAAAGGTCGTCCCGCTCTTGTTGAGAAGCCTTTCCCAGCCGACCGCGTCGATCCATTGCTGGAGCCTTGCAGGTTCAAGCCCGTCCTTGCGAAAGTCGTGGAAGCGGTAGGAAATACCGGCGCCGTCCAGCCAGCGCCGTGCCTTTTTCACCGTGTCGCAGTTCGAAATGCCGTAGAGAGTCAGTGCCATCCAGCGACTTTAGGAGAGCGGGGGCATGTCGGCAATGCGCGTGTTGGCGCTCGCGAGCTTGCCGCGCAGCGCCCTCGCGAATCCCTGATGGAGCCCCGCTGCAATGTCGGGATTTGCGGCAAGATAGGCGCGCAGCGCCGCTGCAGGAACGAACCACAGCCGCGCATTGGTGGTCAGCGTCACCGTTCCTGTCGCGTGGGCGCCATCGAGGACTGTCGCCTCGCCGATCAGCGCGCCGTCGGTCAGCGTCCCCACCTCGGCCCCGTCGCGCTGGATCAGCGCGCGGCCCTCGGCAAGGTAGAAGAGACTGGGCGCTGCGTGATTCTCGCGAATAAGCACCTCGCCGCGCTTTGCCGTGATCCAGTGGCCCTGGTCGATGAGACGCCGGACGCTGACGGCGCCAAGGTCGGCAAGGTGCAAGGCACGAAGGGCCTGCTCCTCGGGCGAGAAACGGATCGCGGCATCATGCAGCCAGCTGCGCGCTGCAAGGACGCCGTTCACAACAAGAATTGCCAGCAGCAGCAGCGCATAGCCGACCTGCGAGTGGATGACGGCAGCGGGCAGCGCGAGCAGCGCCGCACAGGCGATGCCGAGACGCACTTGTTCCGTGCGCGTGGCAAGGCACGTTGCCAGCAGCAACAACAGGGCGCCATACCCGAACAAGGCGGGGCTGAAATTCGCCATAAGCTGTATCGTTTCGCGTTGTCGTCCTGATCGTTAGGACACTATGCATATAAGGTTACCGATTGCCGAATGCGAGCGCGTGAGCTGCGATCCACTCACGCATCATCGAAACGCCGAAACAGTCGCAAATTAGCAGTTTTCACCGCCCAAGAAAAGCATAGGTGCGGGAATGCCCGGAGGATGCTAATTTCCTTGCTCTTGCTTCCCCGGTGCGTCCGCGCCAAGGCAGCGCGCGATTCGGGTTTTGATGCAGAAGACGATAGAGATGACGAAAACATGGCAACCGCATAGCTGGCGCTCGCACGAAGCGCGCCAGCTTCCAACCTACCCTGACAGCGCCGCGCTCGAAGCGGCCGAACGCGAACTCGCAAGCTATCCGCCGCTGGTCTTTGCGGGCGAAGCACGCGAGTTGACAAGCGAGCTTGCGCGGGTGGCGGAGGGCAAGGCCTTCCTGCTGCAGGGCGGAGATTGCGCCGAGAGCTTTGCCGAGTTCCATCCGAACAATATCCGGGACACGTTCCGCGTCCTCCTGCAAATGGCGGTGGTGCTGACCTTTGCCTCGAAGATGCCCGTGGTGAAGGTCGGCCGCATGGCAGGCCAGTTCGCCAAGCCGCGCTCGGCCGACATGGAGGAGGTGAACGGCACGTCGCTCCCCAGCTATCGCGGCGACATCATCAACGATATCGGCTTCGAGGCGAAGGGCCGCGACCCCGACCCGGCACGCATGGTCAAGGCCTACAACCAGTCCGCGGCGACACTCAACCTTCTGCGCGCCTTTGCAAATGGAGGCTATGCCAATCTCCATCAGGTCAATGCCTGGACGCACGACTTCATGGACCGCAGCCCGTGGGCGAAGAAATATCAGGAAACCGCTGCGCGGATTTCCGAAGCGCTTGCTTTCATGGAAGCCTGCGGCGTCACGCCAGAAACCGTCCCGCAGATCAAGGGCACCAGCTTCTACACCAGCCACGAGGCGCTGCTTCTTCCCTATGAGCAGGCGCTGACCCGGCAGGACAGTCTGACGGGCGGCTGGTACGACACCTCGGGTCATTTCCTCTGGGTCGGCGACCGCACCCGTTTCGAAGGCTCGGCGCACATCGAATATCTGCGCGGCATCGGCAATCCTGTCGGCATGAAATGCGGACCCAGCCTCGAGCCCGAGACCCTGCTGCGTCTGCTCGACACGCTGAACCCCGATCATGTCCCGGGGCGCATGACGCTGATCACCCGCTACGGCCACGACAAGATCGAGGCGCATCTGCCAAGGCTCGTCCGCGCCGTGAAGGAATCGGGCCACCCGGTCGTCTGGTCGTGCGATCCGATGCACGGCAATGTCATCAAGACCTCGACCGGGTACAAGACGCGCCCGTTCGAGCGCATCCTCGCCGAGGTTCGGGGCTTCTTCGCCGTCCACCGCGCCGAGGGCACGCATGGCGGCGGCATCCATATCGAGATGACCGGCCAGAATGTTACCGAATGTACCGGTGGCGCGATGGACGTGACCCAGATGGATCTCGCCGACCGTTACCACACCCATTGCGACCCACGTCTCAACGCGGGGCAGAGCCTCGAGCTCGCATTCCTGCTCGCCGAAATGCTCAATCAGGAAATGAGCGAACGCGCGAAGCAGGCAGCCTGATCATCGGCTAGCCCGCTCCGCCGCCCCGGCAACGCCGGGGCGGCGATGCTCTTCTACTGGGTTCCGCCCGGCCAGCGCCTGGTATCGGCAAAGGCCCGTCCGAGCGCGACGTGGAGGTCCGCATCCTCTGCCGCACCTCCGAGGGGCACCTTGTCGGTGAAATTGTCGCCAGGGCCATGATAATCGCTGCCGAGAAAGGCCTCGAGCAGTCCCATGTCCGAAAAACTGCCTCCGACCATCAGCGAGGGCACATTCTTGGCGCCGAGCGCCCAGCCGTCCTGGCGCTGGACGAAGGCGTCCGCTTCGCCGTCGCTGTCGATCCGGCGTCCAAGGCTGGTCGCCACATCGCGCACCACCGCGTCATAGGCGGGGCGACCGCGGCCGATCGTCGCGACCGGCGTGCCGCGCGGCGAAATGGCAATGGTGTCGATGTTGAGCGCCACGGTGATGTCGCCGAGGGGCAGGACGGGGTGATCGGCGAAGTAGGAGGCGCCGAGCAGTCCCTTCTCTTCGGCCGTGGTAGCGAGGAAATAGATGTCGCGGTCGGGGCGCGGTCCGCTCGCAAGCCGCTTTGCGACCTCGATCAGGACCGCAATCCCGCTCGCATTGTCGACGGCGCCATTGCAGATGCGGTCCGCCGCTCCCTCGGGACCGCAAATGCCGAGATGGTCCCAGTGACCCAGAAACAGCACGGCCTTGCCGTCGGGCTTCGCGCCGGGCAGCTTCGCAACGACATTGTTGCTGACAAAGGGGCGGATGGAAGAGGTCGCGCTAAAATCGGCGGTCACGGGTAGCGAGATGCCGCGATAGTCGGGGGCCCTGGCCGCCTCGCGCAGCGCGCCGCCGTCCTGCCCGGCGCGCGCGAACAAAGCGTCCGCCGCCTCGAGCGACAGGAATCCGCTGATCGCGGGCCCCTCGCTCATTTCGCGAGCTGGGCGCACCGTCTTGCCGCCCAAGGCGCCGCGAAGCTGCGCCCAGGGAACGGCGTCGGTCGCGACCACCAGCACTGCCGCCGCGCCGGCCTCTGCAAGCATCTTGCGACGCTCGCGATAGCGCGGCGGCTTGTCGCCAAAGGGCGGATTGTCGAACAGCATGATCGCGAGCTTGTCCTTGACGTCGGTGGCGACCTTTCCCGTGCCGTCGATGCCATAGCCGACGAATACGGCCGGCACGTCCTTCAGCGTGACCGAGGGATCGCGCCCGGTCAGCATGATGCCGTCATCCTCGAGCGCGAAATCGCGCCCGTGGACGCGCAGCTTCGCATCGCCCGAAATTGCGGCGCTTTCGACAAGCGGAACCGGCTGCAGCCACGGGGTTGCGCTGCCCGGAACCGCTTCAAGACCAGCTTTTGCCCATTCGCCGATGATATAGGCGATGGTGCGATCCTCGCCGTCCGTGCCCGGCGCCCGCCCCTCGAAAGCGTCGCCCGCCAGAATGCGGATATGCTCGGCAAGCTGCGCTTCGGTAACGGGCGCGTCGACCCCCTTGGAGAAGGCGCCGGGAGCCGCGAAAACGGTGAAAGCGAAAGCCGCCACGGCGGCGCGGAAGGCTGTGTTCTGCATGGCCCGGCCGCATGGCATGGACCGCCGGGGGAGGCAAGGCGCGTTCGTCGAACGACGAATGGAGCCTCACCCTCGCTCGAGGCGAGAGAGATTATCTCCGGCCCGCCCGCTCCAGCAGCGCCTTCGCCGCGGCAACATGCATGTCCTCGATCATCCGACCTTCGTACCGCTGCGCTCCGCCCGTCGCAGCAGCCACCAGGGCCTCGGCCGCGGCGATCTCGCGCTCCGATGGCGCAAAGGCACTGTTGCACGCCTCGACCTGCGACGGGTGGATCAGCGTCTTGCCGTCGAACCCGAGCCGCCGCCCTTCGGCCGCCTCGGCGGCGAAACCCGGCGCGTCGTCAATCGCGTTGTAGACGCCGTCGAAGCACCAGATGCCACCCGCACGCGCCGCCAGCACGATGGCCTGGATCGCATGGCTCATGGCGCCACGATCCATGCCATCCGGCAGCTTCAATTCATGCGCCAGGTCGTTGAGCCCGGCGATCAGACCCGCGACCGCCCGGTCGGCGGAGATGTCGCGCGCGGCATAGACGGCGGCTGGCGTCTCGATCATGGCAAATAACGGCAGGCCGAGCCCCCGCAACGGTTCAAGATCGGCAGGTGCGTCCACCTTGGGTAGCACGATCGCGTCGAGCGCAACGCCGGTCAGCGCCGCAATATCCGCCGCCTGTTCGGCAGAGCCCGTCGCGTTGACGCGCACCGCGATCCGCTTGCCCGGATAGCCGCCCGCGACCGCGGCGCGCATCGCCTCGCGCGACTCGGCCTTGCGGTCCGCGGGCACGGCATCCTCAAGGTCAATGATCAGCATGTCGGCGGCAAGCGCATGCGCCTTTTCGAGCGCACGCGCGTTGGAGGCAGGAACATAGAGGAGCGAGCGCGGGGCGAAATCGGCCTGTGTCATGCGCTTTTGTCTGGCGCAACCGGACCATAGCCGCAATAAGGAAGAGAGTTTGCACGGACGATTTGCGGGAGGGATGGTCTATGTATTTCGCGATCACGCTGGTGGTCCTGGCGCTCGTCTTCCTGATCTGGGCGCTCACGCCGGTCCGGCAGGGCTATGCCTATACGATCGAGCGCTTCGGCCGCTACACGCACACCGCGCAGCCTGGACTCAACTTCATCATGCCGATCTTCGACCGCGTCGGACGCAAGGTGAACATGATGGAGCAGGTGCTCGATATCCCGGGGCAGGAGATCATCACCAAGGACAATGCGATGGTCGCGGTCGACGGCGTCGTCTTCTTCCAGGTCCTCGACGCGGCGAAGGCTGCCTACGAGGTGAGCGACCTCTACCTCTCGATCATGAACCTGACGACGACCAATCTCAGAACCGTGATGGGCTCGATGGACCTCGACGAGACGCTGTCGAAGCGCGACGAGATCAACACCCGCCTGCTGCACGTGGTTGACGACGCGACCACGCCGTGGGGCGTCAAGATCACGCGTGTCGAGATCAAGGACATCCGGCCGCCGGCCGACATTTCGAACGCGATGGCCCGCCAGATGAAGGCCGAACGCGAGAAGCGCGCCGCCATCCTCGAGGCCGAAGGCATGCGGGCCTCTGAAATTCTGCGCGCCGAAGGCGAGAAACAGGGCCAGATACTGCAGGCGGAAGGTCGCCGCGAGGCCGCGTTCCGCGACGCCGAAGCGCGCGAGCGCGAGGCTGAAGCCGAAGCCAAGGCAACGCAGATGGTTTCAGATGCGATCGCGAGCGGCAACGCCCAGGCGATCAACTATTTCGTTGCGCAGAAATATGTCGAAGCCGTGAGCCAGTTCGCGACCAGCCCGAACAGCAAGACCATCCTCTTCCCGGTCGAGGCAACCCAGCTCATCGGCACGCTGGGCGGCATCGGCGAACTCGCGAAGGACGCCCTCGCGAAACGCGACGGGGGCGCCTGACATGCCGGTCTGGCTGACCGACCTCGAGCCGCATTGGGCGTGGCTGTCGCTCGGCGTGCTGCTCGCTGCAGCCGAGATCGTTGCGCCGGGCTTTTTCCTGATCTGGATCGGCGCGGCTGCGATCGTCACCGGAGTGGTGGTCTGGGTTCTGCCGCTCAGCGTCCCGCTCCAGCTCGGCATCTTCGCTGTCCTTGCCTTCGTCGCCCTCTACGGCGGGCGACGCTGGCTGAGGGCGAACCCGATCACCTCGGCCGATCCGCACCTCAACCAGCGTGCCGGGCGGCTGGTCGGCGAGGTGCTGACGGTGACGAAAGCGATCGAGGACGGCCGCGGCCGCGCCAAGGTCGGCGACGGCGAATGGCCGGTGCGCGGCCCCGATGCGGCCGAGGGCGCGAAGGTCCGCGTGGTCAGTGCCGAAGGCGGCGTGCTGGTGGTGGACCACGCTTGAGCCGATCGTCAGGAGCAGCGGTGCAAAATCGGTAAGTGGCGATCCTTTTTTGCGGTTTTATCGAAAGGGGTCAGCCGCCCCGAGGCCGCGAATAGACCGCGACCGTCCCGCCAAGCGCGTCGCTTTCGCCGATTGGCTGAAACCCCAGTTTTGCCGCCACCCGCTCCGACGCCACATGCCCCTTGTCAATAATGGATCGCACCTCGCCAGCGCCCAGACAGGTGTCGGCCCAGCCAAGCGCGGCGGTCATCGCCTCGGTGGCGTAGCCCGCACCCCAATGGTCCGCGTCAAAGGCCCATCCGGCCTCGGGCACGCCTTCGAGCTCGGCCATGCCGCGGCAGAAATAGCTGAGCCCGCCCATTCCGATCAGACGATCGGTGGCGCGATCGGCGAACACCCAATATCCAAAGCCCATCACCGGCCAAAGCCCCGCGGCGGCAAGAAACTTGCCCCAGCTCACGTCGGGGGTACGCGGCTCGCCCCCGATGAAACGCGTCACACGCGGATCGGCCCACATCGCGATATGGTCGTCCTTGTCGGCCAGGCGAGGTTCGCGCAGGCGCAAACGGGGCGTCTCGATGACGGGCGCGGATGCGATCATCAGACAGCGCTATCAGCGCGGCCAGCGGACGACAAGAGCAGCCGAAACCCTGGTTTGGCGGCCCCCTTGCTATCTGCCGTCAGGCGGCGGCCGCCACCTTGTCGGCTCGCGTCACGGCATCGTCATAATCGCTTTCATATTTGGCGATCAGCGCGCGGTCGTCGTGGTTCCACGGGTGGAACCCCGGCATGAAATAGGCAAGCCAGGGCAGGAAGCTCTTGCGCAGGATGCCCGGCTTGCCGAGCAGATACCACCAGATGCGCGCCGTCACGCGCCAGCCGGCGAGCCCGTCCTGCGCGAGCAGCACCTTCATCCCGTGGACCCGCCTCGGCCAGAAGCGGGAGGTGACCGCGAGCATCATCAGAGACTTGGCCTTCCAGCGCCGCCAGCGGCTCCAATCCTTCGTCGCGTGCAGCCAGGTGTCATAGGCAACGCCCTTGTGCTCGATTTCCTCGATAGCGTGCCATTTCCACAGCTCGCCCCACTCGGGCTCGGCGCCCGTGTACATCCCGGGATTCCGGAGCATGATCGCGGCGAGCATCGCGGTATAATGCTCGAGCGCGATCGTCGCCATCAGGTTGACGATCGGCGGACGCTCACGGATCAGCTCCATCACATTGTCGACATCCGCCTCGAGTTCGGACAGATCATAGCCCGCCTCGGCAGCCTTGCGATTGAAGACCACATGCTCGCGGCTATGGATGACCTCCTGCTGCGTGAAGGCGCGGATTTCGCGGGCGAGCTTGTCGGGCACCCCGTCACGGTGCGCCTTTACCGCCTCGACGAACATGGCCTCACCCTTGGGAAAGGTCACCGACAGCGCGGTGTGAAAGGTCGAAGCAATGGGATCCCCGTTCAGCCACCAGCGCCCTTGCCGGTCGTCGCGGCCGAAGCGCCGGTCGCGCGGCGTAATCGAAAGATCGGCGGGAGTCGGGGAGAGCGAAAGGCTGGACATATCTTCTTCACCGGCGAATAGGGGGGAGGCGGCAGTGCCGCAGGGGCATATAATTAGGAATTACTTACAGTGGTGTCAATTGCAAAGAAGCGGCTCAGCCCGGAGGAAAGCCGGTCGGTCGCGCTCGAAGCGGCGCGGCAGATCCTGATCGAGATGGGGCCGCAGGCAGTGACGCTGAAGGCCGTCGCATCGCGCATCGACCGCACCCACGCCAATCTTCTCCACCATTTCGGCAGCGCGGCGGGCCTCCAGAAAGCGCTCGCGGCCTATCTTGCTGAAACGGTGTGCGACACGATCGCGGCTCGAATGACCGCCTCGCCGCCGGGCGAGCGCGACGTGCGCGAGATCGTCGACCTTGCCTTCGACGCCTTTGACAGCGGCGGCGCGGGTGCCCTTGCAACCTGGATGGCCGCAACCGGCAACGACGACGCGCTCGACCCGATTGTCGCCGCGATCCACCGATTGATCGATGGCATGGCGCCCGACGCGCACGAGAAGCGCCTGATGCACGAAGACACGCTCGCGCTCGTCCTGATGGCCATGGGCGATGCGCAGCTCGGCGGCACCATGGCCGAAGCCCTCGGCCTGCCGCGCGATACCGCCCGCGCGCTCGCGACCGAGCTGATCACCGGCCGCATCGCCGCCTTCTGGGCCGAGCAGGGCGGCAAGGCAGAGGGATAAAGGCTGGCAATCCTCCGCTGCGCAAGCTAGAGGACGCCATCCCTCCATTCCGTCGCACGAGCGAAGACGTGATTCCTGTCGGCCGCCGCGCGGCGGGAGGCAATCGACGTGGCTCGACACGAATGTCCCGTCTCGTTTCCGGCGTCCGCCCCGAAAGCAGCTTTTCATGCACTTCCTCGACCAAGCCAAGATTTTCATCAAGTCCGGCGACGGCGGTCCCGGCGCGGTTTCGTTTCGGCGCGAAAAATATATAGAATATGGCGGACCTGACGGCGGCAACGGCGGCAAGGGCGGCGACGTGATCTTCGAGGCGGTTGCCGGGCTCAACACGCTGATCGATTTTCGCTACACCCAGCACTTCAAGGCCAGGCGCGGCTCTCCCGGCGCCGGGCGCGACCGCACCGGCGCTGGCGGCCCCGATCTGGTCATCCAGGTGCCGGTCGGCACCCAGATCCTCGCCGACGATGAGGAACGCAGCCTGCTGGCCGATCTCACCAGGGAGGGTGAGCGCATCGTTTTCCTGCGTGGCGGGGACGGTGGGCGCGGCAATGCGAGCTACAAGACCAGCACCAACCGCGCGCCCCGCCAGCACGGCCCTGGGTGGCCAGGCGAGGAAATGTGGGTGTGGCTGCGACTGAAGCTGCTCGCCGACGCTGGACTTGTCGGGCTGCCCAATGCCGGCAAATCGACCTTCATCAATGCGGTGACCAATGCGCAGGCCAAGGTGGGATCCTATGCCTTTACCACGCTTCGCCCGCAGCTCGGCGTCGTCAGCCACAAGGGGCAGGAATTCGTGATCGCCGACATCCCGGGCCTGATCGAGGGCGCGGCCGAGGGGGCCGGCGTTGGCGACCGCTTCCTCGGTCATATCGAGCGCTGCCGCGTCTTGCTCCACCTTGTTGATGCAAACGATGCCGATGTCGCAACGAGCTATCGCATCGTCCGCGACGAGCTCGAGGCTTATGGCGCCGATCTTGTCGACAAGCCGGTCATCGTCGCGCTCAACAAGATCGACACGCTCGACGACGAGCTGATCGCGGCGCTTTCAGCCGAGCTCGCGGCTGAAAGCGGCCTTCCCGTCATGGCGCTCTCGGGCGCGAGCGGCGCGGGAGTCGAGGCAGTCCTCGACAAGCTGCTCGAAGCCATCGGTCACCCGGAACCGGGCGAGGACGAGGACGAGGAAGCGGGCGGCGACTGGTCGCCGATCTGATCACCGCGCCTCGAGCACCATGTTGAACGGGCCTTCGCTCGCGCGCCGAACCGTCTCGAAGCCGCCCTTGCGGATAATGTCCGATAGCCGAGCCTCACCCGCCTGCGCCCCCAGCGCCTCGCCGACCTCCTGGTCGAGCGAGGTGGGCACGCAGATCATCGTCGACGCATTGTAATAAAGGCGCCCGACCGGGTTCATATTCTCGGCGGGTGTGTCGCCTGCGATCGGCTCGACGATCATCCAGCGGCCTCCCGGAGCCAATATACGCCGCATATGCGCCGCGCAGCCGCGAGGATCGCCCATATCGTGCAGGCAGTCATACATGGTGATGAGGTCGAAGCCCTCCTCGGCAATATCCTTCGCTGCCGCAACCTCGAATCGCACGCGACCTTCATGGCCATGGCCTTCCGCATGCCGCCGCGCTTCGTCGATCGATGGCGCGTGGAAATCGAACCCGACGAACAAGCTTTGCGGAAAGGCGTCGGCCATCAGCAGGGTAGAGAAGCCGACCCCGCAGCCGACATCGGCGACTTTCGCCCCCTGGCGCAGCTTCTCCTCGACGCCATCGAGCGCCGGGATCCAGTTCTGGACGATATTGTTGACATAGCCTGGCCGAAAAAAGGCCCCGGTTGCGCAGAAGAGGCAGCCTGCGTGATCGCCCCAGCGCACGCCGGTGCCGCGGCGAAAACATTCTTCAACCTTGGGTTCAGCCTCGATCATCGCGGCGATCAGGTCGAAGGCGCCGGCGAGATAAACGGGGCTGTCGCGGTTGGCGAAAACCATCGCCTGCTCCGGTGACAGGCTGAACCGGTCCGAGGCCGGGTCATGGTCAATATAGCCGTTCGCTGCCTGCGCAAGAGCCCATTCGCGGACGTAACGCTCGTGCAGTGAGCCCGCGCGCAGCGCGAGTTCGGACGCCGTCGCGGGCGCCCCCGCAAGCGCATCGAACAGGCCGAGCCGCAAGCCCAGCCGCACCGTCGGCACGCTCATTCCGCCGCCCAGATCGCCGAGCATCTTGCCGACGAACATGTTGAGCCGGTCTTCATCGATTCTTGCCGCCATCTGTCCTCTCCCGAAAAAGGGGTGCGCGACTCTCCAGAAGGGCTCGATGAGAAGAGCAGCATAGCATATTGCCTCAAAGTCAGCACCAAGGGCGCAGATATTCGCATTGGCACCTATGCACGCGCGCGCTATCGGCGGCACAATGAGCCTGTTCCCACCCGCCTCCTGCCCCCGCCTGATCGTCAAGATCGGATCTGCGCTGCTCGTCGACACAGACGGCACCGTGCGGCGCGAGTGGCTCGCAGGGATCGCTGCCGATATCGCGGCGCGGGCGAAGGCAGGCCAGCAGGTCGCGGTCGTCTCGTCGGGCGCTATCGCGCTCGGCGCGCGGCGGCTGGGGCTCGCCAAGGGCGGACGCGCCAGTCTCGAGGATGCGCAGGCCGCCGCGGCCACGGGTCAGATCGCGCTAAGCCAGGTCTGGGCCGAGGTGCTGGGCGCGGAGGGTCTGACCGCCGCGCAGATGCTCGTCACCCTCGACGATCTGGAACATCGCCGTCGCTATCTCAACGCTGCGGCGACGCTCGATCGGCTTCTCAGCCTGGGGGTCGTGCCAGTCATCAACGAGAATGACAGTGTGGCGACCGCCGAGATCCGCTTCGGCGACAACGACCGGCTCGCCGCGCGCGTCGCGCAGGCAGCGGGCGCGTGCGGGGTCGTCCTTCTCTCCGACATCGACGGGCTTTACGACCGCAACCCGGCGCTCGAGGGCGCCCGCCACATTGCGCGGGTCGACCGTATCGACGCTGCCATCGAGGCGATGGCGGACACAGGCTCTGCCTCGGGAATGGGCTCGGGCGGAATGGTGTCGAAGATTGCCGCAGCGCGGATCGCCGGCGCCGCGGGGGCGAATCTCGCCATCGCTTCGGGTCGGACCCCCCGGCCGCTGTCGACCGACGCGCGCCACACATTGTTCGTCGCGGATAAAGGCGCAAGCGCGCGCAAGGCGTGGCTAGCCGGCGGGCTGACCGCCAAGGGCCGGCTTTGGATCGACGCGGGGGCGGTGAAGGCGCTCGGCGGCGGGGCAAGCCTCCTCGCCGCGGGAGTGACGGGCGCGAGCGGAAACTTCCAGCGCGGCGACATTCTCGACATCGCGGACCCCGAGGGGCGCGTTGTCGCGCGCGGCCTCTCCGAATATCCCGCCGCCGACGTCGAGGCGATATTGGGGCTCGGCCGCGAGGCGCAGGAGGCGGCGCTCGGCTATGCTCCGCGCAGTGCCGTCGTCCACCGCGACCATCTGGTGCTCTTGTGACGACGCCGACGCTTGCGATGACCGGCGCGACCGGCTTCGTCGGCGGCGCAACCTTGAACCAGGCCGTCGCGGCGGGCTGGCGCGTGCGCGCGCTCACGCGCCGCCCGCAGCCCAAACGCGAAGGGGTGACGTGGATCAAGGGTGCGCTGGACGAGCCCGACAGTCTCGCAGACATGGCGGCGGGCAGCGACGCGCTGCTCCACGTCGCGGGGGTCGTCAACGTGCCTACGCGCGCGGCATTCGAAGCCGGAAACGTGGTCGCGACGGGACAGGTCATCGACGCCGCGCGCCGTGCCGGCATCACGCGCTTCATCCATGTTTCCTCGCTTGCGGCGCGCGAACCCGCGATTTCCAATTATAGCTGGTCGAAAGCACGCGCCGAGACGATCGTTCGCGCGAGCGGACTCGACTGGACGATCGTGCGTCCGCCCGCGGTCTTCGGACCTGCTGACACCGAGATGCTCGACCTCTTTCGCATGGCCCGGCGCGGGGTGGCGCTGCTCCCGCCCAAGGGGCGCATGTCGGCGATCTATGTCGAGGAACTTGCGCGCCTCCTCGTTGCCCTTCTGGCCGACAGCGACGCGAGCATTGGTGCCACCTACGAGCCCGACGATGGCCGCCCGAACGGCTGGTCTCACCGCAGCTTTGCGCGCGCGATCGGCCGCGCTGTCGGACGCGGCCACGTCTCGACGCTCGCTGTGCCCCGCATGGTCCTGAAGGCGGGCGGCCGGCTCGACACGCTGGTCCGCCGGGACCGCGCCAAGCTGACCCCTGACCGCGCGCGCTATATTGCGCACCCCGACTGGGTGGTTGCCGCAGGCGCCCTCCCGCCTCCCGAGCTCTGGCGACCCGAAATCGCGACCAGCGACGCTCTGGCCGAAACGGTGCGCTGGTACCGCCGCGAAGGCTGGCTCTGATTGCAGGAGCGCCCCGTTGTCGATGCCCCCTTATGAGCCGCCGGTCGAAGCGTGCATTGCCAAGGATGGGCGCCGTCACTAGGTCTGGGGTATGACCGACAGCACCGCCACACCGCCACATGGCTCTCAGGGCCCGTGGGCCATCCCCGTCCGCCGCCCACTGCCGGGAGACGACGCGCCCAAATCGACCACCAGTTTCCCGCGCAAGGTCTGGCATCTCCTCGTCGCAATCAAGGACGGGCTCGCGCTCGTCTTCCTCCTTATGTTCTTCGCGCTCCTCTTCGGCCTGCTCTCGAGCCGCCCCAACGCGGCGCTCCCGGTTCGCGAGGGCGCGCTGCTGCTTGAGCTCGACGGTATCGTTACCGAACAGCCGGCAGAAATCGACCCCTTTGCGGCGCTGTCCGGCGGTCAGGATTTCAAGGAATATCGTGTTCGCGACATCGTGCACGCACTCGAGACCGCCGCTGAGGACAAGCGGGTGACGTCGGTGGTGCTCGACCTCGACCGCTTTCTTGGCGGCGGCCAGGTCTCGCTTGCCGAAATTGGCACTGCGATCGACAAGGTACGCGCGAAGAAAAAGCCCGTGCTCGCCTTCGCCACTGCCTACACCACCGACAGCTATCAGATTGCCTCGCATGCCAGCGAAATCTGGTCGGACCCGATCGGCGGCGTCGCCATTGCGGGACCGGGGGGCTCGCACCTTTATTACAAGGGACTGATGGACCGGCTCGGCATCACCGCGCACATCTACCGCGTGGGCACCTTCAAGAGCGCCGTCGAACCCTTTCTGCGCACCGACCAGTCACCCGAGGCGAAAGAGGCCGACCTCGCCTACGCCTCGGTGCTGTGGGACAAATGGAGAAGTGACGTCAAAAAGGCGCGGCCAGCGGCGAAGATCGACGTCTTCATCGCCGACACCCCCGGCCGCGTCAAAGCCGCCGGGAATGACCTTTCGAAGGCGTCGCTCGACGCGGGACTGGTCGACAGGGTCGGCAGCCGAATGGCGTTCCAGAGGCGCGTCGCTGAAATCAGCGGCGTCTACGACGATAGCCGCCCTTGGGAGTATAATGCGATCCCGCTCGACAATTGGGTGGCTGCCAACCCGCCTGGAAAGAAGGGCGCCGCGATCGCAGTCGTCCCGGTGATCGGCGAAATCGTCGATGGCGAGGCCTCGAACGGCACGGCAGGCGGCGAGACGATTGCGCAGCATGTCCTCGACGCCGCGACCGACGAAAAGGTCAAGGCGATCGTCCTGCGTGTCGACTCCCCCGGAGGATCGGTGCTCGCTTCGGAAGAAATCCGTCAGGCGCTGCTCGCTGCGAAAACAAGGAAAAAGCCGATCGTCGTCTCGATGGCCAATGTCGCGGCATCGGGAGGCTATTGGGTGGCAACCCCTGCCGACCGCATTTTCGCCGAGCCGGACACGATCACCGGTTCGATCGGCGTTTTCGGCATCCTGCCGAGCTTTGACCAGGCACTCGCCAAGATCGGCATCACCGCTGACGGCATCGCGACGACGCCGCTGTCGGGTCAGCCGGATTTGCTCGGCGGCGTGAATGATGCGTTCAACCAGCTCGCGCAGGCCAGTGTCGAGGATATCTACGCGCGCTTCACCGGGCTCGTCGCCAAGAGCCGCAAGCAGCCAGTGGAGAAGATCGAGGCGATTGCCGAAGGCCGCGTGTGGGCGGGCGGCACCGCGCGCCAGCTCGGCCTCGTCGATCAGTTTGGCGGCCTCACCGACGCGCTCGCGGCCGCTGCGAAACTCGCCAAGGTCGACGGCGATTACCACGCCAAATATTTTGAAGACGAGCCCAGCGAATTTTCAAGGATGCTCGCGGGACTTTTCGGCGCTGAGCAGGATGAGGCGGCTACCGCACCGCGCGGCTGGTTCGGCATTGCGGCGATGAGGCGCCAGCTCACCGAGCGGCGGCTGGCTGAGGACCTCGCGCTGCTGACCGAGGCGGGGTCGGTGCAGGCCGCGTGCCTGGACTGCCGCGCCTACCTGCCCGCCGTCCCGCGCGCGCAAAGACCTGCGACAAGTGGCTTCCTGGCAGGGCTTGCGCTTCTGCTGAAATGATGAACGCCCTGCCCGCAGAAAGATGCGGTCAGGCGGCGACGAGAGCCTCCTTCGCATGCTTCGCGATCGCGTCCGTCAACGTGTCGACGAGGGCAAGCGGCAGATCGTGCCCCATTCCCGGAACCGTCATCAGGCGCGAACCGGCGATACTGGCAGCGGTGTCGCGCCCGCCAGCGAGCGGCACGAGCGGATCATCTTCACCGTGGATGACGAGCGTTGGTGTCCTGATCGTCCTCAGCATCGGGCGCCGGTCGCCGTCGGCAATGATCGCTGCCATCTGGCGCGCGACGCCCTGGGGGTAAAAGCCGCGCTCATAGTCGGCGCGTACCTGGCGCTGCAGCCGCGCTTCATCGGGCGGATAGCCGGGGCTACCGATCACCTGCGCCGCACGGACCGAATAGGCGATCATCTCCTCGGGGTCACCGCCCATCGGCCGGTTCGCAAGCACCCGCATCGCTTCCTTTCGGGCGCGTGGCAGGCGGCGATTGCCCGTCGTCGACATGATCGAGGTGAGTGAGAGCACGCGCGCGGGATAGCGCGCCGCGATATGCTGGGCGATCATGCCGCCCATCGATGCCCCGACAATATGCGCGCGCTGGACACCGAGCCCGTCGAGCAGCGCCACAGCGTCGGCAGCCATGTCGGCGAGCGTATAGGCCGGGCGTACCGGCAGACCCAGCGCCGCCTTGACGAACATCCATTTGAGGTTCGGCACTCCCGCCGCCTCAAAGCGCGTCGACAGGCCGACGTCGCGATTGTCATAGCGAATGGTCCGGAACCCGTGCACGTTCAGCGCATCGACGAATTCGTCCGGCCAGAGGGTCAATTGCCCGCCAAGCCCCATCACCAGCAGGATCACCGGCGCGTCGCGCGGTCCCTTGTCTTCATAGGTGATCGAAAGGCCGTTGGCGTTCGTCTGCTCGCTCGTCATGTGCGCATATCCGTCAGCTGACAATTGCGGGGCGATACTTGGCGGAATCGCTGGTGAATTCCGCGCGGCCATAGCCCGCGAGCTGGCGCTCGATCCGACGCACGAGCCGCCGGTCGGCGAGGCGGCGGAGACCCGGCAGGCGCGATGCCGCGCGGTAGGCCGCCATGCGCCCCGCGGCGGCGAGCATCGTCGCGCCATAGATCAGATGGTCCCGGCGCGATACCGGCACGCCGACCTCCGCGGCGCGCTCCTCGTCCCCGCTCAGAAAGGCCTTCACAAAGAAGACGCGGCTGACCGAACGCTCGAGCCGCCGTTTGATCCGGCCCTTGGGTGAGGCATCTGCCGACAGCTCCGCCTCCATCGTCGCGCGCAGCAGGCCGCCGCAGATGCTATCATCATATTCGTAGCGCAAGGTCGCACTGCGCGTGCGCCAGATGCGCACAATCTCCTGCGGGGTGTCGGCGAGCAGATCCTCGGGCAGGCCGAGAAGATAACAGCGGTAGCGCGCAAGCTCGACCCGCGCGCGTTCGAGCCGGGTGAAGCGGGTGCGCCCCTTCGCCAGCACCTCCTGCGACAGGAAATAGATGGGGATGAGCCCCGCGGGCATCTGGTCGAGCTGTGGGATCGGCACGCCATAGGTTTTGGCGTCCCACATATCCGGCCGCGAGAGAATGTTGACGCGCACCATCGCGTGCATCAGCCGCACCATCGCCGCCGCCTTGAAGCCGGGTCCGAAGCGCTCGAGCGCCCCGGGCAGCGCGGTCGTGGCAAAAAAGGTCGCGGTCTCCTTGACGCGCCGCGCCGCGGTTGCGTGGCCGAGCGTGCCGGTGAGCGCCATGGGCAGCGCCGAATATTTGTTGAGGAAAGTCGCGATGAACGCCCCGCGGATCAGGAACGGGGAAAGGTTCGCCGTCGCATTGCGCTCATAAGCCGCACCCTCTTCGACGAGACCCATGTCGAGCCACGGCGGTTTCTGCTCCATTTCCCTGATCAGCGCCACCAGTTCGGCGGGCGCATCTTGAACGGCCTCAACGCCCCTGTCGCAGGCCTCGACCAGCATCGCGACGGTGCGCTGAAAGCCATAGCGCGGCATCAGCGCAGCGTAAGCGTCGCCGGTGCGATCGCCGAGCATCGTATATTCGCGGATGCGCGCAAGGAGCTGCGGGTCCTCCAGATAGGCCGCCCTGTCGGCTCCCCGGACCCGCCCGAGTTCGCTGACCGCATCGGGCTCGGGGGCCCAGCGTTCGGGAGGTCTGTCAAAATCGAAGCGCCCGAAAAGATCGGGAAGGGCCTCGGCCTGGCCGCGCACCCGGTGGGCGATCGCGCTGACATCACTGTTCATAAGGCGAACCTGCCACAGATTCGCGATTTGGCAAGCCTAGCCGCTATTCGCCCCGCGGTAAGCCGGAAGCCCCAAAGACCAATGGATTGCCGCGCCGCGAAGCCCGAAACCGGCGAGTGCGCCCGCAATCGCCGCAATGGCGGTGCCCGTCCCGAGCCACTCCAGCAGGAGGAAAAGGCCCGACGCCAGCGCCGCCGCCGTGACATAGACTTCGGGCCGCATGATGATCGAGGGCACGCCCGCGAGCACGTCGCGGATCGTCCCTCCGACGCAGCCGGTAATCACGCCCATCAGCAAAGCGGGCGCGGGAGGCACACCCCAGGCGATCGCCTTTGCAGTGCCGAACACCGCATAGCCCGCAAGCCCGACGGCGTCCGCCCATTCGAGCAACTGTCCGCGCCACCAGCGCTCAGGCGTCACCCAGACGACGACCGCGATCGCAATGCACATTGCCGCGATCGCGCCGTCGTGCACCCAGAATACCGGCGCGCCGATGAGCAGGTCGCGCACGCTGCCGCCGCCGACCCCGGTGACGAGGGCAAAAAAGCTCGCGGTGACCAGCGTCTGCCGCAGCCGCACCGCCATGAGGGCACCCGACAGCGCAAAAACGCCGATGCCGACCAGATCGAGCAGGCGGATGACAAGCGCATTGTCGAAGCCCGGCATCGCCGCCGCTATTCCGCCGCCGGGCGTACGCCGCCGATGATCGACAGCGTAATGGCAGTTACCGCGTTGCGGATCGCAGGCTCTGCCAGCGGCGCGAAGACGGGCGAATGATTGGTGGGTGCGGGCTCGCCTTTCGCCTTGAGGTCCGCAAGCACAGCGGGGTCATAGCCGCCGATACCGAAGAACACCGAGGGCACACCGGCCTCGACATATTCCGAATAATCCTCACTGCCCGACAGCGGCGCGGCGCTCGCGGGTGCGAAGACGAGCCCCTTGCCGAACACGGGCCCGAGCAGCGCGGCCGCCGCCGACGCCATCGCCTCGTCGTTCACCAGCGCGCCGGTGCCGCTCAGATAGGTGATCGTGGGCTCAGGAGCATTGCCCATCGCCGCTGCAGCTTTGGCAGCGCGCGCTGTTCCGGTGCGCAAGAGTTCGCGCACTGCGCCTGACTGCGAGCGAAGATTGACCTTCACCTCGGCGCTGTCGGGGATGATGTTGGGGGCGCTGCCCGCGTGGATCGCGCCCACCGTGAGCACACCGAACGCCGCCGGATCCTTCTCGCGGCTGATGAGGAGCTGCGCGTCGGTCACGAAGCGCGCGGCAATCGGAATCGGGTCAATCGTCGCAGCGGGCATCGACCCGTGGCCGCCGCGACCATGGAAGACAATCGAATAGCTGTCCGATGCCGACGAGGAGGGCCCCGCCTTGACCGCCACGACGCCCGAGGGAAGGTTGCTGACGTGCGCGGCAAAGCCGAAATCGGGTCTTGGAAATCGCGTGAGCAGCCCATCATCGAGCATCGCCCGCGCACCCTTCAGCGTTTCTTCGGCTGGCTGGCCGATCAGGACCACTGTGCCCGACCAGCGGTCGCGCATCGCCGACAATGCCTGCGCGACGCCGATCAGATAGGCGACATGGGTGTCGTGGCCGCAGGCATGCATCACGGGCACATCCTTGCCCTCATAGGTCGCGCGCGCCTTGCTCGCCCAGGCAAGGCCGGTCTTTTCCTCCATCGGCAGCGCGTCCATGTCGGCGCGCACGAGGATGGTCGGGCCATCCCCATTTTTGAGTACGCCGACCACGCCGGTGCCGCCGACCTTCTCGGTCACGGCAAAGCCCGCCTTGCGCAGCTGCTGCGCCAGAATCCCGGCGGTGCGCACCTCCTGCATGGCGAGTTCGGGATGACGGTGGAGATCCTTGTAGATCGCCTCGAGCGCGGGATAATTTTCATCGAGCAGCGCCGACAGCCGCGCATGGGCGGCTGCGACGTCGGGCGCCGCCTGTGCACTTGTGGCCACCAAGGACAGGGCCAGCGAAGCCGCCCCCCAAAGTCCGCGCTTCGCCATGATCTGTTCCCCCTGTGCCCGCCGTCAGATGTGGATCGGTTTTCCCGTCACGGCCATCGCGGCTTCCTTGATTGCCTCGCTATGCGTCGGATGCGCGTGGCAGGTGTAGGCGATATCCTCGCTGGTCGCACCGAATTCCATCGCCTGCGCGGCCTGCGCGATCATCGTGCCGGCAACGCTCGCGATGCACCAGACGCCGAGCACGCGATCGGTCTTTGCATCGGCAATAACCTTCACGAAGCCGTCGGGTTCATGGTTGGTCTTGGCGCGGCTGTTGGCGAGCATCGGGAATTTGCCGATCTTGACCTCGCCCTTCTCCTTCGCCGCTTCCTCGGTGAGCCCGACGCCAGCGATTTCGGGCCAGGTGTAGACAACCGACGGGATGACATCGTGGTTCACGATGCCGGTCTGCCCCGCGATATTCTCGGCGCAGGCGATACCTTCATCTTCGGCCTTGTGCGCGAGCATCGGACCGGGCACGACGTCACCGATCGCCCAGATGCCGCTGACCGCGGTGCGGAATCCATGGTCGATCTCGATCTGGCCGCGCTTGTTGACCTCGAGACCCGCCTTGTCGAGAGCGAGCCCGTCGGTGTTCGGGCGGCGGCCGATCGACACGAGAACGACATCGGCTTCGAGCGTCTCGGCCTCGCCGCCGGCCGCCGGCTCGAGCGTCAGCACGGCCTTTTTGCCCTTGACCTCGGCCTTGGTGACCTTGGTCTTGAGCTTGAACTCGATGCCCTGCTTCTTGAAAATCTTGTTCGCCTCCTTGCGGACGTCGCCGTCCATGCCGGGCAGGATCTGATCGAGAAATTCGACGCAGGTGACCTTGGCGCCGAGACGGCGCCAGACGCTTCCGAGTTCGAGCCCGATCACGCCGCCACCGATCACGACCATGTGCCCCGGCACCTTCGCCAGTTCGAGCGCGCCGGTCGAATCGACAATCACGCCCTTTGCATTGTCGACCTCGACGCCCGGGAGCGGCGTAACCGAGGACCCGGTCGCGATGATGATATTCTTCGCGCGTACGGCCTTGCCCGCCACCTCGACGGTGTCGTTCGACGTGAAGCTGGCATAGCCTTTCAGCCAGTCGACCTTGTTCTTCTTGAAGAGGAACTCGATGCCGCCGGTCAGGCCCTTGACCGCATCCTTGCGCTGGCCGTGCATGGCGTCGAGGTCGAGCTGGGGTTTCACCTTGATCCCCATTTTCTCCATCGCGCCGCCGGCCGCGGCTTCAAAATATTCCGACGCATGCAGCATCGCCTTCGACGGGATGCAGCCGACGTTGAGGCAGGTGCCCCCCAGCGTCTCGCGCCCTTCGGCACAAGCGGTCTTGAGCCCCAGCTGCGCCGCGCGAATCGCGGCGACATAGCCGCCCGGACCGGCACCGATGACAAGGACGTCGTAGTCGTAATCAGCCATTATCAACTCCATTCGTCATCCCGGCGGTGCCGGGATCGCTGGCGTCGAGGGCGGCGCCAGGGGGTAGCGGCCCCGGCTTGGCCGGGGCGACGTCTTTACAAATCGATGAGCAGCCGCGTGGGATCCTCGATCGCTTCCTTGATCGTCTTGAGGAAGGTCACCGCCTCACGGCCGTCGACCAGACGGTGGTCGTAGCTGAGCGCCAGATACATCATCGGGCGGATCACGATCTCGCCGTTCCGGACAACCGGGCGGTCCTCGATGCGGTGGAGACCGAGAACGGCCGACTGCGGCGGGTTGATGATCGGTGTCGACATGAGGCCGCCGAACACGCCGCCGTTCGAGATGGTGAAGGTGCCGCCGGTCATGTCTTCCATCGTCAGCGTGCCTTCCTTGGCCCGCTTGCCAAGGTCGGCGATCGCCTTTTCGATCTCGGCAAAGGACAGGCTTTCGGCATTGCGGACGATCGGCACGACGAGCCCGTTGGGCGCACTGACCGCCACCGAGACGTCGAGATAATCATGATAGACGATCTCGTCGCCATCGATCCGTGCATTGACCGCGGGGATGTCATGCGCAGCAAGCGCGACCGCCTTGGTGAAAAAGCTCATGAAGCCGAGGCGAACGCCATGTTTCTTCTCGAAACTCTCGCGATATTTCTCGCGCGTCTCAATCACCGCCGACATGTCGCAGTCGTTGAAGGTGGTCAGCATCGCCGCGGTGTCCTGCGCCGACTTCAGCCGCTTGGCGATCGTCTGGCGCATGCGCGTCATCTTGACCCGCTCTTCGCGGCGGCCCGGGGCACCGCTCGCAGCCGGGGCCGGTGTGGCGGCGGCAGATGCCGGAGCGGCCGCGGACGCGTCGGGAGCGGCATTGGCGGCGGCAAGCACGTCCTCCTTGGTCAGCCGGCCGTCCTTGCCTGTCCCCTTGATCTTGCTCGGATCGAGGCCATGCTCGAGCACCAGCCGCCGCACCGCAGGCGACAGCGTCGGGACCGTGTCGGCCGCCTCGCCCGTCGCAGCGGGAGCGGGCGCGGCGGCTTCGGCCTTCGCCGCCGGAGCGGGTGATGGAGCCGCCGCGGCGGGGTTGCCCGCGCCCGCCTCGATCGTCGCAATCACCGCGCCGACATTGACCGTGTCGCCGACCGCGGCGACCTGCTGGCCCATCACGCCGGCGACCGGGGAGGGCACCTCGACCGCGACCTTGTCGGTTTCAAGGCTCGCGATCGGTTCGTCGACCGCGACCGCATCGCCCGGCTGTTTCAGCCATTCGCCGATCGTCGCTTCGGTGACGCTTTCGCCGAGGGTGGGAACTTTGACTTCGGTGCTCATGGGGTCATTCCTTGCGGGAGATCAGGCTTTTTTCTTGGTACGGCGAATTTCGGCGCGAACGCTGAGGTCGAGCGCATCGGCGACGAGCGCGGCCTGCTCGGTCTGATGGCGGCTCATCAGACCCGTCGCGGGCGATGCCGCGGCGGCGCGGCCAGCATAGCGCGGGCGCATCCCCTTGTGACCCGCCGCATTCAGGCTTTCCTCGATCAGCGATTCAACGAAGAACCAGGCCCCATTGTTGCGCGGCTCTTCCTGCGCCCAAACCACCTCCTGAAGATTTGTCATCCGCTTGAGACGGATGGCAAGCGCTTCTCCCGGGAAGGGGTAGAGCTGTTCGATGCGCACCACGCTGACGTCTTCGAGACCCGCGCTGTCGCGCGCCTCCATCAAATCGTAGGCGACCTTGCCCGAGCAGAGCACCAGCCGCCGGATCTTGTCGTCGGCGGGCGGCGTCATGTCGGATTTGATGCGCATGAAATGACTGTCGCCGAGGAACTCGTCGCGGCTGCTGACCGCGAGCTTGTGCCGCAGGAGCGACTTGGGCGTCATGATGATCAGCGGCTTGCGGAAGTCGCGGAGCATCTGGCGGCGCAATACGTGGAAATAATTGGCCGGCGTCGTGATGTTGCAGACCTGGATATTGTCGCCCGCGCAGAGCTGGAGGAAGCGTTCAAGACGTGCCGAACTATGCTCGGGGCCCTGCCCTTCATAGCCATGCGGCAACAGCATCACGAGGCCGTTGGCGCGCAGCCATTTGGCTTCCCCGCTCGCGATGAACTGGTCGATCATGATCTGCGCGCCGTTGGCGAAGTCGCCGAACTGCGCCTCCCAGAGCACAAGGCTCTTGGGATCGGCCATCGCATAGCCATATTCGAAGCCGAGCACGCCATATTCGCTCAGCGGGCTGTCGAGCACCTCGAAGCGGCCGTGCGGCAGCGTCTTCAATGGCACATATTTCGCCTCGGTCGTCTGGTCGACCCAGACGGCGTGGCGCTGGCTGAACGTACCGCGCCCCGAATCCTGACCCGACAGGCGGACCTGATATCCTTCGCTCAGCAGCGTACCGAATGCGAGCGCCTCGCCGGTCGCCCAGTCGAAATTTTCGCCCGTCTTGAACATCTCCGCGCGCGCGTCGATCACGCGGCGGAGCGTCTTGTGGACGTCGACATCGTCGGGGATGGTGGTGATTGCGCGGCCGACCGCGTCGAACAGCTTGCTCGTCACCCCGGTTTCGACGTTGCGGCGGTTGCCGTCATCATCCTTGGGCGCGTAGAGGCCCGACCAGCGGCCAGCGAACCAGTCCGCCTTGTTGGGTTTGTAATCGGCGCCGAGTTTGAATTCCTCTTCAAGGTGCGCGATGAATTCGGCGCGATGCCGCGTGACAAAATCGGCGTCGATCACGCCTTCGTCGACGAGGCGCGCCGCAAACAGCTCGCTCACCGGCGGGTGCTGCCGGATCGTCTTGTACATCAGCGGCTGGGTGAAGCTCGGCTCGTCGCCCTCATTGTGGCCGAAGCGGCGATAGCACCACATGTCGATGACGATGTCGCGCTTGAACTGCTGGCGGAAATCGATCGCGAGCTTGCACGCGAATGTCACCGCCTCGGGGTCATCGCCGTTGACGTGAAGGATTGGCGCCTGGACGCCCTTGGCGACATCCGAGGGGTAGGGTGAGGAGCGCGCGAATTGCGGGCTCGTCGTGAATCCGATCTGGTTGTTGACGATGAAATGGATGCAGCCGCCGGTGTTGTATCCGCGCACGCCCGAGAAGCCGAGGCATTCCCAGACGATCCCCTGCCCTGCAAAGGCTGCGTCGCCGTGGATCAGCACGGGCAGCACCTGCTCATGCTTGCCAAGGTCGTCACGGTGGACCTGCTGCGCGCGCACCTTGCCGAGCACGACAGGATCGACCGCCTCGAGGTGCGAGGGGTTGGGGACGAGCGACATGTGGACGCTGATCCCGTCAAACTCGCGGTCGGTCGAGGTGCCGAGGTGATATTTGACATCGCCCGACCCGCCTACATCGGTGGGGTTGGCGCTCCCGCCATGGAATTCGTGGAAAATGACGCGGTAGGGCTTCGCCATCACATTGGCGAGCATGTTGAGCCGCCCGCGATGCGCCATGCCATAGACGATTTCGCGGACGCCGTACTGGCCGCCATATTTGATGATGGCTTCCATCGCCGGAATCATCGCCTCGCCGCCATCGAGCCCGAAGCGCTTGGTCCCGACATATTTCTTGGCGAGAAACTTCTCCCACTCCTCGGCGTCGATCACCTTCTTGAGGATCGCCTGCTTGCCCTCGGGGGTGAACTCGACGCGCTTGTCGGCACCCTCCATCCGGTCCTGGAGGAACCGCCGTTCCTCGACATCGGAGATATGCATATATTCGAGGCCGACATGACCGCAGTAATTGGATTGCAGGATCGCGACGATCTCACGCACGCTCGCCTTTTCCAGACCGAGCGTTCCGCCCAGGAAGATCGGCCGGTCCTGGTCCGCGCCGACGAACCCGTGATATTCCGGTGTCAGGTCGGCGGGCAGCTCGCGCTTCGACAGACCAAGCGGATCCAGCTTTGCCGCCAGGTGCCCGCGCACACGATAGGTGCGGATCAGCATCATCGCGCGGATCGCCTCGTCGGCGGCACGCTCGACCTCGGCGTTCGAAAGCGGCTGCCCGGCCTTGGCGGCTGCAGCCTTTACCGCAACCTGCATCTGCTGCGGATCGAGCGCGGCCGTCAGGTCGTCGGCGTCGATCAGGGGCCAGTTCTTCGGCGCCCAGCTCGGGCCGGCCTGCGGCTCGTCGATGTCAAAGCTCTGTCGTTCGAGGTTCATTGTCGTTTCCATTCTCGGGGGAGGAATGGCAGGAGAAGGATAAGGGGATCCGCGCCCGCCGGCAATGCAAAGCCGCCCGCGGGCGCAGGTCCTCAGACGCGTTCCTTCAGCACTTCGGCAAGCGTGGTGCCGAGTTCGGACGGGCTCGCCGACACGGTAATGCCCGCGGCCTCCATCGCGGCGATCTTGCTTTCTGCGTCGCCCTTGCCGCCCGACACGATCGCGCCGGCGTGGCCCATGCGGCGTCCCGGAGGCGCCGTGCGGCCCGCGATGAAGCCGACCATCGGCTTCTTGCGGCCGCGCTTCGCCTCGTCGATCAGGAACTGCGCCGCCTGCTCCTCGGCGTCGCCGCCGATCTCGCCGATCATGATGATCGACTTGGTTTCATCGTCGGCGAGGAAGAGTTCGAGCACGTCGATGAAGTTGGTGCCATTGACCGGGTCCCCGCCGATGCCGACGGCGGTCGTCTGGCCCAGCCCGACGTTCGAGGTCTGAAACACCGCTTCATAGGTCAGCGTACCGGAGCGCGAGACGACACCGACGCTGCCCTTCTTGAAGATCGAACCCGGCATGATGCCGATCTTGCACTCGTCAGGCGTCAGCACGCCCGGGCAGTTCGGGCCGATCAGCCGCGATTTCGATCCCGAAAGGGCGCGCTTGACCTTCACCATGTCGAGCACGGGAATGCCCTCGGTGATCGCGACAATAAGCTCGATCTCGGCATCGATCGCCTCGAGGATCGAGTCCGCTGCGAACGGCGGCGGAACATAGATGACCGATGCGGTCGCACCGGTCGCATGCTTGGCTTCGGCGACCGTATCGAACATCGGCAGGCCGATATGGGTCGTCCCGCCCTTGCCCGGCGTCACGCCGCCGACCATCTGCGTGCCATAGGCGAGCGCCTGTTCGGTATGGAAGGTGCCGGTTGCACCCGTCATGCCTTGCGTGATGACCTTGGTATTCTTGTCGATGAGAATGGACATAGTCTGGCTTCCGTTTCGCATTTCCCCGGCGGAAGCCGGGGTCCATCGGGGGAGATCCCCGGCGTGAGCCGGGGAGCAGAAATCAGGCGAGGCTGGTGTCGAGCGCCTTGCACGCCTCGAGCAGTTCCTTCACCGCATCGACCGAGACCTTGAGGCCCGCCTTGTCGGCCTCGTCGAGTTCGATCTCGATGACTTTCTCCACGCCATTCGCACCGATCAGGACAGGAACGCCAACATAAAGACCGTCAACGCCATATTCGCCGTCGACATAGGCGGCGCAGGGCAGGATGCGCTTCTGGTCGCCGAGATAGGCCTCTGCCATCGCAATGCCCGATGCAGCAGGTGCGTAGAAGGCCGAACCGGTACCGAGCAGTGCGACGATTTCGCCGCCGCCGCCACGAGTGCGCTTGACGATCGCGTCGATCTTTTCCTGGCTCGAGAGGCCCATCTTGACGAGGTCGGGGACCGGGATACCGTTGACGGTCGAGTAGCGGACGACGGGAACCATCGTGTCGCCGTGGCCGCCGAGAACGAAGGTGTTCACATCCTTCACCGACACGTTGAACTCGTCCGCGATGAAGTGGCTGAAGCGCGCCGAATCGAGCACGCCGGCCATGCCGACGACCTTGTTGTGCGGGAGTCCCGAGAATTCGCGCAGCGCCCAGACCATGGCATCGAGGGGGTTGGTGATGCAGATGACGAAGGCGTCAGGAGCGTTGGCCTTGATGCCCTCGCCCACGGCCTTCATCACCTTGAGGTTGATGCCGAGCAGGTCGTCGCGGCTCATCCCCGGCTTGCGGGCGACCCCGGCGGTGACGATGATGACGTCGGCGCCGGCGATGTCCTTATAATCGTTCGAGCCGGTGATCCTTGCGTCGAAGCCGGCGATCGGGCCGACCTGCGAGAGGTCGAGCGCCTTGCCCTGCGGCACGCCTTCAACCACATCGAACAGCACGACGTCGCCGAGTTCCTTCTGCGCGGCGAGCAGCGCCAGTGTTCCGCCGATATTCCCGGCTCCGATCAAAGCGATCTTCTTGCGTCCCATGGCGCGCGGCACTCCCTTCTGGCAAGCCCGGCTATGCTTCACGGGACCGGCGGGGGCACGGGCCATTACCACCGAGCCGGCCAAAGACTGGCGACGCCCCTACGCCGATTCCCTTGAGGAAACAACCGGCAAAAGGACGAAAATCAGCCTTTTTCTGCAAATAGTTCGCAATAGCGATAATCCACTATCTTCTTGTGGGAGTCGTGGCCTGAGGAGCGCCCGGGACAGGGGCGAGCTTTGACTTGGCCTCGGCGAACGAGGAGGATAAGTCTTCGCCTCGCGCACCGAGAAGGAGCTTGAGCATGGTCAGACGCAGCGCCGCCGGATTGGCTTTCGCTCTCTCGCTTAGCATTGCCGCGCCGACCCAGGCCAGCGAGAAGGGCTGGGACGACGCCGGCACGATCGCGAAAAATGCCCTGGTCGTCGCCGCCTTTGGCGTGCCGGCTGTGCAAGGCGACTGGGAAGGCGTTCTCGAGGCTGGCGGGAGCGTCGGCGGCACGATCCTGATCACCCAGGGCCTCAAGCAAGCCTTTCCGTCGCGCCGTCCGGATGGCAGTGACAACAAGAGTTTTCCCTCAGGCCACGCATCGACGAGCTTCGCTGCCGCAGCGACTCTTCACAATCGCTATGGCTGGGAAGCGGGATTGCCTGCCTATATCGTCGCCTCCTTCGTCGGATTGAGCCGCGTCGAGGCGAAACGGCACCGGGTGGGCGACGTGCTCGCGGGGGCGGTGATCGGCACTGCGACGGGACATCTCGTCACGACCAGGGCGAACGAGCGCGTCCAGCTCCTTCCCTGGGGCGATACGAAGAGCGCGGGCGTCGATGTGACCTTGCGTTTCTAGGGGGCAAACGGCGCTTAACTCTCCCTTATCCCGGCCTTGCTATGGCCCGTATCATGACGCGGGCGATCATCAGCTTTGATACCGAAATGTCGGCCGGCCTCCACCAGCGGGGGTTCGATGCGCGTGCCAACTTCGAAAGCTCGATTCTCGGCCGCTGCCGCGACGGCGATTTCGGTATCCATTTCCAGATGGACATGCTCGACCGCTTCGGCCTCAAGGGCGTGTTCTTCGTCGATCCGATGCCTGCCCTCGTGCTCGGTCCGAAAATCGTCGAAGCGATCGTCCAGCCAATCGTCCGCCGCGGACACGAGGTCCAGCTCCACATTCATACCGAGTGGCTGCGGTTTGCGCGGCTGAACCCGGTGGGCCGCATGACGGGGCGCAACATCGGCGACTTTCCGCTCGCAGCGCAAAAAAGACTGATCGGGCTCGCCAGCGACATGTTGACCCGGTCGGGTGCGCCGCGCCCCATCGCTTTTCGCGCCGGGAATTTCGGCGCGAACGACGACACCTTGCGCGCGCTCGCAGCGCTCGGCTTCCAGTATGACAGCAGCTTCAACGCGGCCTGGGTAGGCCAGGGCTGCGCGATCACGCTCGACCCCGACAACCTTGGCATGCGCTATCACCACGGCGTCTGCGAGGTTCCCGTTAGCGGCCTGCTCGAGGACGCCGAACGCTTTCGCCCAGCGCAGCTGTGCGCGATGTCGGAGGAGGAGATGCGCGACGCGCTCGACCATGTCGCGGCGCGCGGTGCGATCCAATTCTCCGCCTTCAGCCACAGCTTCGAGCTTCTCAGCCGGGACCGCGCCGTACCCAACCGGCTCGCGATCGCGCGGATGGAGGCGCTGTGCCGCGCGGTTGCCGAAGACGCGCGGGTAACGAGCGGCGGCTTTTCCGGGCTGCCCCTGCCGCCACCCGAGCCGGGCCGCATCCATGTTGCAAAGCCGCGCATGCTGCGAACCGTTCGCCGCCGGATCGAGCAGGCGATCGGGCATGTCGCCCATGAGCTGCGCTATGTTCGCAGTCTCATCTATGTGGCGCTCAACTCATCACGCTGGGGCGGCGCGATCAGCGGCATCATCCTGGCCGTGGCCTAGCGCCAGATAGTCATCCGACTGCATCTCGGCGAGCCGGCTCGCGGTGCGTTCGAACTCGAAGGCCCCATCGCCCGCGACGTAGAGCGCGTCGGGCTCCGCCGCCGCGCTCGCAAGCAGCTTGACCTTATATTCGTAAAGTGCGTCGATCAGCGTGACGAAGCGCGCGGCCTCGTTGCGGTTTTCAGGCCCCATGCGCGGGATGCCGACGAGGATCACGGCATGAAAATGCCGCGCGACGGCGAGATAGTCGGCCGCGCCGCGCGCTTCGCCGCACAGGCGCTTGAACGAGAAGACCGCAACACCCTTGAGCGCCTTCGGCACATGCAGCGTCCGTCCTCCGCCGACGTCAAGGTCCAGCGAAGGGACATGCGCGCGGTCCTCGGGCGGATAGTCGGTAAGGCGAAAGAAGGCGGCGGAAAGCGCTTCGGTCGCTGCCGCGTCGGCAGGGACGAACCAGCGCCTGCCATCGCCGAGCCGGTGCCGGCGATAATCGGTCGGGCCGTTCAAACCCATGACGTCGAGCCGCGCCTCGATGAGCGCGATGAAGGGGAGAAAATGCTCCCGGTTGAGCCCGTCCTTGTAGAGGTCGCGAGGCGGCCGGTTCGAGGTAGCGACCACAGTGACCCCGCACCCGATCAGCGCGGTGAACAGGCGCGAGAGGATCATGGCATCGGCACTGTTGTTCACCACCATTTCGTCAAAGGCGAGACAGCGGACATTTTCCGCGAGCGACGCCGCGACGATCGGGATAGGATCGCCTGCCTCGCTCTTTCGCACCTCGCGCATCCGGGCGTGAACCTCCTGCATGAAGGCATGAAAATGGACGCGCCGCTTTCGCTGGATGCCGAGCCGATCATAGAAGAGGTCCATCAGCATCGACTTGCCGCGCCCGACCGCGCCCCAGAGATAGACGCCGCGCGGGGATTCGGCCTTGCGGCCGGCAATCCGCCACAACAGGCTGCCGCGCGGCGGCGATGCCTCCAGCTCCGCCTGCAGCCAGTTCAATCGCTCGGCGGCGGCCCGCTGCTCGGGATCGGACTTGAGTTCACCGGCGGCAACGAGCGCATCATAGGCCGCAAGGACCGATGTCACTTGGGGCTCGCCTTTCGGATCGTGCCCGCAAAGCTCAAGACGATATGATCGTCATTTGCGCCCTGCACGACCAGTCCGCGCAGAAAGATGAGCCGGCCGGTCTCGCGCACCAGTTCAACAAGGGCATCGAGCGGCTCGCCGATCCGCCCGGCACCCACGAACTGCGTCGAAAGATCGAGCGTCACCGAATGGCCGGCATCGAGCGACCCGAACTGGTGCGAGGCCGCGAACAGCGCAACGTCGACGAGCCCGAGCGATACCGCGCCATGGACATTGTCGCCGAGATTGCTGTGCCTGCGCTCAGGAAGCATGCGCACACGGGCACGCGGCCGGCCATCCGAGGTCGGCGGTTCGGCGCGGACCGACAAAGGTTCAAGATAGGCGTTGAACCGCGTGGGGTCCCTGAGGTTCCAGCTAACCCAGCCGTCGTCGAGCGCCACCGCGCTGAAATGTTCGCCGCGCTTCGGTTCCTCGATACTGTCGTTCACACCTGCCGCTCGGCCTCGAGCTTCTTGATCTCGGCAATCGCGCGCGCCGGGCTCAGTCCCTTGGGACAGGCGTTGGCGCAATTCATGATCGTGTGGCAGCGATAGAGGCGGAACGGGTCTTCGAGCTCGTCGAGCCGTTCGCCGGTATATTCGTCGCGGCTGTCGGCGAGCCAGCGATAGGCCTGGAGCAGGATTGCGGGGCCCAGGAACTTGTCGCTGTTCCACCAATAGCTCGGGCAGCTGGTCGAGCAGCAGGCGCACAGAATGCATTCATAAAGACCGTCGAGCTTTTCGCGCTCTTCGGGCGACTGGAGGCGCTCCTTGCCGCTCGGCGTCGTCGTCTTGGTCTTCAGCCACGGCTCGATCGAGGCATATTGCGCATAGAAATGCGTAAAGTCGGGAACGAGGTCCTTGATCACTTCCATATGCGGCAGCGGAGTGATCGTGATGTCGCCCTTCAGATCCTCGATCGCGGTGGTGCAGGCGAGGCCGTTCTTGCCATTCATGTTCATCGAGCAGCTGCCGCAGATGCCTTCGCGGCACGAGCGGCGGAAGGTCAGCGTCGAATCCTGCTCGCTCTTCATCTTGATGAGTGCATCGAGCACCATCGGGCCGCAGGTTTCGGTGTCGATCTCGAAGGTGTCGAAATACGGATTGCGGCCGCTGTCGGGATTGTAGCGATAGACTTTGAACTTCTTGACGCGGGTCGCCCCCTCGGCCTTGTGGACCGTGCCGTTCTTCTCGATACGGCTGTTCTTGGGCAGGCGAAATTCGGCCATGTCGCGGGCTCCCTTGTGCAATCGCGCGCTGCCTAGACCCGATTCACGGAGTCGACAAGGGGTTGAAAGCGCGAAAGCTGCTGGCGAGCGAGGAAGCAAGTCGCTAGGGGCGCTGCGATGAGCGATGACGCCGCCGCCTCCCCTGCCGTCACCAGCCGCCACGTCGCGCGCGGCCTCGGCACGACCGTGCTCGCGCGCCTGGGGGCGGTGGTCGAAATCGTCGCGCAGCCGCTTTATGTGCTGATGTTCGGGCTCGCGGGCTACGGCCTCTATGCCGTGCTCTGGGCGACGATCAACCTTCTTGAGAATATCTTCGACACGGGGATGACGAGCGCCATGCAGCGCACGGTGCCCCAATCGGCGAGCGACGGCGAAGCTGCGGCGGCACTACGCACCGCAATGTTTTTCGGCGTTGGCCCGTGCCTGATCGTTGCGGCCCTGATCGCAGCCTTCGCCGCCGATCTGGCGCCGCTGCTCAACGTCGCCGAAAAGGACCGGCCGCTCGTCATTCCCGCGATCCAGCTCTTTGTCTGGGCGCTGCCGCTCTGGGCTTTCGTCGAGATTGCGACCTCGGCGATGCGCGCGCGCATGGTGTTCGGGGCCGAGATCCGGCTGCGCATTGTCTGGGAACAGATCATGCGCCTCGTCTTCGCCGGGCTCTTTTTCGCGGGCGGCCTCGGCCTCAAGGGGCTGTTCATCGCGCATCTCTGCTCGCTGGCCGTAACCGCCTTCCTCTGCGTTCGCCTGCTCGCGCGCTATTACAGCTTCGCTGACCTCTGGCGCGGTCCGTGGACCAGCGTCAGTGCGCGCAGCACTTTCTGGGCTGGTCTCTCGATCCTGCCCTCCAACGTTATCGCGCGGCTATTCGGCGATGCCCCCGCGCTGATTCTCAACTTGCTGCTTCCAGGCGCTGCGGGCGCGGCGGCGGCGGGACTCTTTACCATCGCGCGCAAGCTCTCGAGCGTCGTCCAGCTCGTTCGCATCGCCTTTGTCTATGTCCTCGCCCCTCTTGCGGCGAGTGCCGAGCGGTCCGACCGCGCGCAGGTTGCCGACATCTACGCCTATGCGACACGCCTGATCTTCGCGATCGCCTTGCCGCTCGCCGCCGTGCTCGCCGCGGGCAGCTCGTCGCTGCTCGGCCTGTTCGGGGCGCAGGCGCATATCGCGCAGGCCGCGGTCATCATCCTGCTCTTTGCGCGTGCTCTCGAGGCCGTGCTCGGGATTTCGCTCCCGGTACTTCAGGTGGTTGCGGCCTTCCGCCACCAGCTCACCGCGAGCATCCTGGGCGTAATCGTCGCAGTCGGCGCGGGCTGGGTGATTGTCGGCCACATGGACGCGCTGACCGGCGTTACCCTCGCCATGTCGATCGGCCTCGTCGTGATGGCGGGCATTCCGATGATCCAGCTCGCCGCGGGCGAGCGCCTCCATCCTTTTGACCATCAATTCCCGAAGGTCGCATCGATCGGCCTTGCGATCACCCTTGGTTCAGGCACCATCGCGCTGCTCGCGAGCCGCCTGCCCGATCCGCTCGCGCTACCACTGATCGCGATCATTGCCGCAGGTGCCATCTGGCTCTCGCTACGCTTCGCCCTGCCCGGCGCCGACCGCGCTTCGCTTGGCAAGACCGCGCGGCGACTGCGCCTTGTAAGGTAATAGCGAGACGTTCCCGCGCTTCTCGCCAGGCGCGGGCCGAAGCCTCGCGCCTTCCTTCCGGTAAAAGGGATCGCGAGCACCTCCCTCATTGGGGGGCGAGCGAAATGGATGGCGAGTTCCTTCATCCACGGTCTTATTTTGGCCGCAAATTCTGGTAGAGGGGTCGCCACTTTTTTACGCCGCGATCGCGGCCAACAGGCGGAACTTTATGTACCAGCAAGAACTCGCCCGCAGCGGCAAGCGCCTTTTCTTCATTCGCGGCACCTATATTTACATCACCATCGCGATCTCGGTGCTGATTGCCTGGTGCTCAAAGGATTGGGGACCGTTCAAATCCGCGGCCGGCGATTGCGCCTGGTTCTGGGTATCGCTGGCCGTTGCAAGCGCCGGCGCAATCATCCGCGTCTTCACCAGCGGCTGGGCCGCGCTCGGCACCTCGGGCCGCGCCAAGGTCGCCGCCGAGGCGAGCGAACTCAACACGACCGGCCCTTACAGCCTGGTACGCAACCCGCTTTACGTCGGGCGCATCCTCAATTTCACCGGCCTCGCGATGCTCTCGGGAAGCTGGGTGTTCGGCGCGATCGTCTTCCTCCTCGCCATCCTCATCTACGAGCGCATCTCGATCTATGAAGAAGAATTCCTGCGCGAAAAATTCGGCGCGGCGCATGCCGAGTGGGCGAAGGACGTTCCCGCGCTCCTCCCTCGCCTCACGGGCTGGG
Organism: Sphingopyxis sp. 113P3; assembly: GCF_001278035.1. Lineage (NCBI taxonomy): Bacteria > Pseudomonadati > Pseudomonadota > Alphaproteobacteria > Sphingomonadales > Sphingopyxidaceae > Sphingopyxis > Sphingopyxis sp. 113P3. The sequence continues at coordinate 3,286,435 of NZ_CP009452.1, forward strand.
TGAAGCCGAAATACCCCTTCTGGTGGAAGCGCATGATCTGGCGCGAACAGAACAAGCTTTTCCTCCTCGCAACGACCGTCTTTCTGACCTGGTTTGCACGCCTCGATTTCAATGTCGACGCGCTGACACCCGCGCAGTGGAATTGGGTCTATGCCTATGGAGCGCTCGTCGTCGTCCGCTTCTTCATCGGCGGGCTCAAGATGATCGGCTTCTTCAAGGAACTGAGCTGAGCGCATGGGGGAGCAGCTTGCTCCCCTGATCGCCGTGGTCGGCAGCGACGGGTCGGGAAAATCGACCCTGTCGGCGGACCTGCTTGCCCATATCCAGAAGACCCGCCGCGCCGAGGCGGGCTACCTCGGCCTCGGATCGGGCGAACAGGGACGGCGGATCGGGCGCTGGCCAATCATCGGACCTCCGCTCCACCGCTGGCTCGACGGCATCGCCGACCGCTTGCGCGATCCGGAGGCGCCGATCCCGGGCCTGCTCGCCGCGCGCTACGCTCTCCGCCGATCGAAGCGGCGGCGCGCAAAGTTCGACGCGCTGGTTGCGCAGCGCCGCGCCGGCATAACCGTCGTTACCGACCGCTATCCCCAGCAAGAGGTCCCAGGTCTTCACGACGGCCCGATCCTCGCGGGCCGGGCGACCAGCCCGCGCCTCGCTGCGATCCAGTCCGAAGAGCGTGCGCTTTACGCCGAAATGGCGGCCTATGTGCCGACGCTGGTCATCCGCCTTCACGTCGACGTCGACACGGTGATGGCGCGCAAGCCCGACCACGACCGCGCGCTGATCACGCGCAAGGTCGAGACGGTCCCCTTGCTCACGATGGGCGGGGCGCCGATCGTCGATATCGACGCGACAATTCCCTATGAAGAGGAGCTCGCGCTGGCGATGGCCGCGGTCGACAAGGCGCTGGCCTCGGCCTGAGGGGCCGATCTCGGCGGAACGCTGAGCCGCCGCAGCGCTGGCCTGCCTTCGGTCAGCCTCGCCCCCCTTCGAAGCGCTCGTGCCGGGCGGTCTTTATCTCCGCCCCGCCATAATCGTCTCGATCAACGCGATATCGGCAGGTTTGTCGGCGTCGATGCACGCCTCGCCCTCTGACATTGGAACGACCTTCGCCGTCAATCCGAAGCGCCGCCCGGCGCGCGCAACGCCCTGGTGGATAGTGACCAACCGCAGCACCACGGCAAGCAGCAGCGCCGGACCAAAGGCGGCGATGATCTTCAGTCCCTTCTTGCGGTCGCGTTCGATCCGCCCCCAGAAGTCGAGAAGGGGCAGCACGCGGCGCCCACGCAGGCGAAAAAGGTTCGCACCCGACCACCAGCCGCCGCGGAACTTGAGCCAGGTGCGCTTCGATTCGGGGTAGCGTGCAAGCAGCACATCATGTTCAACCATCGCCACCGCGACGTCGCTATCCTCGGCGCCGACCAGGAATTCGGCGATCATCGCCGGGGTCAACAGCACATTGTCGGCGGTCGTCACCAGCACCGGCGCGTCGCCCTCGGGCAGCGCGGCAGCGAGCGAACTGCTGATCCCCTGCCCCGAGTCCGCGAAATGCAGGTCTGCAAAGCCGTCAAGGTTCGCCGCGGCAGCGAGCTCGGCGCTGTCCTGCGCGAGAATGGTGATCGGTCCCACGAGCGGCGACGCGCGGAGCGCGCCCACGACATGCGCAAGCATCGGCCGACCAGCGATTGAAAGCAGCGCCTTGGTCGACACGCCGCTGCCGGTCAGCAGCGGATCGGGGCCGGGCCGACTGCCGGCCAGGACGATGGCGGGGATCGTCACTGCGCAGCCTCCGCCTGCGGGGCGACGCGCCGCGCGGTGACCCCGCGCAGGAAATCGCTCGCCTCGGCCAGCACCGGTCCTCTTGTGCGGAAGGGCGCTGCGAGGGCCATGACGATGCCGGTGTGGCCGACACCCGGATAGATGCGAAGGCTCGCTGCGCCGCCCGCCGCCCGAACCGCCGCGACGAGATTCTGACTGTTGCGCGGCCGCACCGTTTCATCCTCGTCCCCGGTCGCGAGCCAGAGCGGAGGCGCGTCCCCGCGAGCAAAGGCGATCGGCTGCGTTTTCTCGGCGGGGCGGACCTTGCCCATCGCCTTGTCGGCGTGGCCGCCCTTCTCTATCGGCAGAAAATCATAGGGACCCGCGAGGCCCGCAACGCCGCGGATCGCTGCGGGGTCGCTCCCCGCGCCGCGCAGCCACTGCGGATCGAGCGCGAGCATCACCGCATTATAGGCGCCCGCCGAATGGCCCATCAGCGCAATGCGGTCGGGATCGCCGCCGAACCTGCCGATATGTGCCCCAACCCACGCGACCGCCGCCGCGCTGTCGTGGAGAAAATCTGACCAATGCGCCTTGGGGGCGAGTCTGTAGTCGGGAATGACGGTCACGAACCCCGCTTCGGCGAGCGCCCGGCCGGCAAAACCATAATGTTCGCGGTCGCCGTTGCTCCAGCCGCCCCCATAGAAGAAGGTGACCACCGGGAGGCGATCGTCGGAACCGGCCCCTTCGGGCACCCAGATGTCGAGAAGATGGCGGGGATCATCGCCATAGGGCACGCCCGCCGCCGCGCGGCGCGCACCCCGGCCCCCGAGCAGCCGGTCGGCCATATCGAGGGAACGGGCGCCGCCCGCGACAACGGCCTTCGCGCCGCCACCGAACAGCAGGAGAAGTACGGCCGCGAATAAAAGGAATTTGATCAACCGCGATTCCCTGACATCGTGACCCTTCCATCCCCCCCGCGCCCTACAGGCGCCCGCGCCCGCGAACAAGCGCCATGGCACGCCACCTTTTCCCCCCTCGGGCGTAGGAGAGGAATGACCCGCTGTTTCCTCCGCCCCGCCCTCGTCTGCAACAACCAGAGCGGCAGCCACGATCCCGCGATTCACGAAGCCCTCGTTGCCGCCTGCGCGGAGGCCGGCGCGCCGCTCGCTGCCACCTTCATGCTCCCCGAAGACGAGATCCCGGCCCCCGCGGCGCTGCGCGCGAAAGCTATCGACCTCTTACTTGTGTGGACCGGCGACGGGACGATCAATGCGGCGGCAAGCAAAGCGGCGGGTTGGGACGGCGCCGTGCTGCCGCTTCCCGGCGGCACGCTCAACCTCTTGTCGAAAAGACTCCACGGCGACCGGCCCGCACCCGAAATTCTGGCCGATGCGCTCGTCGGGAAGGGAGAGCGGCGCGCCATTCCGATCATTCGCAGCGAGGAGGGCAACGCCTTCATCACGATTGTAGCGGGACCCGCCACCCGCTGGGCCGAAGTGCGCGAGACCATGCGGCAGGACGGGATTGTCGAGGCGAGCCGCGCTGCTCCCGAGGCGCTCGATGAAATGCTGAATGCGCCGGGTGTCCGCGTCGCAGGCGAGGGCGCGGCCTATCCTGCGATCGTCCTGACCCCGACCAAAGCCGGCGTTCGTGCCGACGGCATATTGACCGAAGGAGCGGCCGATGTGCTGCGTCACGGTCTCGCCTGGCTTGGCGGAGATTTTCGCGAAGGGCCGAACGAAGCGATTACGTGCAGCGAGACGATCATCCTCGAAAGCGAGACCCCGATAAGCCTTGAATATGACGGCGAGCTTCGTGAAATTTCCTCGCCTGCGCGCTTCGCGCTCGGCACCAGCGCGGTCGACTTCGTCGCGACGGCATGACGCTGCTTTTCCACATCAGCGATCTCCATTTCGGGCTTGAAGATCCTGCCGCGCTCGCCTGGTTCGCCGATTGCGTCACGCGCGAGCGGCCCGCCGCGGTGCTGATCACAGGCGACCTCACGATGCGCGCGCGGAGGCGCGAGTTTGCCGCGGCCTGCACGTGGATCAGCGCGCTGGATGTGCCGGTGACGGTCGAGGTCGGCAACCATGATCTTCCCTATTTCAACCTCGTTGAGCGTTTCTTCGACCCGTATCGGCGAATCCGGGGAATCCGGTCGCTAGTCGAACGCGAGCTCGATCTGCCCGGCGTCGCGATCGTGCCGCTCAAGACGACGGCGCGCGCGCAGTGGCGGCTCGACTGGTCGAAGGGCCGCGTTGCGCCGCAAGCCCTCGCCCATACGCTTGCCTTGATCGATGGCGCGCCCGCGGGCAGCCGCATCATTGTCACCGCCCATCATCCGCTGGTCGAGGCCGGAACGAGAGGCCGGGCGCTCACGCGGGGCGGCGCGGCCGCGCTGCGCGAACTCGCGGCCCGCGGGGTCACAGCAGTGCTGACCGGGCATGTTCACGATGCCTTCGATCTCATCCAGCCGACCCCTGCGGGACCCATCCGGATGATTGGCGCTGGAACGCTGTCGCAGCGCATCCGGTCGACCCCGCCGAGCTTCAACGCGCTCAGCCTCGACCCCGCGACGGGCGCACTCGAGGTCGGGGTGCGCAACCTCGCGGCCGCCCCGACCCCCGATATGCAGATCCGCGACATCCCGCCCGACGCGCTGCCCCCGCGCGAGCCTGGCGATCCCGTCGCGCCCATCGGCGCCGTGCCCCCGGTCGACCCGCCGGTGCATTGACGCCGCGTATCTTCCCGTTAGGTTGCAAGAAAAAACGGGATGAGGGAAGATGCTGACAAGAGGTGATGATTATCCGCTGCACCAGACGAGCGAGCCGGTTGCCTTCGCCGGGACCGACCGCAATTTCTACGACCGCTATTTCTTCAACGGCTATAGCCCCGACGGTTCGGTCTTTTTCGCGGCAGCGATGGGTTTCTATCCCCAGCTCGGCATCGTCGACGCAAGTTTTTGCGTCATTGTTGACGGGGTCCAGCACAATCTGCGCGCGAGCCGACGTTCAGCAGGCGAGCGTCTCGATCTCAGCGTCGGCCCGATCGCGGTCGATATCGACACGCCGCTTGAGGTTCTGACGCTCAGGATCTCGCCCGGCGATGGTCCGCTTGCCGGCGAGCTGACCTTTACCGGACGCCATTTTCCGATCGAGGAGCCACGCTTCGTCCGCCGCAACGGCACGCGAATGTTCATGGACTACACGCGCATGACGCAGAACGGGCGCTGGTCGGGCTGGCTGTCGGTCGATGGCGAGCGCGTCGCGATCGGCGACGGCTGGACGGGCACGCGCGACCGGAGCTGGGGCATCCGGCCGGTGGGGGCAAGCGAGCCGCAACCGCCGCCCGAGGGCAATTTTAACCAGTTCTTCTGGCTGTGGACCCCGTGCAATTTCGAGGGATGCTCACTCTTCTTTCACAGCAACGACGACGCTGCGGGCGACGCCTGGAACCGACGCGCGGTGATCGTGGGTGACAGCGGAAGCGAACATCATTTCGCTCGCGCGGCCTTTTCCCTCGATTGGCAAAAGGGCTCGCGGCGGATTGCGAGGATGACCGCCGACCTTGGCGCCGGGCGCGCGCTGACGCTGACGCCCTCCGGGCCCATTTTCGCGATGAGCGGGCTTGGCTACACTCACCCTGTCTGGGGTCACGGCCTCGACCACGGCGCCGAGCTCGCGGTGGCGCACGACAGCCTGTCGGAGGCCGAGCGCGGCTGGGGAAATCCGCTGGCAATGCATATCCAGGCGCTCGTCGCGGCCGAGCTCAGCGATGGCAGCGCGGTGCACCGGGGCGTCGGCGTCCTTGAGCAATTGTTCGTCGGCCCGCACGCCCCGACCGGCCTTTCCGGCCTGATGGACCCCGCGCGATGAGCTTTCCGACGTCGCCGGAGGCGATGACCCCGGCGTGGCTTGCCGAGGCAATGGGACAGGAAGCGTCGGCGCTCGACGGCTTCACCGCAACCAAGGTCGGCACGGGGCAGATGTGCGACAGTTTCCGCCTCACGCTCGACTGGGCACCCAGCGTCGACGCGCCCCCGACGGTCATCGCCAAATGCCCGAGCCACGATGAGGCGAGCCGCCATATCGCCAAGCTCACGGGCACCTACGTCAAGGAGGTGAGCTGGTATCGCGAACTGGCGAAGGGCAGCGGCGTCGCCGCCCCCCAATGCCATTATGCCGACATCGCCGCCAATGAGGTCGATTTCATCCTCCTGCTCAGCGACCTCGCCCCCGCGCGGCAGGGCGACCAGCTTGCCGGACTGGGGCCGCGCGCGCTGGATCCATGCATCGACGCCGCGGCGGGACTTCATGCGCTGCTGTGGAATGACGCACGGCTCGACGCCCTCCCCTGGCTCGCCCGCGATAGCGGCGACATCGTTCGCGCACTTTTCCCTCAGCTCTACCTCGGCTTTCGCGAACGCTACGCGGCGCGCCTCGCGCCCGAAGTGCTCGACGTCGGCGCGGGCCTGGTCGAGCGTCTTGACGCATGGCTGACGCGCCAGCCCGCTGCGCGGACGATCGTCCATGGCGACCTGCGTATCGACAACATCCTCTTTGCCCCGGACGGAGACCGATGCTGGCTCGTCGACTGGCAGACGCTCGGCCGGGGCAGCGGCGCGACCGATCTTGCCTATCTGGTCGGAACGAGCATCGCCGATCCCAGCGATCGCGCGGCTGCCGACCGCCCGGCTTTCGACCGCTGGCTCGCCGCGCTCAGCGCCCGCGGCGTCGACCCCGACCCCGAGGGGCTATGGACCGATTACCGGATCGGTGCGCTTAGTGGCTATTTCATGGCGGTGTTCGCCTCGATGAACGTCGAGCGCACCGAGCGCGGCGACGAGATGTTTGCGGTGATGGCCGAACGTCCAGCGCGCCAGGCGCTCGCGCTGGGGAGCCTCGATCTGCTCTAGGCGGGTTGTCGCAGCGCGGCGGCACCATGGAGATGGGGACGAGCAAAGGCCGCGGGCCGTGCGCGCATCGAGCTTTCGTGCCCGGCCGGTCCGGTCCGGGCTCTCATAGAATAAGGGCGGCCCGTTGCCGGACCGCCCTTCTCTGTTCCACCCGTCGGCGGAAAAGATGATCAGCGCTTCGAGAACTGGAAGCTGCGGCGGGCCTTGGCCTTGCCGTACTTCTTACGCTCCACTGCGCGGCTGTCGCGGGTCAGGAAGCCAGCCGACTTCACTGCGCCGCGGAGCGCAGGTTCAAAGCGGGTCAGTGCCTGCGCGATGCCGTGCAGCACCGCCCCGGCCTGGCCCGAGAGCCCGCCGCCCTTGACGGTCGCGACAACGTCATACTGGCCAACGCGATCGGTCAGGCCGAAGGGCTGGTTGATGACGAGGCGCAGCGTCGGACGCGCGAAATAGACTTCCTGGTCGCGGCCGTTGACGGTGATCTTGCCCGTGCCGGGCTTGACCCACACGCGCGCGACGGCGTCCTTGCGGCGGCCGGTCGCGTAAGCGCGGCCCTGCTTGTCGACCTGCTTTTCGCGGAGCGGAGCGGTCGGGGCGGCCGGAGCGACGGTGCCTTCGACGGCGCCGGCGAGGTCCTTGAGATCGGTCATGGTCTGTTCGTCAGCCATTATGCACCCACCTTGTTCTTGCGGTTCATCGACGCGACGTCGAGCACTTCGGGGTTCTGCGCGGCGTGCGGATGTTCGCTGCCGGCGAAGATGCGCAGGTTGCGCATCTGCTGGCGGCCAAGGGGGCCGCGCGGGATCATGCGTTCAACGGCCTTTTCGAGCACGCGCTCGGGGAAGCGGCCTTCCAGAACCTTCTGGGGGCTGGTTTCCTTGATGCCGCCGGCATAGCCGGTGTGCTTGTAGTAGCGCTTGTCGGCCAGCTTGTTGCCGGTAAAGGCCACTTTCTCCGCGTTGATGACGATGACATTGTCACCGCAATCGACATGCGGGGTAAAGCTCGGCTTGTGCTTGCCGCGCAGGATGTTGGCGATGATCGAAGCAACCCGGCCCACGACCAGGCCGTCGGCGTCGATCAGCACCCATTTCTTTTCGACCGTTGCGGCATTCGCCGACTGGGTCGTCTTGGTCAGCGCCTTCATGGCACGCTCCTTGAAAAGATGGACGAGGGTGACAGGATCAGGATCCGCCGCCCCAAATAAGCCGCGCCGCCAGCCCTCAGAGGGCGAAGCGGCGCTTCGGAGCGGCCCAATGACGATAAGCGGGCTGAAAGTCAAGCTCTGCGCGGCTTTGCTGACGGGTATTATAATACCTTAGTGGTCAGCTGGGGTGCAAAGGCGGACGCCGGCAGGCTCAATTGGCCCCCTGCGTCCGGCCCAGACGGTGGAGCCCCGCCGCCGCGACCGCGACGAGAATCGCGCCGGTCACCTGATGCAGCACGGCGATCCACATGGAAACGCCGGTGATCACGGTGAGGATGCCGAGCGTCATCTGCGCTGCGACGACCAGCAAAAGCCACCGCGCCTCGGTCCGCCCACCGCGCCGCCGCAAAGTCCGCGCGAGCAGCAGCAGCGCGAGCGCTGCCGCCCACGACCACCATCGATGGAGGAAATGGATGAGGAAGGGATCGTTGGTGATGGCCAGCCAGACTCCGCCCGACCAGTCGATCCCCTCGGGCACGAAATGATCGTTCATCAATGGCCAGCTGCTCGCGACATAGCCGGCATTGAGCCCGGCGGTCCAGGCGCCGAGCAGAAGCTGGACAAGGAGAATCGCGATCACCACGGTCGCAGCAAGGGTAAGCCGCGCAGGACGCGCCGCGGGGTCGCCTGCCAGCACCCTAAGATCGCGCGCCGTCCAGACGAGACCGCCGAGCAGGAAAAGTGCAGTCAGCAAATGCGTGGCGAGGCGAAAATGGCTAACGTCGGTGCGCGTGACAAGGCCCGAGGCGACCATCCACCAGCCGATCGCGCCCTGCAGCCCGACGAGCGCGGCGAGCGCAAACAGCCGCCAGCCATATCCCGCCGGAACCGCCCGTCGCAGCGCATACCAGGCCAGCGGCACGAGCAGCGCCATGCCGACCAGCCGGCCGAGAATGCGGTGAAGCCATTCCCAGAAAAAAATGCCCTTGAAGGCCGCGAGAGACATGCCCGCATTGATCTCCTTATACTCGGGGATCTGCTGGTACTTCTCGAATTCCGCCTGCCACGCCGCGTCGGTGAGCGGCGGCAGCACGCCCGACACCGGCTTCCATTCGGTAATCGACAGCCCCGATTCGGTGAGGCGTGTAATGCCGCCAACCGCGACCACCGCGATCACGAGCAAGGCGACGGCCCAAAGCCAGCGCGAAAGCGCCGCGGGACGGGGATGGGCGACCTGGGTCATGCGCCGCCCTATCGTCGCTCGCCGGACGATAGGCAAGGGGGCGAAAGGCTCCGCGCGGTTGAAAGTCATGGCCGCGGCCGGCCGCCGCTGGTAACAGGCGCGCGATGCGGTGGCCGCTCCTCCTTACGCCCGTGCTCGTCGGCATGCTCGCAGCCCCCGCCGGCGCGCGCAGCCTGTCCGACATCGCCGCCTTCGCAACCGAGGAAGCGCGGTTCGCGGCCGTATCCCATCGCCTGGTCCGCGCGGGCGCTGGCTGGTGCCCCGACCTCATGCCGCAGCCCGGCTGGCTGCTCGAGGACCGGCGGCGGTTCGATGACGATGAGTTGAGCGCGGTCGCGCAGGTCTATGACGCGCCGGGTGACGGGCCATTCATTGCCGCCATCGCGCCGGGCTCGGTCGCAGATCGTGCGGGTCTCGTGCGCGGAACAGTCATAGCGGCGATCAACGGCCACCCCGTCGAGACGCCGGGCGACGAGGCGACGATCCGTATCGACACGGTGATCGTTACGCTCGCAGCACTCGACCCGGCGGAAGCACTGACGATCACCGACCGGGCCGGACGCTCCTACCGGATCGAGGCCGCTCCGGGGTGCGCCAGCGCCTTCCGTCTCGAGCGCAAAGGCGCTCAGGCGGCTGCCAACGGCGTGCTGGTGCGCCTTCGGTTCGATCTCGCCCGCGAGATCACCGACGAGGCCGAGCTGGCGGCAGTGGTCGCGCACGAACTTGCCCACAACATATTGCGGCACCGCGCCCGGCTCGCCGCGGCGCCGCAGGGCCGTTCGGCCCGCCTCGTCCGTGCGACCGAACTCGAGGCCGACCGGCTGTCGGTTTGGCTGATGAACGATGCAGGCTATGACCCCCAGGCCGCGGTGCGTTTCTGGAGGCGGCACAAGCGGCCGCTGATCCGTGCCGCGACTCATCCGCCGCGCAGCGAGCGTATCGCCGCGATCGAGGCGGAAATAGCGTCCCTGGTCGCGGCCCGCGCTGCCGACCCGCGCGCTCGTCCACCCCTCGCGGCCGCGCCGCCACCCTTGGAATAAGGGCGCGCACGCCTATTTTGGAAGCCTCCTACCCCCTTTTTGCAAAGGATCGACGCCATGACCAAAGAGACCGCCATTTTCGCCGGGGGTTGCTTTTGGTGCACCGAAGCGGTGTTCCAGTCGCTCGCCGGCGTCGAGAGCGTCGAAAGCGGCTACACCGGCGGCCACGCAGCAAACCCCACCTACAAGCAGGTTTGCTCGGGCAACACCGGTCATGCCGAGGCGATCCGTATCGGTTATGATCCTGCGGTGATTTCCTATGACGAGCTGCTCGACGTCTTTTTCGCGACGCACGACCCGACGCAGCTCAATCGCCAGGGCAACGATATCGGCACCCAGTACCGCAGCGCGATTTTCCCGCTCGACGAGGCGCAGGAAGCCGCGGCGCGCGCCGGGATTTTGCGCGCGCAGGAGGACCGCGCCGAACCGATCGTAACCGCGATCGAACCGCTGTCGGACTGGTACCCGGCTGAGGATTATCATCAGGCCTATTGGGAAGGGGAAGGCCAGCGCAACCCCTATTGCCTCGCCACGATTCCTCCGAAGCTTGCCAAGCTGCGCAAGGGCTTTGCCGACCGATTGCGCAGCGACGAGGCGCCGGCATCCTGAACGATCGGTGTTGCATATCGGCCGCATGACGTCATTTTTCATTGACTCTCAAGCGGTTTGGACTGGCGGTCCCGGCCATGTTGGGGCAGCGTGATCCCCGCAGTTAGGGATCACCGGGTGTCAGCGTCGTTATTTCTGTTCTGGGCCGTATTCGCCACACCGCAAATGTCGGTTCAGGCCGCAAGCCAGACGATCATCGAAAATGGCGAGGCGGGCCTGGCGCGGGCCGTGAACCGGATGGTCGGTGGTATCATCGCCTATGTGCGCTGGCCGCACAGCCGCGGCACCGCCCCCCGCACCCTGTGCCTGGTCGGCACGCCGCGACTGACCAGCTCGATCGCGCCCGACATGCCGGGCGATGGTCAGGTGCTCGTTCGCCAGGCAACGGCCGGCGGAGTGATGACCGCCGGCGACTGCGACATCCTGTTCCTCGGCCGAACGGCCGAGGGCGATCGCCGGCGCCTCATCGAATGGGTCCGCGGGCAGCCGACGCTGACCATCACCGACGATGACCCAGGCTGCCGCAAAGGCGCGATGTTCTGCCTCGCCCGCAAGCCGGCCGGGCTCAGCTTTTCGGTCAATCTCGACGCGATCGGCCGCGGGCCGCTCCGCGTCGATCCGCGCGTGCTGCGGATCGGCGGCGCCGAGGGAGACGGGTCATGACCGACCGGGCTCCGCGGGGGACCACCCTCCAAAAACTGATATCGCGCTTTCATTTCGGAATCACCCTGCTCGCCGTCGCGCTGTCGGGGATTACCATTCTCCTCGCAGGCATCACCGCGATGCGCGGCCATGCCGACCGCAATATCGAGCTCGCAGCGCAGCTCGGCGCTTATGGTGTCGAGCCCGCGCTCGTCTTCAATGATCCACAGGCGGCGCGCGATGGGCTGAAACCGCTGACCGATATTCCCGGCATCGCCCGCCTGCGCGTGCTCGACGACCGCGGTCACGCGCTCGTCGAATGGAGTTCGCCGAGGCGCGACCCGGCGCCCATCCTCACTCGCCTCTTCTTCCCCGAGCCCTTTGCGCTCACGGTCCGCCGCAATGGTTCGGCGATCGGCTCGATCGAGGTGTGGGGCGATTCGACCACGCTCACCGGCTATGTCCGCATCGGCCTGCTCGCTGGCCTCGCATGTCTGCTGATTACCGCGCTGGGAACCATCGCGCTTGCGCGCCGATTCGAGTATGAGCTCGTCAAGCCGCTCAATGAAATTGCCACCGTAGCGCACGACGTGCGGCTCCACCGCCGCTTCGATAAGCGGGTAAAAAACCTCAGTATCGCTGAGCTCGACCGGCTTGGGGGCGACATCAACGCGCTGCTCGACGAGCTCGATGGCTGGCGGGGCCATATGGAGGATGAGCGGGCGGCGCTTGCGCATCGGGCCGCGCACGACCCGCTGACGTCGATGCCCAACCGCTCGGCTTTCGATGAAGAACTCGACTGCCGTCTCGAAGCGGCGGCTGCCCAGGGTCGCCGATTGGCGCTGCTGTTCATCGACGTCGACAATTTCAAGACGGTGAATGACGGCCATGGTCATGCTGCGGGTGACGCCGTTCTCATCGCAATCGCACGGCAAATCCGCGCGGCACTGCGCCCAGGCGATTTCGCGGCTCGCATCGGCGGCGACGAATTCGTCGTGGTCATCGACCCGGTCGACCCCGCAGCCCTCCCAGGGGCGCTCGCCGAGCGGATCCACGCCAGCGTCGCGGGGCCAGTCGAACTTCCAGGCGGCGAGTCTTACGACACCGCGATCAGCATAGGCGCGGCGCTCTACCCCGAGGACGGCCATGATGCGGCGGCGTTGCTGACCGCTGCCGACGCCGCCATGTATGAAGATAAGCTCAGCCATCGTTCCTGATGCGAGGATATGCCGTGACCCAACCCCGCCCCTGGCTTCGCCCGCTTTTTCTGACCTTCCTCACCGCTCTTCTTGCGGCCTGCCAGAGCATGCCGGACCCCTCCCCCTTCACCCGGGAGCAGATCGCGGCGCTGCAATCGGAGGGCTTTATCGAGACCGATGAGGGCTGGGAACTGACGCTCAATGAACGGCTGCTCTTTCCGATCGACGAAAGCCGGTTGCAGCCGGGCCAGGGCGAGCGCATCGCGAAGCTCGCAGGCCATCTGATATCGGTAGGTATCTCCACTGCCCGGGTCGAAGGACATAGCGATTCGACAGGGACCGAGGCGCACAACCTCAAGCTCTCCCAGGCACGCGCCGAGGCCGTCGCCGAGCCGATGCGCGCAAGCGGCATGACGTTCACGCCCGACCAGATCGTGGGCCGCGGCGAGGCCGATCCCTTGTCGAGCAACGCGACGGCCGTGGGGCGTCAGGACAATCGCCGCGTTGTCGTGATCGTGACGCCCTGATCCCGCGCCGCCGAACCGCGCGAGAGGCGCCCCATCGGCACCTCCAAAGAGCGCGCCCGCGCTGGTGACAACCCTTCCGCTGCTCGTTACAACCTTGCTCGGTGCAGCAAGGACTCGCGACCCAATGACGAGATCCGCGGCATCGCAGCAGGTGCTGCCGGGTCGTCGGCACGGGCTTTGGCTGCACCCCGAGGGTGCGATGCAAGAGGGGGCGACGACGCATGACAAAAGCATCCGACCTGTTCATCGAATGTCTTGAGGAAGAGGGCGTCGAATATATTTTCGGCGTGCCGGGGGAAGAGAATCTGGACTTTCTCGACAGCCTTTCGCGGTCGAAGAAGATCAAGCTGATCCTGACGCGCCACGAACAAGGCGCAGGCTTCATGGCCGCAACCTATGGCCGCCACACCGGGAAGACAGGCGTGTGTCTTGCGACCCTGGGTCCGGGCGCCACAAATTTTGTCACCGCGGCCGCCTATGCCCAGCTCGGCGGGATGCCGATGATGATGATTACAGGCCAGAAGCCGATCAAGAAATCGAAACAGGGCCGTTTCCAGATCCTCGATGTCTGCTCGATGATGTCGCCGATCACAAAATATACGCACCAGATGGCCTCGGCGGACAATATACCGAGCCGCGTGCGCGAGGCCTTCCGGCTCGCCGAAGAGGAAAAGCCGGGCGCGGTGCATATCGAGCTCCCCGAGGATATTGCCGACGAACACACCGACAGTACGCCGCTCAAACGCAGCCATTCGCGTCGGCCGACCGCCGACGTCAAATCGATCCGCGAGGCGGTGAAGGCGCTTGAAAGCGCAAAATCGCCGGTCCTCGTGATCGGTGCGGGCGCAAACCGCACGATGACGAGCCGTATGCTGCTCCAGTTCATCGAGAAGACCGGCATTCCCTTCCTCACCACCCAGCTTGGCAAGGGCGTGATTGACGAACGGCATCCGAAATTTCTGGGTTGCGCCGCGCTGTCTGCGGGCGACTTCGTTCACCGTGCGGTCGAGGCATCGGACTGCATCGTCAACATCGGACACGACGTGATCGAAAAGCCGCCCTTCTTCATGCAGCGTGGCGGCCCGACGGTGATCCATGTGTCGACCAAGACCGCAGAGGTCGATCCTGTCTATTTTCCGAATATCGAGGTGATCGGCGATATCGCCAATGCGATATGGCAGATGAAGGAAGATATCGTTCCCAGCGGCGGCTGGGCGTTCGATCATCTGCTCGCCTATCGCAAGGCCGAAGTCGATCATACCGCGCCGCTCGCCATGGACGAGCGCTTCCCGATCTTCCCGCCGCATCTCGTGCAGCAAGTGCGCGACGCGATGCCCGACGACGGCATCATCTGCCTCGACAATGGCGTCTATAAAATCTGGTTCGCGCGCGGCTATACCGCGTGCCGGCCGAACACGGTGCTGCTCGATAACGCGCTCGCCACGATGGGCGCCGGTCTGCCGTCGGCAATGATGTCGTCGATGCTCTATCCCGATCGCAAGGTCATGGCGATCTGCGGCGACGGCGGGTTCATGATGAACAGCCAGGAAATGGAGACCGCGGTGCGCCTCGGCCTCAATCTCACCGTGCTGATCCTCAACGACAACAGCTATGGCATGATCCGCTGGAAACAGGCGAATATGGGTTTCAAGGATTGGGGGCTGACCTATGGCAACCCCGATTTCGTCAAATATGCCGAAAGCTATGGCGCCAAGGGCTACCGGGTCGAAAGCGCTGCGCATTTGAAGGACCTTCTTGCCCATACGCGCGATACGCCGGGGGTGCACCTGATCGATTGCCCGGTCGATTATTCGGAGAACGACCAGATTTTGAACATCGACATCAAACGGCTGTCGAAAGAACTTTGATTTTCCGCTCCCCTCCCGCGAAAGGAGGGCAGCGAGACCTGCCAGCCTGCTGGCTCGTCGCGGCGGCGTGGCAGACCGCGCCGCTGCTGGCCCACCCCCGACCCCTCCAGCAAGAAGGAGGGGGGAGAAATGGAAATGAAACTCAAGGACGTCTACCCGCTCTACCTCAACAACAAGGCGGTGCAGCCCAACACCGACCTTGCCGTCACTGACAAGTACACAGGCGAGGTCGCCTTCCGCACCGCGCTTGCAACCCCGGAGGTAATCGACGAGGCGATTGCGGGCGCGGTGCGTGCCGCCGAACCGATGGCACGGCTCGCAAGCTTCGAGAAGCAGGATGTCCTCAACCATTGCGTCGCACGGTTCCGGGAACGCTTCGACGAGCTTGCCTATGCGCTGTGCGTCGAGGCGGGAAAGCCCATCGCTGACGCGGAGGGCGAGGTCACGCGGCTGATCGACACCTTCCGCATTGCCGCCGAGGAGGCGGTGCGCAACTATGGCGAGGTTCAACCGCTCGACATCTCGGCGCGCGCCAAGGGCTATATGGGGATGTGGAAGCGCGTCCCGATTGGCCCGTGCAGCTTCATCTCGCCCTTCAACTTCCCGCTCAACCTTGCAGCGCACAAGGTCGCCCCGGCAATTGCGATGGGCTGCCCCTTTGTGATGAAGCCGGCGTCAATGACGCCGCTGGGCGCGATCATCATGGGCGAGGTGCTCGCCGAATGCGACATATTGCCCGAGGGCGCGTTCAGCATCCTGCCCGCCACCCGCGACGGCGCAGACCTCTTCACGACCGACGAGCGGCTGAAACTGCTGAGCTTCACCGGCTCGCCCGGCGTCGGCTGGGATCTGAAAGCGAAGGCCGGGAAGAAGAAGGTCATTCTTGAACTCGGCGGCAATGCAGCGGTGATCGTCGACAAGGACGCCGACCTCGATCATGCACTCGCCCGAATCATCTTCGGCGCCTTCTACCAGTCGGGACAGTCGTGCATCGGGGTGCAGCGGATCATCATCCATGCCGATATTTACGATCAGTTCCGCGACATGCTCGTCGCAAAGACGAAAACCCTCGTCGCGGGCGATCCAAAGGACCGCAAGACCTTCATCGGCCCGATGATCTCCGAGAAGGAAGCCGCGCGGCTGGCAGGCTGGATCGACGAGGCGGTGGCGAACGGCGCGAAGCTCCTCGTCGGGGGCAAGCGCGAGGGCGCGATGCTCGAGGCAACGTTGCTCGAAGGGGTCGACCGCAGCGCCATGGCTTACCGCGAGGAAGCCTTCGGTCCGCTCGCGATCCTCTCCAAATTCACCGACTGGAATGAGGCCCTCGCCGAGATCAATGACAGCAAGTTCGGGCTTCAGGCCGGACTGTTCACGCGTGACATCAACCAGGTGCTCGAGGCGTGGGACCGGCTCGACGTCGGCGGGGTGGTCGTGAACGATGTCTCCTCCTACCGCGTTGACAACATGCCTTATGGCGGGGTCAAGGATTCGGGGCTCGGCCGTGAAGGCATTCGCTTCGCGATGGAGGATATGAGCGAAATCCGCAATCTGGTGATCCGCCGGGTCTGACCTTCCGCGTGCCCCCCGCTAAATGCTTGCGTGTCCTCCTGCACCTGGAGGCGCAGGCGTGTTAGGCGAATAAATCGCTTGCCACAGGCGCGCTACAAATGTAGCTAGGCTACAAATGTAGCGCAAAAGGTGATTCGCATGCTGTCCAGTTTGCCCCCGCGGGAACGCGAAATCGTCGATATCCTTTATGAAAATGGTCCCTCGACCGTGCCGGAAATCGCCGCGGCGCTGAGCGACGCCCTGTCCGGCTCGGCAATCCGCGCAATGCTGAAGCGGCTCGAGGGCAAAGGCTTTGTCGCGCGCGAGCCTTCCGACCGCGGCTTCCTCTATGCTCCGAGCGTCGAGGGCAAGGCCGCGAGCAAGTCGGCGCTGAGCCAGGTCGTGCGCGTCTTCTTCAATGGCTCGCCAACGAGCGCCGCTGCGGCGCTGCTCGGCATGCAGGATGAGATGAGCGCGTCCGAACTCGACGAGCTTGAAAAGCTGATCGCCGAGGCGCGCGACGCGAGGAGGACATGATGATCACCGCAACCCTGCTCGCCGGGATCGCCTGGAAATCGGCGCTGATCGCCGGCCTTACCCTGCTGCTCCTTCGCCTCGCGCGCACCCGATCGGCCGCAGAGCGCTCCTTGATTGCGCATGTCGGCCTCGCAGCCCTCCTCGCGCTCCCGGTCGCAGCCTTGCTGCTTCCGATCTGGGCGCCGCTGCCTGCCGCCTGGTTTGCCGAGGCCGCCCCCGCGGCGGCAAGCGCGCCAGCGGCAGGCTCGGTCGCTGCCGATCTCGCTTCCGTCGCGGTCTCGGTCTCGGGCACGGCCCAGTCCGTCGCCGCGGAGGCCCCGGCGTCGTGGCTCGCTTCATTGCCCCCGCTCGCCGATCTTGCGCTCCTTTTCTATTCGCTGCCCCTCGCCCTGCTTTTTGCGACGATGCTCGTCGCCGTCGTGCGGCTGTTCGCCATGCGCGGGCGTGCTGACGTGCTCGTCCAGCCCTCGTGGCTCTCGGCGCTTGCCGAAGCTCAGCGGCGCATGGGCTTCAAGCACGGCACCGCGCTCCTGGTCAGTGAGGAGCTGCGTTCGCCGATCAGCTGGGGCGTGCTGCGTCCGACGATCGTCCTCAGCCCCAAGGCGGTCGAAGCGGTCAGCGAAGCCGAAGCGATCATCGCGCACGAGCTTGCTCACGTGGCTCGGCTCGACTGGGCGAAGCTGCTCTCCGCGCGGCTCGCCTGCGCAATATTCTGGTTCAACCCGCTCGTCTGGATGCTGGCGCGCGAGAGCCACCAGTTGCGCGAGGAAGCCGCGGACGATGCAGTTCTTCTCGCCGACATTGATGGCCCCGACTATGCAACCCTGCTCGTCGGCGCGGCGCGCCACGACAACAAGGGTACGCTGATCGCAGCGCACGGCGTGGCGCCGGGCAAGAACAGCCTCAAGCGCCGGATTACCCGCGTCCTCGATACGCGGGCGAGACGCGGCCCGCCCAGCGCAAGCTGGTTTGCAATGACGCTTGCCTTTCTCGCCGGTGTCACCGTCCCTCTCGCCGCCTTCTCGGCAACGGGCGCGCGCTTTGCGGACGAAAGGGAAAACGCCCTCGCCGCACCTGTGCCTGCCGCGACGCCCATGGCGGCGGCGAGCGCGCCAGGGAAAGAGGCGCCCGCCACCGCTCAGGCCGGACTGCCGGTCGACCAGCTCGTCAGCATGAAGGCGATGGGGGTCACTCCCGACGATGTGCGCGGAATGCACGGCAACAAGGGCCTCGACCCCGACGACGTGATCGCGGCCAAGGCCGTGGGCGCCACCCCTGCCTATCTCGGCCGGATGCGCGCCCTGTTTCCGGGCGCAGACACAGATGATCTGATCGGTGCGGCAGCCCTCGGAATCGACCCCGGCTACGCCCGCGAGGTGCAGTCCTATTTCCCCGGCCTTGACCTTGACGACCTCGCCGGCATGCGGGCGGTCGGCGTCACCGGAGACTTCATAAGCGAGACACGCAAGTCGGGCGTGCGCATAGCGGACCCCGACGAGGCGATCGAGCTTCGGGTCACCCGCGGGGTCAATATCTCGCAGGTGGTCTCGCAGACCCTCGGCACCGCGACGAGTGCAGCCTCGACAAATGCCCGCAGCAAGGGCCCCGGATCGCGCACCGAAACCCCTGAGCCACCTGCCCCCCCGCAGCCGCCCGCAACGAACGACTGACGCCGGCCGCCCGGCCCGCCGGGCGCTGACGAATAGCCCCAACCCCAAGAACGAAAAACGCCGCATCAGCGGCGAGCGACGGTGCTCGCCCGCGATCCGCGGCACGAAGGAGACATGCCATGAAAGCCCTGATCGTTACCGCGAGTCTCGCGATGCTCTCCGCGCTGGCCTCGACGGCTCCGCTGCAGTCCACAGGCGCACCCCCCGTGATGACCGACATCCGCTGGGACATGCTCCCCCCCGAGGGCAGCCGCGAGATCGACAATCCGCGCCTGCACATCCGTTCGGATCGATCGAGCAGCACCCTCGCGCTGGATGGATCGCGCCCCGAAACTGCGGCGGCACAGCGGGCGCTTGCGGGCGCCGCCGGACCGGTCGCCTTCGCTGTGACGCACGAGGCGGGCACGCTCGCCTGCGACGGCCGGCTGTCGCGCCGATACGAAGGCGGGGGCGGCTGCCGGTTCGCCGCCGCCCCCGGCTTTGAACAGGCGCTCGCTAAGCACGGGATCAGGCCGAGCGATCGAAGTGACCTGCTCGCAATGCTTCTCGCCAATGCCACGATCGAGCTTGCCGACGGGCTGTCGCGTGCCGGGCTTCCCCCACAGGATGCGGACGAGCTGGTCGCCGCCGCAGCGCTGCGCGTCACACCCGCCTATGTCCGCGATCTGCGCGCGGCGCCAATGAAGCTCACCTCGCTCGACGACGTCTTCGCCTGCCGCGCTCTTGGCATAAACGCCGCCTACGTCCGTGAGCTGGCGGGCGCGGGCTATACCGATCTCTCGCTTGAGGATGTTATTTCGATGAAGGCGCTCGGCGTCACCGGCGACTATGCCCGGCGGATGAATGCAGCCGCGGCGGAGGTGAGCCAGTGAGAATCGCCGCCAGCCTGCTCACCATAGCTGCCCTTCTTTTTGTCCAACCCGCGCGCGCGCAAGACGCTCCGGCGAGCGGCGATGCGCCGCTGCCTGAAGCCGCAAGGAGCGCAACGCTCGCGAAAGCGCTTGCGGGGAAAGTCTATACTCCCGCTGACTTTGTCCGATATGCGCCGCGCAACGCCCTTGACATGCTGAACCAGGTTCCCGGTTTTGCGATACGCGAGACCGAGACGGTGCGGGGACTGGGACAGGCGACAGGGAACGTGCTGTTCAACGGCGCGCGGCCCTCGACCAAATCGGACACGATCGCCACCCAGTTGACGCGCATCCCCGCCGCCAACGTCGAGCGGATCGAGATTGTCGACGGCGCGAGCCTCGATCTTCCGGGCCTTTCAGGGCAGGTTGCGAACATCGTCTTTCGCGCCGACAGCTTCTCCGGGCAATTCTCCTGGAAACCCGAATTCCGGGCGCATTACACCGACCCCCTGTTCACCCGGGCCGATATTTCGGTGCGGGGGCGCAAGGGTGATCTTGAATATGAGCTTGGCATCAACAACGACACGAGTTCGCGCAGCGGTGCGGGTGGCGGCACCGTCATCACCGACGGCACGGGCGCGGTCCTCGAGCACCGCAAGGACATCTGGAATACCCATTATGACACGCCCAAGCTCTCCGCCAAGCTGACCTGGGACCCCGCGGGCGACAGCATCGCAAATCTTGGAGCGCATGTTCAGCGCCGCTGGTATCGCTATGACGAAGCCGGCGCCTGGAGAGCGCCCGGCGGGCTCGATCGCCTCCGGACCGTGCGCGAGACCGAGACGACCTGGAATTACGAGCTTGGCGGGGATTATCAGTTCGGCCTCGGCGCCGGAAAGCTCAAGCTGATCGGTCTTCGCCGGTTCAGCCACGAGCCGGTGTCCCAGGAGGTGGTCCTACGCCCCACCGACGGCTCGCCCGCGAGCGGCGATCGCTTCACCCAGACAGGCGACGTCGGCGAAACAATCGCCCGGGGAGAATATGACTGGAAGATGCTCGGCGGCGACTGGCAGCTATCGGGCGAGGCGGCCTTCAACACACTGCGGAGCGTTGCACGGCTCTACACGCTTGACCCGGCCAACGACGATTTCGCCGAACTGCCCTTCCCGCAAGGCACGGGCGGGGTGAGCGAAGACCGCTATGAGGCTCTCCTCAGCTTCGGCCGCAAACTCACGGACAAGCTATCCTTCCAGCTCGTCGCGGGGGCCGAGCACTCGACCTTGACCCAGGACGGTGCAAACGGGCTCGAACGCAGCTTCTTCCGGCCCAAGGGATCGCTGACCCTTGCCTGGATCCCCACCGCGGGTCTCGATCTGTCGCTCAAGGCACAGCGACAGATCGAGCAGCTCGATTTCTACGACTTTCTGGCGCGCGCTTTCCTCAATGACGACAACAACAACGTCGGAAACGCCGACCTGCGCCCGCAGCAGAACTGGCGCTTCGAGTTCGAGGCGAACAAATCGCTCGGCCGGTGGGGGTCGACCAAGCTTCAACTCGTCTATGTCGATGCGGAGGATTTCGTCGATGTCGTTCCGGTCGACGGGGGCGAGTCGGTCGGCAATATCGCCAAGGCATGGGCGGCAGCGGTCGCGTGGTCGGCGACGATCAATCTCGACCCTGCAGGACTGAAGGGCGTGAAGATCGACCTGAGCGTCGACATCGAGAAATCGGGGCTGCGCGACCCCTTTACCGGCGAGACGCGCCAATGGAGCGGGTTTCAGGATCGCTCGGCGGAGTTCTCGCTTCGCCATGACATTCCCGCGAGCAACTGGGCCTGGGGTGCCACGGCCGTCTACGGTCGCTACCAGCCCAATTACCGGCGCAATGAGGTCAACCGCACGTGGGAGGGCCCGGTGTTCGCTTCGCTGTTCGTCGAGAACAAGGATGTCATGGGAATGACCGTGCGCGCCGAGCTCTCCAATGCGATCGACGCGCGGTCCCGGCGCGAGAGGACGGTATACGAAGGTCTGCGGGGGGAAAGTCCGATTGCCTTCCACGAAAGCCGCGACCGACTGATCGGGCCGATCTTCAAATTCTCGGTGCGCGGGAAATTCTAGCGGTGATCGGCCCGCCCTGAGAAACCAACGTCCTGCCCCCTCGCGCAGTTGACGCGCGGTTGGGCGCAGTCACAAGCGGACTCGAGGCGGTCGCCCGGATCAAATGGCCCGGAACGCCCAATTTTCCAGACAGGGCGTTTATTCGGATATGAGTTTCTTCCATCGCTTCGGGGCGGCGTCGCACGGCATGGCCATCGACCTCGGCACGGTCAACACGGTCGTTTATGTCCGGGACAAGGGGATTGTGCTCAACGAGCCTTCGGTCGTCGCGCTCGAAACGCGCGACGGGGTGCGGCGGGTCAAGGTCGTCGGCAATGAAGCCAAGCTCATGATGGGCAAGACTCCGGCCAATATCCAGGCGATCCGCCCGCTGCGCGACGGCGTCATCGCCGATATCGATGTCGCCGAACAGATGATCAAGCATTTCATCACCAAGGTGATGGACGGGCAGAGCCGCTTTCGGCAGCGTAGCCAGGTTGTGATCTGCGTGCCCTCGGGATCGACGATGGTCGAGCGCCGCGCGATCCGGGACGCAGCTTCCAATGCGGGCGCGCTCACTGTCCAGCTTATCGAGGAATCGCTCGCCGCCGCGATCGGCGCCGGGCTGCAAGTCGCGGAGCCGATGGGCGAGATGGTCGTCGACATCGGCGGCGGGACGACCGAGGTCGCGGTGCTCTCGCTGGGCGGCATCGCCTACAGCAATTCGGTACGGGTCGGGGGCGACAAGATGGATGACATGATTTCCTCCTACATTCGCCGCAAACATAATCTGATGGTCGGCGAGATGACCGCCGAGCGGGTCAAGCTCACCATCGGCTGCGCCGTAGCGCCCGAGGGCAGCGGGCTGGTCATGGGCGTGAAGGGCCGCGACCTTGTGAACGGTCGTCCCGCCGAGGTCCGGGTGTCCGAGGCCGAAGTGGCCGAAGCTCTTGCCGAGCCGGTGGGCCAGATCGTCAGCGCCGTGCGTGCGGCGCTCGAACAGACCCCGCCTGAACTCGCAGCCGACATCATCGACGCCGGCATCACGCTGACGGGCGGGGGCGCACTGCTCCGCCGGATTGACGAGGCGATCGCCAAGGCGACGGGTCTCGACGTCCGGGTTGCCGACGATGCGCTGATGTGCGTGGCAAAGGGCGCAGGGCATGCCCTTGAGAACAGCACCTATCGCAATGTTCTGATCGCAGCCTGACCTTCAAAGCCTAGGTGTACGCATCGATTGCGGCGAGGTGGCGAGCACGCTCATCCTCCTCGAGAAACGATCCTGAAAAGCTGTTGCGCGCCAGCGTGACAAGTTCGGCGCGTGACAGGTCGAGCGCATCGGCGACAGCCTGATAATTGGCGTTCACATACCCCCCGAAATAGGAAGGATCGTCCGAATTGACCGTCGCGGCGAGTCCGGCTTCAAGCATCCGCCGGAGCGGGTGCGCCGCCATGTCATCGACGACGCGGAGCTTGAGATTTGAAAGCGGGCAGACGGTGAGGCACACCCCTGCGTCGGCGAGGCGGCGAACAAGCGCGGGATCCTCGAGGCTACGGTTGCCATGGTCGATCCGGTCGACCTTGAGAAAGTCGAGTGCTTCTTCCACATAGGCAGGTGGACCTTCTTCGCCGGCATGCGCGACAAGCTTCAATCCCAAAGAGCGCGCGAGGGCGAAGACCCGCGCGAACTTCGAGGGCGGATGGCCGACCTCCGACGAATCGAGCCCGACGCCGTCGATGCGCGCGATAAAGGGCAGCGCAGCATCGAGCGTCGCCTCGGCGTCCGCCTCGCTGAGATGACGAAGAAAGCAGAGGATCAGTTTCGAGGTCAGACCGTGCTGCTCGCGCGCCTCATCGAGCGCGCGGGCAATGCCTGCGATCACGGTCTCGAAGGCGACCCCGCGCTCGGTATGCCCCTGCGGATCGAAAAAAATCTCGACGTGGCGGACATTGTCTGCACGCGCGCGGGCGAGATACGCGGCCGTGAGTTCGTAGAAATCCTCTTCGGTGACGAGAACGCTCATTCCCTGGTAATAGATGTCGAGAAAATCCTGGAGGTTCGAAAAGGCATAGGCCTCGCGTACTTCCTCGACGCTCGCGAAGGGAATGGCGACGCCGTTGCGCTGCGCGAGCCTGAACATGAGCGCGGGTTCGAGCGAGCCTTCGATATGGAGATGCAGCTCCGCCTTAGGGAGCTCTGCGATGAACGCCGCCCGCTCGGCGGCCGAGGCAAAGCCGTCAGCCATGGGATGCCTTCTCCTCACGAAGAATAATCGCTGCCTCAGGCTTGTGGCGGCGGATTTCGTCGACCGACAGGCCGTGGAATTCGTGCGGAAAGATCAGCCAGCGGTCGGTCTCGTGAACGAAAAAGTCGGGAGCGAGGTCGGTGACGTTGCGGCGCGGCTTGTACCAGACGGTCGCAATGCGGATGTCGCGCGGCATATTATGGCGGCAGCGCGCCCGTAGTTCGCCCAGAAAGGCTCGGATGCTCCGCCCCGAATCGAACACGTCGTCGATGATGAGAAGGCGGTCGTCGGGGTTGAGCGTGTCGATCAGATAACCGAGCGCAAACACCTTCACTTCAGAGTCCTGCCGGTCGATATCATGGTAGGAAGAGGTACGGATCGCGATATGGTCGCAAGGCCGCCCGTGATAGTCGAGCAGTTCCTGGACCGCGATTCCGACCGGCGCGCCGCCGCGCCAGATGCCGACAAGATGGGTCGGCGCAAAGCCGCTTTCGAGGATCTGCATGCCGAGGCGCAGCGAATCGGCGAGCAGGCTGTTCGCGTCGATGTAGATTTTCCTGTCGTCGCTCATGACCCGCGGTTTAGGCCTGCCCCGCTCCGCTCGCAAGCTGAGCCCGTCAAACGGTCAGCACGATCTTTCCGACATGCGCGCCGGCCTGCATCCGCATATGGGCAGCGGCAGCTTCGGCGAGCGGGAAAACCTCGTCCATCGCGGGCTTCCACGCGCCTTCGCAGAGCAGCGGCCAGACGGCGCGGTGGATCTCGTCGGCGAGCGCAGCCTTGAACTCGGCGCTGCGCGCGCGCAGCGTCGAACCGGTCAGCGTCAGACGCCGCCGCATCACGTCCGACATGTCGATTTCCGCCTTCGCGCCGCGCTGAAAGGCGATGCTGACGTGGCGGCCATCCTCTGCGAGCGCTGCAAGGTTGCGCGGCACATAATCGCCGCCGACCATGTCGAGCACAGCATCGACCCCGCGTCCGCGGGTAAAGGCCTTCGCCGCGGCGACATAATCCTCGTTCGAATAATCGACGGCGAGGTCGGCGCCGAGCGCGCGCGCCGCCTCGCACTTTTCCGCACTGCCGCAGGTCACGACAGTTCGGATGTCGAACAGGCGGCAGAGCCCGATCGCGGTGGTGCCGATGCCGCTGGTACCGCCATGGACGAGCACCGTGTCCCCTTCCTTCACCCAGGCGCGCTCGAAGAGGTTGTGCCAGACCGTAAACATCGTCTCGGGCAGCGCCGCAGCCTCGGCCATCGAAAAGCCCTTGGGCACCGGCAGGCAGCTTCCTGCCGGCGCGACGCAATATTCGGCATAGCCGCCGCCAGCGACGAGCGCGCACACGGCTTGCCCCATGAGTTCCGGGTCGCCCCCCGGGCCGATCGCGGCGACGGTGCCTGCAACCTCAAGCCCTGGCAGGTCGGACGCGCCCGGCGGCGGCGGATAATATCCCATGCGCTGCAGCACGTCGGGGCGATTGACCCCGGCGGCCGAAACGCGAATCAGCACCTCGCCGGGACCGGGGCGCGGCACGGCGCGCGTCTCGGACAAGAGAACCTCTGGCCCGCCCGGTTCGCTGATGGCGACGGCGGTCATCCGTTCGGGCAGGCTGGTCACCCTATTTCCCCCACTTTGCATATATTTCTCGATTGGCGCGCCTTATTGACAGGCGAGGCGCGCGGGTCAACAGTCGCGCGCTTTCGAAATGCAGGGACCAGCGAGAAAGGACACGCCATGGACGATGACGACCTTCCCCGCCGCCAGGGCGACGCGCTCGCGGCCCTGACCCGCCAGCCGCTGGACCCGCTGTCCCTCGACGAACTCGACGAGCGTATTGCCGTGCTCCAGGCGGAAATCGAGCGCGTCCGGGCGCACAAGGCCGCCGCGGGAAGTTTCAAGGCGAGCGCGGAGGCGCTGTTCAGGAAGGGGTAGTTACCCCGCCGGACGCATCCGCACGAGAAGCTTGTCCTTGAGGACATAGTGGTGGAAGAGCGCGGCGGCGGCATGGAGGCCGATCAGCCAATATCCGATCGTGCCACCCAATTCGTGGAGCGCCTCGATCGTCTCGGCGAGACCCTCGTTCGGGGCGATGAGCGGCGGCAGCTCAATACCGAAAAACGGGATGGGTTTTCCATCGGCGCTCAGGATGAGCCAGCCGGCGAGCGGCATGCCGATCATGAGCAGATAAAGAGCAGAATGGGTCAGACCCGCGGTCCACCGCCGCCAGGCAGGTTCCGCCAGGGGTGCCGGTGCCGGCCAGACCAGCCGCGCCCCTATCCGGATCCACACGAGCGCGAAGACCAGGAGGCCGAGCATGAAATGCCATTGCTTGAACTCCTCGCGGATGTCGCTGCCTTTTGGCCAGAACTCCCTGAACTCGATCGCCGCATAGACGGCGGTTATGACGAGCAGCATCAGCCAGTGAAGCAGGATCGATGCCTGGGCATAATGTCCGGAGTGGTTGGCAGCTTTCATGGAATTTTCTCCCTCGCGCCACGCACCACAATATTGCCCTTCGGGCATTGATCCTGATCAACGCTGGCGGCGATCGAGGCGCCGGACCTCCGCCTTCGCCCAGCGGTCAATTTCCCAACGAAGCGTTAACCATAGTGCAAGCCTGATATCCTATTTTAGCTCCTGCCTCCGCTTTTCCCTTGCGGCGGGGCGGCGGCATCGCCACCTTAGCGTCCTAGGGGCGGCCTCTCCCCGGCTCGTCCCGCAAGGAGAACGACCATGCCGTCCTTTTCGGAGTCCCTCGAAAAGACCCTGCACAACGCGCTGAAAGCCGCGTCCGAGCGTCACCACGAATATGCGACGCTCGAGCATCTGCTCTATGCGCTGATCGACGATGATCACGCAGCAGAGGTCATGCGCGCCTGCGGTGTCACGCTCGACGATCTCCAGTCGGCGGTGGTCCATTATCTCGACACCGAACTCGATAGCCTGAAGGTGGAAGGACACAGCGACCCCAGCCCCACCAGCGGTTTCCAGCGCGTCGTCCAGCGTGCCATTCTGCACGTCCAGTCCTCGGGCAAGGATGAGGTGACGGGCGCCAACGTCCTCGTTGCGCTTTTTTCCGAACGCGAAAGCTATGCGGTCTATTTCCTCCAGCAGCAGGATCTGACCCGCCTCGACGCCGTCTCCTATCTCAGCCACGGCGTCGGCAAGGGCGGCAAGCCCGCCGCGCAGGCGGAACCTGAAGAAAAGGAAGAAGCGAAAGACAAGGAGGGTGCGAAGAACAAGAAGGAAACCGCGCTCGACCAGTTCACCGTCAACCTCAACGAGAAGGCGAAGGGCGGCAAGGTCGATCCGCTGATCGGCCGCAGCGCCGAGGTCGACCGCACGATCCAGATCCTCTGCCGCCGCAGCAAGAACAACCCGCTTTATGTGGGCGACCCGGGCGTTGGCAAGACCGCGATCGCCGAGGGACTCGCGCGCAAGATCGTCGAGGGCGACGTGCCCGAGGTTCTGAAGGAAGCGGTAATCTATTCGCTCGATATGGGCGCGCTCCTCGCCGGTACGCGTTACCGCGGCGATTTCGAGGAGCGGCTGAAACAGGTCGTGTCCGAACTCGAAGGTCTGCCGCACGCGATCCTCTTCATCGACGAGATCCACACGGTCATTGGTGCCGGGGCCACCAGCGGCGGCGCGATGGACGCCTCGAACCTGTTGAAACCCGCGCTATCGGGGGGCGTCATCCGCTGCATCGGGTCGACGACCTACAAGGAGTTTCGCAATCACTTCGAGAAGGACCGCGCGCTGCTGCGCCGTTTCCAGAAGATCGACGTCATCGAACCGAGCCTTGAAGACACGAAGAAGATTCTCGCCGGGCTGCGCGAAGCGTTCGAGAGGCATCACAACGTCAAATATACGAACGACGCCATCAACGCCGCGGTCGACCTCTCGGCGCGCTACATCAACGACCGAAAGCTCCCCGACAAGGCGATCGACGTGATCGACGAAGTCGGCGCGATGCAGATGCTGGTGCCGCCTTCGAAGCGGCGCAAGACGATCACGGCCAAGGAGATTGAGGCCGTGATCGCGACCATGGCGCGCATCCCGCCCAAATCGGTGTCGAGCGACGACAAGCGGGTGCTCGAAACGCTCGAAACCGACCTCAAGCGCGTAGTGTTCGGCCAGAATGTCGCAATCGAGGTCCTGTCTTCGGCGATCAAGCTGAGCCGCGCAGGCCTGCGCGATCCCGAAAAGCCGATCGGCAACTATCTCTTCTCGGGTCCCACCGGCGTCGGCAAGACCGAGGTTGCAAAGCAGCTGGCGCACCTGCTCGGCATTCCGCTCCAGCGCTTTGACATGTCGGAATATATGGAGCGGCACAGCGTGTCGCGTCTGATCGGCGCGCCTCCGGGCTATGTCGGCTACGACCAGGGCGGACTCCTGACTGATGCGATCGACCAGAATCCGCATTGCGTACTGCTGCTCGACGAGATCGAGAAGGCACACCCCGACCTGTTCAATATCCTCTTGCAGGTGATGGATCACGGCCGGCTGACCGACCATCACGGCAAGACGGTCGATTTTCGCAACGTCATCCTCATCATGACGACCAACGCGGGCGCGAGCGACATGGCGCGCGAGTCGATCGGGTTTGGCCAGGCGACGCGCGAGGATGCGCAGGAGGAAGCGGTGAAGAACCTCTTCACCCCGGAGTTCCGCAACCGCCTCGATGCGATCGTGCCGTTCGGCTATCTGCCGCCCGAGGTCGTTGCGCGTGTGGTCGACAAGTTCATCCTCGAACTTGAGCTCCAGCTCGCCGATCGCAACGTCCACATCCAGCTCGACGAGGCGGCGCGCGGGTGGCTGACCACGAAAGGCTATGACAAGCTCTATGGTGCGCGCCCGATGGGCCGCCTGATCCAGGAAAAGATCAAGCAGCCGCTCGCCGAGGAACTGCTCTTCGGCAAGCTCGTCCACGGCGGCGAGGTCAAGGTGAAGATGAAGGAGGGCGAGGACGCCAAGGTCGGCAACCCCCTCACCTTCGAAATTACCCCCGCGCCGCCCAAGGGCGGCAAGGGCAAGGCGAAGGGCAAGGCCGAAAAAGTAGCAGAATGACGGAGAGCCATTGGCGCGTCAGATGGGGCTGCTGAGAACATCATGGTCGATGAGCGGGATATTCTGCACGCCTTGGCGTCTGTCCAATGAGATGCCGATATGGAGGTTGCTCGCACGCGTATGGAGCGCTGAAAGTCGGAGCCTGAGACGCGCGCCAGGTGGATGGCCCGCCAAACCCCTCCCCTTCCGGGGGAGGGGCTTCGGCGCTTGCAGAGCTAGCTTTTTGACCCTCTGGCGCCTATATCATCCCCATGTACGATTATGTATCTGTAACGACCGCCGATGCTGCGGCCCCGACCCCCGTGCGCGACGGCACGATCAAGCTGCACGATGAGGCGGGTTTTGCCGGTATGCGCAAGGCGGGCCGGCTGTCCGCCGAGATTCTCGACGCGCTCGTCCCCTTCATACGGCCCGGCGTGACGACCGCGGCGATCGACGAGCTTGTCCGCACAATGATGCTGGCGGGCGGCGGGATCCCCGCCACGCTCGGCTATCGCGGCTTTACCCACAGCTGTTGCACCAGCATCAACCATGTTGTCTGTCACGGAATTCCTGACGACAAGCCGCTGCGCGAGGGCGACATCATCAATGTCGACGTCACCAGCATCGTTGACGGATGGCACGGCGACACCAGCCGCATGTATCTCGTCGGCGAGGTGCCAATCAAGGCGCGGCGACTCGTCGAAGTGACCTATGAATGCCTGATGCTGGGCATCGAGCAGGCAAAGCCCGGCAACAGGATGGGCGATGTCGCACATGCGATCCAGAGCCATGCCGAGCGTCACCGCTATTCGGTGGTCCGCGATTTTTGCGGCCACGGGCTCGGCCAGATGTTCCACGACGCGCCCGAGGTCGTCCACGCCGGGCGCCCCGGCACGGGCCCTGAACTGAGGCCCGGCATGTTCTTCACCATCGAGCCGATGATCAATACCGGCAAATATGCGGTGAAGATGCTGCCCGACGGATGGACTGCGGTCACGCGTGACCGCTCGCTCTCCGCGCAGTTCGAGCACAGCATCGGCATCACCGAAGACGGGTGCGAGATTTTCACCGCAAGTCCGCAGGGGCTGAACGCGCCGCCCTGGCAATAATGGGGGGCCCACGGGGTCGGATACCGGGTTCACCCCTCGCCTTCTGCTTTTCCCCCTTGCACCCCGCCCCCTTCCGGCGCAGACTTGACGTAAACGTCAAGTATAGGCGTCGAATGGGAGAGCATTAAATGGCGAAGAAGGTCTTTTCGGCAGCGCTGCTGGGCGGCGCGATGCTGGCGCTGGCGGCGTGCAACGCGTCGAAGAACGACAGTATCTCGGGCGGCGGTTCGCTCGATGAGGCCGAAAAGGCGAGCGAAACCTTGCTCAAGACCGGCGGCACCGGCGACGATTGGGGCGGCATCGGCTATAGCTATGATGAACAGCGCTTCAGCCCGCTGACCGACATCAACGACAAGAATGTCGGCGACCTCGGAATCGCCTGGTACGCCGATCTCGAGGATGCGCGCGGGCAGGAGGCGACCCCCGTCGTCGTCGATGGCGTGCTCTACGTCAGCCACGCCTGGTCAAAGGTCGATGCGTGGGACGCCGCGACCGGCAGGAAGCTGTGGAGCTTTGACCCCGAGGTCCCTGGCGAGCGCGCAGTCAGTGCGTGCTGCGACGTCGTCAATCGCGGCGTCGCTGTGTGGGGCGACAAGGTCTTTGTCGGAACGCTCGATGGCCGCCTCATCGCCCTCGACCGCAAGACGGGTCAGCAAATCTGGTCGACGCAGACCTTTGACAAGCGCAAGCCCTATACGATCACCGGGGCCCCGCGCGTCGTGAAGGACATGGTGCTGATCGGCAATGGCGGCGCCGAATTCGGGGTACGCGGCTATGTCACCGCCTATGACGCCGATACGGGCAAGCAGCGCTGGCGCTTCTACACCGTGCCCAATCCCGACAAGCGCGCCGACAACGCCGCGAGCGACGCCATCTTTGCTTCGAAAGCCAATGCCACCTGGTCCGACGAGGGGGAGTGGAAAGTCTCGGGCGGCGGCGGCACGGTCTGGGACGCGATTGTCTATGACAAGGATCTCGACCAGATCTATCTGGGCGTCGGTAACGGCAACCCCTGGAACCACGGAACGCGCTCCAACGGCGAGGGCGATAACTGGTTCCTGTCCTCGGTCGTCGCTCTCGACGCTGTGACCGGTGCCTATAAATGGCATTATCAGGAAACCCCGGCCGAAACGTGGGACTATACCGCGACCCAGCCGATCATCCTTGCCGAGCAGATGATCGACGGCAGGCCGGTGAAGGTCTTGTACCATGCACCCAAGAACGGCTTCTTCTTCACGATCGACCGCGCGACGGGCACGCTGATCGACGCCAAGCCCTTCGTCGACGGGATCAACTGGGCAACGGGCTATGACCTTGCGACGGGCCGTCCGATCGAAAATCCCGAATCGCGCTTCTACAAGACGGGCAAGCCCTTCATCGCCGTTCCGGGCGCGCTCGGCGCGCACAATTGGCATCCGATGAGCTTCAATCCGAAGACGGGCCTTGTCTATATCCCGGCGCAGCAGATCCCGCAGGGCTATCTTCAGGACATGGACGAGCTCGACAAGCGAAAGGTGCTCGGATTCAACGTCGGCACCTCGCTCAACAAGACGATGCTGCCTGACGACGTCGCCGCTTTCAAGGCCGCGGTCGCCGCAACGACAGGACGCCTCGTCGCCTTCGACCCGCGCACCGGAAAGGTCGCCTGGGGCGTCGACTATCCAGCCGCCTGGAACGGCGGCACGATGACAACGGCAGGCAACCTCGTCTTCCAGGGCACGAGCACCGGCCGCTTTCGCGCCTATTCGGCCGACAGCGGCAAGCAGCTCCTCGACCTCGACATGCAGTCGGGCATCGTCAGCGCGCCGTCGACCTTCCGCGTGGGCGGCGTTCAGCATATCGCCTTCCAGACCGGCAAGGGCGGCGCCTTTCCGCTCGTCGCAGGCGTAGCGGGCGGGGTAACGCGCAAGGTGCCGAACCTGCCGCGCCTCGTCGTGCTCAAGCTCGGCGGTACCGTGCAGCTCCCCGCGCCCCCGGCGACCACGACGCTCGCGTGGAACCCGCCGCCGCAATTCGGCAGTGCGGCCCAGGTCGCGGCGGGCAAGGCACACTATGGTCGCTATTGCCAAGTCTGCCATGGAGACAGCGCGATCGGCAATGGCTTCACGCCAGACCTTCGCGTCTCCGGCACCCTCTCCAGCGCCGATGCGTGGAAGAGCGTGATCCTCGACGGCGCGCTCCAGGATCGGGGCATGGTCAGCTTCGCCCGTGTCCTCACCGCCGCCGATGCCGAGGCGATCCGTTCCTACGTCATCGACCGCTCGAACTGGACCAAGGCCAATCTGCCAGACGCATCGGCGCCGGTCGGGCGGTAAGCGGCGGGCGTATCGCGCTCTGACTTGCGCCGCAAAAGCGGCGCCGGTGATCCCTTGGTGACGAGACGTTCCTTCTCTCGTGCGGCACGACATTCGGGCAACCCCGATCGACCGCCCGGCGCCCGCAATGCCGCTTTTTTAGGCACCGCCGACGCCTGAGTGCCCACCCCTTGGGCAATGCCGCGATCGATCGCCGGAAATCTCCGCAAAAGGCCGCGATTCGCCAATTGGCACGGCTCTTGATTGGTGCAAGATGGCGGGACACCGCACCGACTCGACCGGCCAAACCGGACCAGGCGCGCCTGATCCGGCATTGACTGCGAGCCGTGGCGGATAGTCCAAAGGGGATCATAAGCGTGAAGAAGATCGAGGCGATAATCAA
Source organism: Sphingopyxis sp. 113P3 (assembly GCF_001278035.1). Classification (NCBI taxonomy): domain Bacteria; kingdom Pseudomonadati; phylum Pseudomonadota; class Alphaproteobacteria; order Sphingomonadales; family Sphingopyxidaceae; genus Sphingopyxis; species Sphingopyxis sp. 113P3. The sequence goes on from NZ_CP009452.1 coordinate 3,319,194, forward strand.
ACCGTTCAAGCTGGACGAGGTGAAGGAAGCGCTGCACGAAGTCGGGGTCAGTGGCATCACCGTTACCGAGGCCAAGGGCTTCGGGCGCCAGAAGGGTCACACCGAACTTTATCGCGGCGCTGAATATGTCGTCGATTTCCTGCCCAAGGTGAAGCTTGAGGTTGTCGTCGACGACAATATGGCGGAGCGCGTTGTCGAGGCGATCGCGGCCGCCGCGCAGACCGGCCGCATTGGCGATGGCAAGATATTCGTGATCCCCATCGAGACCGCGCTTCGTATCCGCACCGGCGAGCGCAACGAGGACGCCCTCTAGGGTCCGCCTCCGCCCATCCAGTTCAACACCCCCGGACGACCGGGACATCATCGCAAGAAGGACGTTCAGACCATGGCCACCAAGCCCAAGGATATCATTGCGCGGATCAAGGAAAACGACATCGAGTGGGTCGACCTGCGTTTCACCGACCCCAAGGGCAAATGGCAGCATCTCACGATGTGCGCCGGCGTGATCGATGAGGATGCACTCGAAGATGGGCTCATGTTCGACGGTTCGTCGATCGCCGGCTGGAAGGCGATCAACGAAAGCGACATGATCCTGAAGCCCGACCTCGAGGCGGTTTATGACGACCCCTTCTCGGCGACCCCGATGCTCGTCATCTTCTGCGACATCGTCGAGCCCTCGACCGGCGAAGGCTATGCGCGCGACCCGCGCACGACCGCGAAGCGCGCCGAGGCGTATCTCGGCTCAACGGGCATCGGCGACACCGTCTATGTCGGTCCCGAGGCGGAATTCTTCATGTTTGACGATGTGCGGTTCGAAACCGGCTACAACAAGTCGGGTTTCGAGATCGACGATGTCGAGCTGCCGACCAACACCGGCCGCAGCTATGAAGGCGGCAATCTTGCGCACCGTCCGCGCGCCAAGGGCGGCTATTTCCCCGTCGCGCCGGTCGACAGCGCGGTCGACATCCGCGCCGAGATGGTCTCGACGATGCTCGAACTCGGCCTGCCGTGCGACAAGCATCATCACGAAGTCGCCGCAGCGCAGCACGAACTCGGCCTGACCTTCGGGACGCTGACCCAGACCGCCGACCGCATGCAGATCTACAAATATGTCGTGCACCAGGTCGCGCACGCCTACGGCAAGACGGCGACCTTCATGCCCAAGCCGATCAAGGACGACAACGGCAGCGGCATGCACACGCACTTCTCGATCTGGGAAAAGGGCAAGCCGCTTTTTGCCGGAAACGGCTATGCGGGCCTCAGCGACATGTGCCTTTACTTCATCGGCGGCGTCATCAAGCACGCCAAGGCCCTCAACGCCTTCACCAACCCGACGACGAACAGCTACAAGCGTCTTGTTCCGGGCTTTGAGGCGCCGGTGCTGCTTGCCTATTCGAGCCGCAACCGTTCGGCATCGTGCCGCATCCCCTATGGCGCGGGCGCCAAGGCGAAGCGCGTCGAGTTCCGCTTCCCCGACGCGATGGCGAACCCCTATTTGTGCTATGCGGCGCTGCTGATGGCGGGTCTCGACGGCATTCAGAACAAGATCCATCCCGGCGAGGCAATGGACAAGAATCTCTATGACCTGCCGCCCGAGGAACTGAAGGAAGTGCCGACCGTGTGCGGCAGCTTGCGCGAAGCGCTGGAATCGCTGACGGCCGACCACGACTTCCTGCTGAAGGGCGACGTGTTCTCGAAGGATCAGATCGAGGCCTATATCGAACTGAAGTGGGACGAGGTCTATCGCTTCGAGCAGACCCCGAGCCCGGTCGAATTCGACATGTACTACAGCGCCTGATCCTTCGCGATTGGCGGGGTAAGACGGGGGGCGTCCGGCTCGAGGGGAGCCGGGCGCCCCTTTTTGCTGGAGAAAGGAGCCCCCGATGGCGGGCCGGGAACTTCCTGCCTCCGCCACCCATTTCATCTTCGCGAGGGGAAAGCCGCGAAGGAAAGATCATGGTCGCCCCTCTCACCGCCACTGCCATCAACTGTTCGCTCTCGACCGGCGGCCGCGAAAGTTCGACCGATGCAATGCTGGCGGTACTCACCGAGCATTTCGAGGCGGAGGGGGTGAGCGTCGAAGGCCCGATCCCGATCGCAGCGCACGACGTCAAATGGGGCGTCACATCGGATGAAGGCGAAGGCGACGACTGGCCGCAAATCCGCGAGCGCATCCTCGCGGCTGACATCCTCATATTCGGCACTCCGATCTGGATGGGACAAGCCTCGAGCGTCGCGAAGCTGGTCATGGAGCGGATGGACGCCTTCCTCTCCGAAACCGACGACAAGGGCCGCATGCCGAGCTATTCGAAAGTCGCAGTCGCTGCGATCGTCGGCAATGAGGATGGGGCCCACAATGTCTCCTCGCAGATCTTCCAGGCGTTGAACGACGTCGGCTGGACGATCCCCGCGGTCGCCGCCTGTTACTGGGTCGGCGAAGCGATGGGATCGGTCGACTTCAAGGATCTGAAGGAGCGCCCCGCGAAGGTCAGCGAGACCGCGAAGATGGTCGCGGCCAACGCCGCGCATCTGGCGCGGATCCTGAAAGCCTCGCCCTATCCGGGGTGACGCCTTGCTCGCAGCACATGCAGCGGCCACAAGGGGGCAAGGGAGACTCCTTGAATGAAATCGCTTGCTGCGCTTATTGCCCCTTCGCTCCTCTTGGCCGCACCCGCGAGCGCACAGCTATCGCTCGCGGAGCAAAGGATCGCAGCGACGGTTGAAGCCGAACAACACCGCTCGATCGCGCTGCTCGAGCGGCTGGTCAACCAGAACAGCGGCTCGCTCAATCTTGAGGGCGTTGAAAAGGTCGGCGCGATGATGCGCGCCGAGCTTGAGGCACTCGGCTTTGCGGTGACGTGGAAGCCGATGCTCGAGACGGGGCGCGCGGGTCACCTGATCGCGGTCCACAAGGGTCGCCCGGACACAAAGCGACTGCTGCTGATCGGGCATCTCGACACGGTGTTCGAACCCGATTCGCCCTTTCAGACCTTCAGCCGCAAGGGCGACATCGCCACGGGACCCGGGGTGGGCGACGACAAGGGCGGCATGGTGGTCATGCTCGCCGCGCTGCGTGCCATGCAGGCGGCGGGAACGCTGAAGGGCGCCAGTATCGAGATTCACCTGACCGGCGACGAGGAGGATGCGGGCGACCCGATCTCGAGGTCTCGCGCCGACCTCATCGCCGCGGGCAAGCGAAGTGACGTCGCGCTTGATTTCGAAGGACTGGTGCGCGACCGCGGCGCCGACATGGGATCAGTCGCGCGCCGTTCCTCCGAAAGCTGGACGGTGACGACGACGGGCAAGGCAAACCACAGCTCGGGCATCTTCAGCACCGAATCAGGCGACGGCGCCATCTATGAACTTGCGCGCATCATCCACCGCTTTCGCACCGAGCTTCCTGAGCCCAACCTGACCTTCAGCGTCGGATTGATTGCCGGCGGACAGGAAGCGTCACTGGACGACGGCGGCATCCGGGCGAGCGCGAGCGGCAAGACCAATATCATCGCAGCGACCGCGGTGGCGCGCGGCGACCTTCGCACGCTGTCGGCCGAGCAGGCAGCGCGGGTGAAAGCGAAGATGGCGGCGATTGTTGCCGAACATGCGCCAGGAACCGGCGCGAGACTTGCCTTCGATCCGGGCGGCTACCCCGCGATGGCGCCGACCGAGGGGAACCTGGCGCTTCTCGCCAGGCTCAACGGGGTCAACCGCGATCTTGGTCTTGCCGAAATGGCCGCACTCGATCCGCTAAAACGCGGTGCAGGCGATATCAGCTTCGTTGCCGCCGACGTCGACAGCCTTGCAGGCCTCGGCCCCTACAGCACCGGCGACCATGCACCAGGCGAGACGCTTGAGCTTCCCTCGATTGCCCGCCAGGCCACGCGTGCTGCGATCCTGATGTCGCGCCTCGCGGCGGAAAGGCGCTAAAGGCTGGCAGCCTCCGCTCCTTTCGCGACCCGATCGGCATTTGGGCCACAGGACAAAATGACAGTTGATCCTCACAGCGGTCCGGGGTTCTCGTGCGCTCCCGAAAGCGATAGGCGTCGCCATGACAGGCCCTTGCCCTGCGTCTCGGCCAATGGCCAGGCATGACGAAATCAGGCAGGGCGCTTGATTCATTCGCGCCAGCGCTTAGGTAGCAAAGCGAGACGTATTTTCACGCCGATGGGAGACAGAGGATGAGCACCGAACAGCATTTCAAGCAGAATTTCATCGGCGGCCAATGGGTCGACAGCAAGGGCGGCAAGGAACATCAGGTCATCAACCCGGCGACCGAAGAGCCCGCCTCCACTATCGTCCTAGGCACCGCAGCCGATGTTGACGATGCGGTCGCCGCAGCGAAGGAGGCGTTCAAGAGCTGGTCGCAGACGACGCGCGAAGAGCGGCTGGCCATCCTCAACCGGATCGTGGAAGAATATAAGAAGCGCGGCGCCGATCTCGCCAAATCGATGGCGGCGGAAATGGGCGCACCGGTCAGCTTCGCGGCCACAGCGCAGGTCGGCGCAGGTATCGGGGGCTTTCTGGGCACGATCGCTGCACTCCAGGATTTCAGCTTCAGCGAGCAGCATGGCGCGAACAAGGTCGTCTACGAACCGATCGGCGTCGTTGGCATGATCACGCCATGGAACTGGCCGCTCAACCAGATCGCGCTCAAGGTCGCCCCCGCGCTTGCTGCGGGCAACACGATGGTCCTGAAGCCATCCGAGGAATGCCCGGGAAATGCGACGATCTTCGCCGAGATTCTCGAAGCCGCTGGCGTGCCGCCGGGGGTTTTCAACCTCGTTCAAGGCGATGGCCCGACAGTCGGCAATGCGATCGCGGCGCATCCGGGGATCGAGATGGTGAGCTTCACCGGATCGACCCGCGCGGGCATTCTCGTCGCAAAGGCGGCCGCCGACACGGTCAAGCGCGTCCATCAGGAGCTCGGCGGCAAGTCGCCGAACATCGTCCTGCCCGATGCCGATCTTGAAGCCGTGCTGCCCCCGACGGTCCAGGGCGTTCTCGTCAACACCGGGCAGAGCTGCATCGCCCCGACCCGCATCCTCGTCCACAAGGACCGCGAGAGCGAGGCGGTCGGCGTGATCAAGGCGATGTTCGACGGCACGCAGGTCGGCGATCCGATGACCGAAGGCGCCCATATCGGCCCGGTCGTCAACAAGGCGCAGTTTGACAAGATTCAGGGCCTGATCCAGTCGGCGATCGACGAAGGCGCGAAGCTGGAAACGGGCGGCACCGGTCTGCCCTCCAACGTCAATCGCGGCTTTTATGTGAAGCCGACGGTCTTCTCGGGCGTCACGCCGAATATGCGAATCGCCAAGGAGGAAATCTTTGGTCCCGTCGCAACGGTGATCGCCTATGATGACCTCGACGAGGCCGTCGAAATCGCCAACGACACCGAATATGGCCTGTCTGCCGTCGTATCGGGCGATCCCGCCAAGGCAGCCGAGGTTGCGCCGAAACTGCGCGCCGGCATGGTCGCGGTGAACGCCTGGGGCCCCGGGCCAGGAGCCCCCTTCGGCGGCTACAAGGCGTCGGGCAACGGCCGTGAAGGCGGATTGTTCGGACTCAAGGATTTCATGGAAGTCAAAGCGATCAGCGGCATCCCGGCCTGATCGCCGGAAAATCTCGTCCTCCCGGTCCAGTCCGGGGGGACGGGTCGAGGGACGCAAGCACTTCCCTCCCCGCGTGCGGGAGGGGTTTTGCGTTGGACAATCTGCGGCTAAACGCCCGCCATGACCAACCGCTCGCCGCTCGCCCCTGCATCCTTCCCCGCGCTTCCCGAGATTGCCGGGGTTACGCTCCGCGTGGCGCGTGCGCGCTACAAGGACTGGGACCGCTGCGACCTCACCTATGTCGAACTCGCCCCCGGCACCACGGTCGCGGGCGTGTTCACGCGTAACGTCTGTTGCTCGTCCGAAGTCGAACTGGGCCGCGAGCAGGTGAAGGACGGCAGCGGCCGTGCGCTGATTGTCAACGCCGGCAACAGCAACGCCTTTACCGGCTATCGCGGGCGCGAGGCGGTCGAGCAGATCATGGCGCAGGTCGCCGCGCACCTGGGCTGCGAAGCGCGCGAAGTCTTCGTCAGTTCAACGGGCGTGATCGGCGTACCGCTGCCCAAGGACAAGGCCCGCGAGGGCGTTGCCGCGGCGCTGACCGCCGCGCCCTGTTCGTGGGAAGTCGCGGCAGAAACGATCGGCACCACTGACACCTTTGCCAAGGGCGCGGCGTCAAGTGCCATCGTCGGCGACCGGACGGTCCACGTCGCCGGGATCGTCAAGGGATCGGGGATGATCGCGCCCGACATGGCGACGATGCTCGGCTATATCTTCACCGACGCCGCAGTCGCGCCCGCGCTGTTGCAGGCGATGCTGACCAAGGCGACCGGCGGCAGCTTCAACAGCATCACCGTCGACAGCGACACGTCGACCAGTGACACGGTGCTGTTGTTTGCAACGGGACAGGCGGGAAACCCCACCCTCGCCTCGTGGGACGATGGCGGCGCTGACGCGCTTTACGCTGCGATCCGCGAGGTTGCCCTCGACCTTGCCCATCAGGTCGTGCGCGATGGCGAGGGGGCGTCGAAGTTCATCGAGGTCGAAGTGACGGGCGCGGTCAGCGACGACAGCGCCAAACGCGTTGCGCTCGCCATCGCCAACTCGCCGCTCGTCAAGACCGCGGTCGCGGGCGAGGACGCCAATTGGGGCCGCGTCGTGATGGCCGTGGGCAAGGCGGGCGAGCCCGCGGACCGGGACCGGCTCGCGATCCGTTTCGGCGATCATTGGGTCGCAAAGGAGGGCTTGCCCGTGGATGGCTATGACGAGGCGCCGGTTGCGGCGCATCTCAAGGGCCAGGATATCCGTATCGGCGCCGACCTGGGGCTGGGCGAGGGACGCGCGACCGTTTGGACGTGCGACCTCACGCACGGATATATCAGCATCAACGCGGACTATCGCAGCTGAGCCTGATTTGCCAGGGCGCCGCGGCGTGCAAACCTGCGCGCCGACCAGAGGAGGCTGTCATGGCAAGCCACGAAGACTTCGCCGATCTGCCCTGCTTTCGAGATCAGCTCGAAACGGTGTAAAGGCTATCCATCCGAAACGTGGGTCAAGCGTGGGCTCCGCCCGTCCACGGCGAGAAGGGACTGATCGAAAAATTTGGTCGCATGGATCCGTGCCCCTGTGGCTCGGGGCAATGGTTTCCGCAATTGCTGCCTTAAATCGGGTCGGTTTCGACGGATCAGAGCGGCATGACTATGGGCGCGAGTAAGGCAGACGTGCCCCGGCGTCGGCGATCCGGCGCCGGGGATTTCGCTTTACAGTGCGCCTTCCAGCCAGCCCTTGAGGGCGCTTTTCGGGGCAGCGCCGACCTTGGTCTCGGCGATCTCGCCATTCTTGAAAAGGATCATCGTCGGGATGCCGCGCACGCCATATTTGGCGGGGGCATTGGGGTGATCGTCGATGTTGAGCTTGGCGATCACGACCTTGCCGTCCAGTTCATCCGAGATTTCCTCAAGGGCAGGGCCGATCATCTTGCACGGACCGCACCATTCGGCCCAGAAATCGACGAGAACCGGCGTTTCGCTGTCCAGCACATCGGCCTGAAAGCTGTCGTCGGTGATCGCTTTGGTACCCATCATCTTACTCCTGAATTCCCTCTTGGCATCCAAGCTAGGCAGTCGGTGGTCCCGGCTCAAGCCCCGCGGGGGACAAATTCGACTTGGCGGCCGGCAAGGCGGGCTTGTGCGCGTCGAGGATCGCGTCGCCGAGATCGATCAGCTTGGGCGCCGCGGTATAGAGCAACGCCGCCCCAACCCGCCGCCCGGGGAAGATGACGCGAAGCGCATCGCGGTAGGCCGCCATCTGGCGAAGGTAGGCGGGCGCGACATCGGCCGCGCTTTCGGGCACCTGCCGCCCGGTCTTGTAATCGATCACGGTCACCGTCTCTTCGGTGACGAGGAGCCGGTCGACGATCCCGGTGACGACCAGCCCGCCATCGACCACGGCCGACAGGGGGACTTCGGCAAGGCTCCCGGGCCCGAACAGCGCGGCGTGTGCAGGATCGCCCAGCACCGCAAGCACCTCATCGGCCATCGCTTCCCGCTCCGCGGCGCCAAGCTCCGGCGCCTGCCGAGCGAGCCAGCGCAGCGCCGCGGCGCGGCGCTTGGCTTGGACAATCGGGGGCAGCCGTTCGAACAAGGCGTGGAAGAGCAGCCCTCGCGTCACGGCATCGGCGCGCACCGTCCCCTGCGGCGGCAGCGCGACATCGTCTTCGCCAAGGGCCGAAGGTGCGAGCGGGCGGGGCGGGCGCGCCTCCTCGGGCGCCGGGGCGTGCGCCCATGCAGGGAAGATGAGCGGCGGCAAAGCCGCCTTTGCAGCCTTCTCGCGCCGCGCCCATTTACCCGGGTTGGCACGGTGGACACGGCGCTTGCCCCAGTGCTGTCCTGCCTCTTCCCAATCGCATCCCATGTTTATGAGAATATTCTCAAGGGCGGCGTGCCAGCTCGTCTCCGGCACGCTATGGTCGGGCTTCTTCGTGACCCCCGCGACGACCAATATTTCCTCAGCGCGCGTCATGGCCACGTAGAAAAGACGCCAATGTTCCTCGGCCGCGGCCTCCGCTTCCTTCTGATAGGCCTCGGCGAGCGCGCCATGCCGCTCGTCGGCAGGGAGCGCGAAGACGGGCAGCTTTTCCCATCCGGCGACGTCGACGTGGAACGGCCGGTGGCCGATCGCCGCGTCGTCGGTCGCATCGGCGAGGATAACGATGGGGGCCTGCAGCCCCTTCGAACCGTGCACCGTCATCACGCGCACGACGTCGCTGCGCGCCTCGGTCTGGCGCTTGATGTCGGCGCCGCTCCCCGACACCGCGGTCAGAAAGCCGAGCAAGGAAATAGTCTCGCGCGTCTCGAACTTGAGCGCCTGGTTCAAAAGCTCGTCGATCGGATCACGCGCCTCGCGCCCCAGCCGCCCATAAAGCTTGCGCCGTCCGTCGATCGGCCCCGACAGCACCGTTTCCAGAAAGCGGAAGGGCGTCGTGAAATCGGCCATGCGCAGGAGGTGGCGCAGCGCTTCCATCGTGGCGGCGGGAACGTCGCCCTCGACCTTTCGCAGATGCTCCCAGATCGCCGCGCGGCCGCGGTTGCGGGTCCGCTGGTAAAGCTCGTCCTGCGTCCAGCCGATCAAGGGCGAAACAAGCAGCGCGGCGAGGTTGAGATCGTCGAGCGGCTGCACCGCAAAGCGCATCGCCGCCATCAGATCCTGCACTGCAAGGGGCTGGGTGAGCGCGAAGCGATCGACGCCCGCCACGGGTACGTGAAGCGCCTGCAGCCGCGCGACAATTCGCGCCGCAAGATCGCGCCGCCGCCGCACGAGGATCATGACGTCGCCCGGCACGACCGGCCGGCCGTCCTTGCCGTGCTGGATCCACCCCTGGACCTCGTCGGCGATCGCCCGCGCAAGCCGCATCGAGGCAGGATCCGACGCGGGAGCGGTGCCTTCGCCGCTCTCGTCCTCGCCAGGCTCCTCCGCGTCGGCGCCGAGCGCCTTGCCGACAGCGAGCGGCGCCCAAAGCTCCACCTGCCCTGCCTGGGCCTCGCGATTGGGGCGGTGAGGCGGCTCCTCGCCGACGAGGCCCATCATTTTCGCGCCCCCTGCCGCGAGCCAGGCATCGGCGACCGCGAGCACGGCGGGGGTCGAGCGATAGTTGGAGACAAGATCGACTTGCCGGAACGCCTGCCCTGCCCGCTCTCCGAGCGCGTGAAACAGGGTGCGCGCCTTCTCAAAGGCGCTTGGGTCAGTGCCCTGAAAGCCGAAGATCGCCTGCTTGCGGTCGCCGACGGTGAACAGCGTGCGGACGCGCTCTTCCTTCGCGCCGCTCCCGGCGAAAAATTCCTCGGCGAGCGACAGGACAATCCCCCACTGGCGCATATTGGTGTCCTGCGCCTCGTCGACCAATATGTGATCGGTGCGCTGATCGAGCTTGAAGCGCACCCATTCGCCAAATTCGCTGACGCGCAGCAACGCGCCGGCCAGACTGATCAGATCGTCGAAATCGGCAAGCCCCGCCTCGCGCTTGGCGCGCGCATAGGCTCCGGCGAAACGGCTCCCGAGCCTCCACGCCGTCGCAAGCTCGTCAGCAACGCGCATTGCCGTGGCCGTGCCGAGCAGCCCCTTTCCTCCCTCAACGATGCGCAGTGCCGCATCGAGGCAATCCTTCATCTTGCCCTTGTCGCCCACGAAGTCGACGCGCAGTTCGCCCTTGCCGGTCAGGAAGCAGGATATAAGCTCGCCGAGCATCGCGGCGCGGGTGTCAGCGTCGCCCATCAGCCAGCTGCGCATCAGGTCGGCGCAGGCGAGCCCCTTGCTGCTTCCCCAGGCCGCGCCGCTCGAAGCGACGGCCTGGATATCCGCATCCGAGATCAGGTTTCCTGCCAGCTGTTCGCGAAGCCACGCATCAGGATCGCCCGTCGGAAGAGCAAAGGCCGCTCGGAGGTCGTGCGCCGCTGGGGGCGTGAGCGTCCGCGGCCCGCCAAAGGCCGCGGCGCAGCGCGAAAGAAAGGCCAGCGCCGCATCGGGGCCCAGCCGCCGCGACAGCATCGCCGCTGCGTGCCGAAGCGCGGCCCCATCCTCGTCGCCCTCGAGGAGCTCGGCGAGGACCTGCCGCTTCAGCGTCCCTGCCTCATCCTCCTCGATCGCGCGGAAGCCGGGAAGCAATCTGGCCTCGAGCGGAAAGCTCGCGAGGAGGGTCTGGCAGAAGCTGTGAATTGTCTGCACCCGGATCGCGCCGGCAGGACTGTCGATCACCGTCGCGAACAGCGACCGCGCGCGCTCGATCAGCCCCGGCTGGCTCCAGTCGAGCCCCAGCGCATGAAGATCGAGCCGCAGGTCACCGTCTTCCATGCGTACCCACGTCGCGAGCCGTTCGTGGATACGGTGCGCCATTTCAGCGGCGCCGGCCTTGGTGAAGGTGATGCACAGGATCGCCTCGGGCGAGACACCCTCGAGCATCAGCCGCAGGACGCGCGCCGAGAGCACCTGGGTCTTGCCCGTACCTGCCGACGCGCCGAGCCAGACATGGCTTTCGGGGTCGGCGGCCGCGCCCTGCCGCGGGTCGAGTCTTGCGAGGCCGATGGGCTTGCTCATAGCTCGCTCTCCCCGCGCCCGAACCATTCATCGCGGCGCATCAGCTGGTCATAATCGCCATAACCCGCTGTCTCGCCCGGCATGAAAGGCGCATCGCCGAGCAGGAAGCGACCGGCAAGCTCGGCCAGAGCGTCGGCCGCGTGGCGGACCGCGTCCTCGGCGCTTTTCAGACCGCTGCGCGGTCCATAGCTACAGGAAATTTTCCCCGCGCCTTCGGCGCGTCGATCGGGGCGCAAGCTCCAATATTCAAGCGCCGCCACTCGCGCTGCGGGCACGCCCTCAAACCCGCCCCGTTCGGCGATCAGACCGAGCAGACCCAGCTGATTATCGAGCTTCTCGAACGCGGCCTTGGCGCTCGGCGCGCCGCCGGACTTATAGTCGACAATGGCAAGCTGCCCTTCAGCGTCGCGGTCGATGCGATCGGCCTTCCCGTGGAGCACGATGCCATCCGCCGCGACCTCGCCGCGCGCTTCGACCCCGACGGGCACCCGCCCGTCGGGGTCCGTGATCCGGGCAGCTGCCCAGCGCAGCGCCGGCTCGATCCGCGGCAGCCAGAAAGCCCGATCGAGCGCGTCGAGCGCCGGGTCGGCGGCGAGCGCGGCGAGTTCGGCCTCGAACCCCTCCGCCGTCGCACCGCCGCGCACCCAATCTTCGAAAAACTTGTGCACGCGCGTCCCGCGCCAGCGCGGGTCGGGCGCGGCGCTCAACGGATCGAGCACGGACAGGCCGAGCATCGCATTCGCATAGTAAGCGAAAGGATCGCGCGCGAGCCGGTCCACCGCGGTGACACTGATCCGGCGCGGTCGATCGGCTGCAGCCGGCCGCGGGGCGGGACGCGGTACCGGCTGCGGATCGCCGGGCGGCGTGTCGAGCTCGGCTGCGAGCCGGGTGAGCGGCACTCCGCCGGGTCTGGGTTCGGGGATTTCGCCCGCGAGTGCGAGCAGTCGCAACCAGAAGCGCGAGGCGACCGCTGGATCGCCGCCGCTGCGCTCGGCCCGGGTCACCACGATATTGCCTGCGCCAAGGGCGCCCGCGAAATCATGGGCCGCCATCCCCTGTTGCCGCTCGGGAGCCGGGAGGCCAAGCAGGCGGCGAATACCCGGCGCGAGCCATGGGTCGGGCTGGGTCGCCGCGGGCCAGCGCCCTTCGTCGAGCCCGCCGAGAATCATGAGATCCGCGCGCTGCAGCCGCGCTTCGAGCAGTCCCCAGATAAATAGCCGCGGATGCCCGCCATAGGGGGGCCGCACGCTGGTCTGCCCGAGCAATTGCCCGAGCATCGCCGGGAAATCACCCGGGTCGACGAACGCGGGCCCGTCGCCGCGCGCGAGCGCCCACTCGTCGAACAGCCCTGCGAGCATCCGCCCTGCGGGGCCCGTCCAGACAGCATCTCCGGCGAGCGTTTCAAGCGCGATCTGGAGCGCAGCGAGCAGCGTTGCGGGCGGCGTCGGCCCCGACGCGAAGGGCGCGAGCGCGGCCCCCAGCGCCGCCCCGACCTTCTCCCACCAGGGTTGGAGCTGCACCGCGTGCCCGTGGCCGCGCGCCGCGGGGTCGGCAAAGCGCTCTGCGATACGCTGGCTCACGCCGGCCCAGCCCGGCTGCAGCCCGGGCTCGCGCAGCGTGAGATCGAGCCGCCGGACCTGATCAAGCCATTCGCTCCGCCCCTCGCTCGCTTTCACCAGCGGGTGACCAAGCAGCGAGACGAGGGCGACAGGATCGAATGCCGCCGCGAGGTCGGCGAGCAGCAAGAGCAGCGCCCCAGGCGGGGTGCGCGACAAGGGCTGGCCCGCGCTATCGTCGACCGCGATGCCCCAGCGGGCGAGCGCCGATGCAACGCGCTCGGCGAGGCCACGGTCGGGAGTGACCAGCGCCGCGGTGCGCCCCGGCGTTTCCAGCGCCTCGCGCATCAGCAGGGCGATACCCTGCGCCTCCTGCCCGTCATCGGCAAATACGGCGCCTGAAATCCCGACGATAGCGTCCGACAGGTCTCCCGCGGCCTGCCACTGCGCCGTGTAATCGGCGGGCGCGAAGAGTAGCGAGACAAAGGGCGAGCGGGCGGACGGGCCATCGAACGGCGAGCTGGCCTCCCACAGCATGACCTCCTCGCGGCTTGCCCCCATACGGTCGAGAAGAAGTTTGAGATGATATTGGGGGTGGGTCTCGAGCGGCCGCGCCTTTCCGCCGGGATCTGCCCGCGTCGGTCCGAGCGCCTCCCACTCCTCCGCCGCCATCCCCTGGTCGAGGCCCGGCAGGATGACCATGCCGCGATCGAGCTCGGAGACCGTCCGCAGGAGGCGCGCGATGGCAGGCGCCGCGGTCGTGATTCCCGCCGCGACCGTAAAGCGGGCAGGCGGTGCGGCGCGCCACTCGGCCGCGACCCTGTCGAGCAGCCGGTTGCGGCGATCGGCCCGGTCGATGCTGCCCGTTCGCGCGAGCACCGCGGGCCAATGGTCGACAAGCAAGCGAAGCCGCTCGAGCGAGGTCTGCCAATGTTCGGCCAATGCACCAAGGTCGAGATCGACCAGGGCAGCGGGTGAGACCTCCTCATAGCAAAGCTGGTCGATGACCCGCGCAAGACCATCGGCGAGCTGGAAAGCGGCAGCGCCCGTGATCGCGCTTTCGCCGGAGGGCGTGTGGCGCTCGATCAGCTCTGCAAGCAGCAAGCGGCGGCGCAGCGGGTCGATCGCCGGCGGGATCGGATCTTCGTCCATCCCGTCGAGCGCGAGCCCGACCGACTCGTCGAGATCTGCATCGCCTATCACCGCGAGCCGCGGCATCAGGAGCCCCTGCCCGCCCGCGCGGACAAACGCCGCCTGCACGGCGCTGCGCGCGCGGTTGCTCGGCAGGAGGATCAGCCCGTCGGCGAGCCCCAGCGCTCCGTCGGCGAAGCGCGCGAGCAGCCCGGCGGCGAGCGCATCGGCGAAGGCACGGTGGACCGGGATGGAATAGATTGTGGGTTTAGATTTTGCCAACGTCATCGCGAGCGCAGCGAAGCAATCCGCAGCGGTTTACGCAAGCGTTGCTTTGCAGCCGAGCCGCGCCGCGCACAATGGCGAAGACGGGATATCACACCTCGCTCAGCGCCGCTTCGGTCGGCCCGATGCTCGCAGGCGTGCCAACGTCGAACCATTGCCCCATGTGCGAAACGCCGAAAAGGCGCCCCGCCGCAATCGCGCGGTCCCACAGAATATTGGTCGAAAAGGGACCCTCGGGCGCGCCGTCCAGCAGCCGGGGCGAAATCAGCTGGATGCCGGTATAGACGAAGGGCGCGACGCGTCCGGCCTTCCGGCGCGTCAGCCGTCCGGCACCGTCCATGTGAAAATCGCCCTTGCCGCTGTGCCCGCTCGCGCTCGCCTGGCGGATCAGCAGCAACAGCGCGTCCATCCTCGCGCCATCCCAATGATGCGCAAGGTGGCGGATGCTATCCACCGGCCCGTCGGTCCAGATATTGTCGCTGTTGACGATCAGGATGGGATCCCCGCTGAGCAATGGCCGTGCCTTCACCAGTCCGCCGCCCGTCTCGAGGAGCTGACTGCGCTCGTCAGAGATGGCGATGGTGAACGGCCGCTTTTGGGCGGCCAGATGCGCCTCGAGTGCGTCGGCGAGATAGTGGACATTGACGACGACGTGAGGAATTCCCGCGGCCTCGATCCGGTCGAGGCTGTGGTCGATCAACGCTTTGCCCGCGACGCGTACCAGGGGTTTTGGCCGCGTCGCCGTCAGCGGCCGCATCCGCTTGCCGAGCCCCGCCGCCATCACCATCGCGCTTTCGATCTTCACGCTCACGCTTGGGGCTCCAGCCACGCACTTGCCCGCTTTTCAAGCGGTATATTGGCGTCGAACCATTGCCGCACGGGAGCAAGGGCCGGGGCCGCGAGGTCGCGCTCGAGCAACGCCCACATGCGCGGCTGAAACTGGCGGTAGCCAGCTTTGCCGTCACGCTTCCACAGGCGGACAAAAACGCCAAGGATGCGCGTGTTGCGCTGCGCGGCAAGCGCCCAATATGCGCGCCGATAAGCCTCGCCCCCTCCCGCTGCCGCGACATAGCGATCGAGCATGGCCGCCTCGACGGCCGGCGACACATCGCGCCGCGCATCCTCGAGCACCGAGGCGAGATCGTAAGCGGGGTGGCCAAGCAGCGCGTCCTGAAAATCGAGCAGTCCAAAATGCGCGATCCCGTCGCGGCCCTCGATCAGCATGATATTCTCGGCGTGAAAATCGCGCAGGACCGTAACGCGGGGAAGGCCATCCCTTTCGAGCGGCGCCAGCACGGCCTTCCACGCGGCGCGAAAACCGTCACGATCCACCTCGAGATCGAGCGCAGGGCAGTACCAGTCGGTGAACAGCATGACCTCGTCGAGCCACTGCTCAAGCCCGTGCACCGGCAATCCGTCCATCGGCGGGCACGCGTGGAGGTGGACGAGCAGATCGGTCACTCCGGCGTAATATTCCGCTTCCCCGCCGATCTCGTGATCGACGGTTTCGCGCAGACGCACGTCGCCGAAATCCTCGATCAACAACAAGCCCTTGTCGAGATCGCGCGCGAGGATCGTCGGCGCGCTCAGACCAAGACCGCACAGATATTCGGCGACCGCGATGAATGGCCGGGGGTCCTCGTGCGGCGGCGGCGCGTCCATCAGCACCGCCTGCCGGTCCTTGTCGACGACCCTGAAATAACGGCGGAAAGAGGCATCGCCGGCGAGCGGCAGAATCCGGGCATCGCCCCAGCCATGCGCGGCCAGAAAGGCGGGCGCATGGGCGGGCGGAATCATCAAAGCGGCCATCGCGCCTCCCAAGCGGGCGGTACATCGGCTGTCAAGACGCGCGCGTCGCCGCTGCCTGAAATCGTCAGCACGAGCGCGCCCGGCCACCCCGCCGCTCCCAGTCGTTCGGGCCATTCGATCAGAAGCGCACCGTCGTAGAGATATTCGTCGAGCCCGAGCTCGATGAGCTCGCTCGCTTCCTCGATCCGGTAGAGGTCGACGTGCGCGATCGCGAGGTCGACCTCGGGCGGGGCATAGGGCTGAACGATGGCGAAGGTGGGGCTCGGCGCCTCACCCGCCAACCCTCGCGCCTTCAGCATCGCGCGCGCGAGCGTCGTCTTGCCCGCGCCGAGATCGCCCGACAGCAGCACGACATCGCCAGGAATCAGCGCCGCGCCGATCGCCTCGCCAAGGCGCTCGGCGTCGGACAGATCATAGCGGCACGAAAAATCGCTCATGCCCCGCGCGGCAGGCTGACGCGCACAAGCGTCCCCTGGCCCTTTTCGCTCAGAACTTCCATGGTGCCGCCGTGCGCGGCGACGAGCTGGCGCGCGAGCGCAAGGCCGATGCCGCCGCTCGGTGTTCCCGCCCGCTCGCCGCGCGTCACCGCCGCGACCGCCTCGGGCAGGCCCGGGCCATTGTCGGACACAACGATGTCGACCCCGCGTGGATCCCCCTCGGCATGGAGCAGCACGCGCCCGCCCGTCCGGCGCGTGGGCGCGGTGAAGCGCACGGCATTGTCGAGCAGTCCGGCGACAAGCCGCGAGAGGCGCGGGGCATCACCCTCGATCGTACCGAGTTCTGCGGAGATATTTTCGACCAGCTCGATGCCCTCGGCGTCGGCGAACGGCTTCACGTCGGCGAGTGCCTGAATGAGGAGCCCCCGCACGTCGACCGGCGCGCGCTCGATCGCGAGGGTTCCTGCCTCGCCCTGCGCGAGGTCGAGCACATTATCGATCTGGCGCCCGAGCACGGCAACCGAATCCATGATCGCGTCGACATAGCTTTGTTGCTGTGGGTCAAGCTTGCCGGCATAGCCTGCCTGCAACATCTCGCCATAACCGCCGATCGAGGTCAGCGGCGTGCGCAGTTCATAGCTCATGCGCGACAAAAAGGCGGTCTTGACCTTGTCGGCAGCTTCCAGTGCCTCGTTGCGTTCGCGCAGCGCGCTTTCGATCCGCCGGCTGTCCGTGACATCGAGCATGATGAGAAGCGCATTGCCGTCGGGCAGCGGGATCGAGGCAAAGTCGAAATGACGTCCGTCGCCGAAGCGGATTTGCCCAGCGCGCTGCGTGCGTTCGAGCGTTGCGGCGCGGATCACTTCCTGGACGATGCTGATCTGGTTGGGTTTCGCCAGCCGGTCGGCAAGCCCGCTCATCAGCACATCGACGCGCGGATGCGCCGCGAGCGTCGCCTCGTCGACGCCCCACAGCCGGCGGAAGCGCTGGTTCCAAAGGTGGAGGCGGCCATCGGGGGCAAAGACGGCGATTGCCTCGAAAAGATTGTCGAAGGTCGCGGTGCGGACGCGAAGCAGCGTATCGCGCGCACCGGCAAGCTGCACCTGTTCGGTGCGATCCTCGGCAATGAGCAGAAGCCCGCCGTCGGGGGTCGGCTGCGCGACCACACGCAAATGTGTCCCGTCGCGCAGCAACCACTCTTCCTCGCTCGCCTCGGCGCGCGCAAACCAGCCGACATGGCCTTCGCGCCATTCGGGATAGTCACGCACTTCGGGGACGCGCCCCTTGTCGCGCCAGGCATCGAGCAGCCGCGCAAAGGGCGTCGCCTCGGCGACCGCATCGGCATCGACGTCGAACAGCCTGCGGAAGGGCTGATTGGCAAAGACGAGCCCCTGATCGGGACCGAACTGCGCGACCGCTGCGGACAAACGGTCGAGCAGCTCGCGCTGCGCGTCTGCAAAGCGGCGGTGCGCGCCGCGCTCGCTTTCAAGCTCCTGCACGTCGATCGCATAGCCCGCCACTCCGATCGGAGGACCGCCCTCGGGCGCGAGAGGTACGTCGACGACACGCATGATCCGCCGCTCGCCCTCGATCGTAACCGGCACCGTGCGCGTCTGCGCCGTGCCGGCGGCCCGCGCCTGGTCCGCGGCATCGGCCGCGGAGACCCCGGCGACGGGCTCGCATAGCTCGACGCCGCCCTCGATCACGGCGGCCGCGCTCCCCGCCTCGACCGCGCGCACATAGGCGCGGTTGACCAGCGCGAGGCGCAAATCGGTATCGCGGAACCACATCGGAAAGGGCGCTGCCTCGATCAGCCCCGACAGCGCTTCGAAAGCCGCCATCGCTTCGTTTCTCTCGCGGCGCATGTCGGCGAGCGCCTGCTCCCCCTCGGTCGCATCGCTCAGCCACAGGAGAACGCAGCCCGGCCCGCCGATCGCGACAGGGGCTGCCGAGCCCTGGATGACGAGCGTGCGGCTGCCGCCCTGCGGCCGGAGGCTCAGCGTGAAGACGCGCGCGCCGCGCTGCGCGCCGAGAATTGCCTGGCGCAGCGCCTCGAGTCCGTCTCGATCAAGGCCCTGCTCGATTCCCGAAAGCTCGTCGAAGTTGCGCGGGTCGCGGTCGAGACCCAGCCAGCGCCCGAGCCGCTCGCTCGCCTCGACCCGCCAGTCGGCGCGCACGACGACGGGCAGATAGGGCGAGGCTTCGACGAGGCTCGCCAGCCGCTCGGTCTGCGCGGCGACGAAGGCCGAGCGGCGCTGCATCGCAATACCGCGGCCGACGGCCCACAGCCCCGCGAGCAACCACAATGCCGCGAACAGGCCCAGCGCGAACACCGCCCCCGGGGTCTGCGTCATCGGCGCCGCGCCCGGGCCGGGGGGAAGACAGGCTGTCGTGCAATGGACATGTGCTCGCCCTATCGACTGTCTGAGGGCGATTCAATCATTCGCCGCAGCGAGCCAGAAGCGACCGGTCGCAACCGGGCGCCGCTTGGCCGACTGCGGCAGTTCTGCCACAGGCGCCGGGGAAAGGGCGAACCGCAGCCTTATCGCGCTTGACTTGCCGCAAAAGCTTTGGAACGCTCGCGCTTATGGCAAATTCCAGGGCGCAAAAGACGCCCGGCGGATTTGACGATTTGGTAAGGCCGAATTGGCAAGAATGCGGCCTTGAAGAAAAAACCGGGGAAACATCAATATGAATAACGTGAAGAGCGCCGCGCCGCGTTTGCGGCGGAATCTGGGTTTGGCAAGCGTGTCGGCGATGGCCGTGATGCTCGCGACGCCGGCCTTTGCACAGTCCGAGGACGCCGCGCCTGCTCCGGCCAGTCCCGAGGATTCGATCGTCGTAACGGGCTCGCGCATCTCCACCGTGACGCCGTTCAACAGCCCCGACCCGATCACCGTCATCGATCCGGGCCTCGCGCAGAAGGAAGGCAAGTTCGACCTTGCCTCGACGCTGCAAAGCTCGCCGGTCGCCGCTGGGTCCACGCAGATCACCGCTGCGATCTCCTCGAACTTCGTCACCAATGGCGGCCCCGGCGCGCAGACGATCGACCTTCGCGGTCTCGGTGCCAACCGCACCCTCGTACTCCTCAACGGCCGCCGCGCCGGCCCCGCGGGCACCCGCGGCGGCGTGTCGTCGTTCGACCTCAACGTCCTTCCCGCCTCGATCGCGGGTAGCGTCGAAATCCTGAAGACTGGCGCTTCGTCGGTTTATGGCTCGGATGCTGTTGCGGGCGTGGTCAACATCAAGACCAAGACCGACGTCGACGGGCTGGAGCTCAACCTCAACACCTCGGTTCCGTTTGACGGCGGCGGCGAAGAATATCGCCTCAATGCCGTATGGGGCAAAAAGTTCAGCCGCGGCCACATCCTGGCGGCGGTCGACTATACCCATGTCAAGGAACTCAGCCGGGGCGACCGCAGCTATCTTGCCTGCCCCGAAGCCTATACCTTCCGCGAAGACGGGAGCCGCGCCGATCTGATCGATCCGCGCACCGGCAAGTATAAGTGCGAGGACCTGCCGTGGGGGCATGTCTGGACCTATAATCTGATCGACAACATGCAGCTCGATGGCCCCGGCGGCCCCAATACCGGGCTCAACGTCTCGCCCAACGGGCAGACCGTCCTGATGCAATATCAGTATCCAGGCGAAAGACTCGGCATTCCCGCCTTTGGCGCGCCATCATATGGATATGCCGGCTACCTCGATGAGGATGGCAACTTCATTCCGGGCATGTCTGACTTTGGCGCGCCTGCAGGCTGGTTCCCTGTAGGATATAACACTGCCACACAGTCGGTGCTCAATGCCTATCACCCGTTCGTCGAAGAGCAGACGATCATCCCGAAGACATCGCTGATCACGGGCTACCTTGAAGGCTCCTATGAGCTGAGCGACGAGGTCGAGGCATTCGGCGAATTCCTGTTCAATCGCCGCAAGACCTATCAGAACGGCTGGCGCCAGTTCTGGAACTTCGGTTTTACCGGTGACCCTTATGGCACGGGCAACCTCTATGGCACGGGCACAATCTGGGCCCCGGGCTGGCAAGGCGTGAACTATGTCAGCCCGACCGCCATCACCAACCATGCCGACAGCAGCCAGAAGGTCGATTATTATCGCGGTGTCTTCGGCCTGCGCGGCCAGGCACCCGAGGGCGAAGGCTTCTTCGGAGGCTGGCGCTGGGAAATCTACGGCCAGTACAGCAAGAGCATCGGCCGCTACCGCAGCGAACAGATTCTGCAGGACGTCTACGACGCCGGCTATTTCCAGTCGAGCTCATGCGTCGGACAGGTCCTGCCCGTCTCGGGCAAGCAGTGCATGGACCTGCCGTGGATGGACCCTTACTTCCTGCGCGGGGAACTGACGCCCGAACAGGTCGCCTATATTTTCGACTGGGAAGAGGGCAAGACCGTCTACACCCAGCTCACGGGTGAAGCGACGGTCTCGGGCAAGCTCTTCGAATTGCCTGCCGGTCCCGTCTCGGTCGCGCTCGGTATCACGGCACGGCAGGACAAGATCAACGACGTGCCGGGTGAGATAACCCGCGCCGGCAACGCGTGGGGTTCCTCGGCATCGGGCATCACCGCCGGCAAGAGCGTGACCACCGAAGCCTTCGGCGAAATCAACGTCCCGCTTCTGCGAACAAGCCCTTCTTTGAAGAGCTGACGCTGTCGGCCGCAGCCCGCGTCACCAGCGTCAAATCGACGCGCGCATCGGACGGCGTGTCGGCGAGCGACAATGGCAACTGGACCTACAAGCTGGGTGCCAACTGGGCGCTCAACGACTGGCTGCGCTTCCGCGGCAGCTACGGCACCTCGTTCCGTGCTCCGGCCCTGTTCGAGCAGTTCCTCGCCAATGAAACCAGCTTCCCGAACGCGCGGAACATCGACCCGTGCGTCAACTGGCAGCTCGGGCTCGACCGGGGCACGACCACGCAGCGCGTGGCGGACAACTGCGCCTCGCAGGGAATCCCCGGCAACTATGCCGGCGGCGCGATCACGGCGACCTCCTATGCGCAGGGTGGTCTCGGCCAGCTGCGCTCGGAAACCTCGCGCGCATGGGTCGTGGGCGGCATCCTCACGCCCAAGTTCGACTTCCTGCCCGACACGACCATCAACCTTGCGGTCGATTATTTCGATATCAGGGTGAAGGGCGAGATCACGCAGCTTGGAGCGTCCAACATCGTCTTTGGCTGCTATGATTCGGACAATTTCCCGAACGAGCCCTTGTGCGACCTGTTCACGCGCGGCCAGGCGGCCGATCCGCTGGCGATTGCCGAAGTCTATGACCAGTTCGTCAACATCGCGAGCCAGCGTAACAGCGGCGTCGATGTCGAACTCAATCTGCGTCACGATCTTGGCAAGCTTGGTCGGCTCTCTTTCACGGCGGGGATGACCTGGCAGACCAAGGATTCGTTCCGTCTGCTGCCGAACTCGCCCGCAACCTCGGATAATGGCGAAGCGGGTTCCCCGCAGTGGGTCGGCGATTTCCGCGCTTCGTGGGAGACCAACGGCGGCTTCACGCTCTTCTATGGCATGAACGTCATTGGCGGCACGTCGGATGTCGCGGACTTTTTGGACCGCAACGGCGACCTGTGCATCAATTCGGCACTGCGCGGCCGCTATTGTCCGAAGCTCACGGCGCCGGCGACCTTCTACCACAACGTCTCGGTCTCGCAGGAGATCGCCGAGCGGTTCGAGGTCACCTTCGGTATCGCCAATCTGTTCGACACCCGCCCGCCGCGCGTGTCGGTGCTGAACGGCGGACAGATTGCAACGCTCGGTCCCGTGATCGTCGCGTCGCAATATCCGTTCACGGGGCGCCGCGCCTTCCTGAACATCAAGAGCAAATTCTGATCGATTTGACAGATGAGGCGGCGGGGCGGCATGGCAACATGCCGCCCCGTTTCATTTAAGGAGCATCGCGGTCATGCCGACCGTCCTCGTGAAGGCTGACACGCTCGACGAAGCCAATCGCCGCTTCGCGCAAGCGCCGCTACGTCAGCCCATATTCCTCAACAGCGTTCCCAAGAGCGGCAGCCACCTGCTGCGCAACATCATGCGCATGTTCGTTCCCGTCGAGCAGCAATATGGGCGCGACTTCATCCAATGGGCCAATCTGCAGCAGCACCGCAGCGCGTTCGACCCCGCGCGTCCCATGCTGAGCTGGGGCCACCTCTTTCTCGCCGACGCGTCGGCGATCGAGACGGCAAGCGCCCGGCGGATCCTTCTTTATCGCGACCCATATGACTGGGTGATCGCGCGAGCGCGCTTCTTCGTCTCCGAACAATTTGCGAGCAATATGGATCATCTGAAATCGGGGGCGCTGACCGCCGATGAATTGCTGACGATGATGATCTTCGGTCTGCCCGGGAAGGCGCCCTCGCTGCGCGACATTTACGAGATGAACGCCGCTGCATGGCTTGGCGCCCGGGTCCACGCGGTGAAATTCGAAGATATGGTGCGGCATATCGCCGCGCTCGATTCGCCCGAAGCCGATCAATTCTTTGCCTCCTTGTTCGATGCGTGCGGTATCGAGCGGCCGAGCGACTGGAAGGAGCGCGTGCGCCTCGGCGCCGACCGCAAGCAAAGCGGCACGGCGCGGGAAAATCTGACCGGCGTGACGTTCGAATTCCCTGACGCGCTTGGCCCGCGCCATCGGGCGCTGGTCGACTATCACGTCCCAGGGCTTCGCGCCCTGCTGGGCTATGCGTAGATCGGGAGCGATGCAGTGAGTGCGACCAACGGGCGCGGAACGGTGACCACCTACCCGGCGCTAACCCAAGCCGACGAGCTCGCTGCGGCCGGAAAGCTGGATGCGGCCGCGCAGCGTATCATCGAACATCTGCGCCGGCATCCGGACGAGCCCCAGGGCCTTGCCAAGCTGGGCGAGTTCGCGATGCTCCTCGGCGGGCTCGTTCAAGCGGAGCAATTTCTTCGCCGCGCGATCCTGCGCGGAGCCAACCAGTTCGAGGTGCGCCGCAACCTCGCCTCGGTCCTCAACCAGCAGGAGCGGCTCGACGAAGCGCGCGCGATGTTCGAGGCGCTGGCCAGCGAAGGCGACGATCCAACGATCTCCGCCTTGCATGGACTGACCCTCGACAAGCTCGGCCGCAACGACGAGGCACGCGAAATCCTTGAAAACCTGGTCACCCTCTATCCTGACCGCCCCCATTTCTGGATTTCCTACGGGCACAATCTGCGCGCCGCAGGACGCGTCGACGATGCGATCGCAGCTTATCGCAAGGCCACCGAGATCGATTATGAATGCGGCGAAGCCTGGTGGGGGCTTGCGAGCATCAAGAGCCGCGTCTTCACTGAGGCCGACATCGAGATGATGCAAAAGGGCCTGAAGGTCGCGATCGACGAACGCAACAGCTCGCCCCTCCATTTTGCGCTTGCCCGCGCCTTTCACGACCGGAAGCGCCACGCCGAAGCGTTCGAACATTATCGCGAGGCCAACCGCCAGCGCGCCGAAAGCATCGGCTATGATGCAAAGGAGCTGACCGAAGAAATCGCCGAGCTCGAACGCGTTGTGACGCGCGATTTCATCGCCGCGCTGCCCGACGTGCCGGCGGGCGACAGCGTGCCGGTTTTCATCGTCAGCCTTCCGCGATCAGGCTCGACCTTGCTCGAACAGATGCTTGGCAGTCACGCCGACATCGAACCCGTGGGCGAACTTCCCTATGCGCCTGCAATCCTGCGCAGCGTCATGGAAATGGCGACGCGGCGCGGTCCCGTCACCGTACCGCAGCTGATCGCGGCGCTGGACCCCAGTCGGGCGGCAGCGATGGGGGAGGATTATCTCCACCGCGCCGCGTTTCATCGCAAGACCGGCAAACGCTATTTCATCGACAAGCTCCCGCACAACTGGAGCAACATCATGTTCCTGCGCAAGATATTGCCGCAGGCAAAATTCCTCGACATCCGCCGCCCGGCGATGGACTGCTGCTTTTCCAACTTCACCCAGAGCTTCTCGCGCGCGCACGCCTCCTCCTTCGCGCTCGGCGACATCGGCCAATGCTATGTCGATTATGTGCGGCTGATGACGCACCTCGGCCGCGTTGCGCCGGGGCTCGTCCACCATATCGATTACGCCGCGCTCGTCGCAGATCCCGAAGCGCAGCTGCGGCCAGCGCTCGCGCATCTGGGGCTTGAATGGGATCCCGCGATCCTCGAGTTCCACAAGCTCGACCGCGTCGTGCGCACGCCATCGAGCGAGCAGGTACGCCGCCCGCTCAACCGCGACGGGATGGAGGTCTGGCGTCCTTATGCCGAATGGCTGGGACCGCTCCGCGATGCGCTGGGAGATCTGGCCGAACAGGAAGGGCGCCGGAAAACCCCGGCGCCCTCTTAACCCGTCGGTTTCGCGCGAAGCGCTCTATCAATAGCGGTAATGATCGGGCTTGAAGGGCCCCTCGACCGGCACGCCAATATAGTCGGCCTGCTTTTGTGTGAGCTTGCTCAGCTTCACCCCGAGCTTTTCAAGGTGGAGCGCCGCGACCTTTTCATCGAGATGCTTGGGCAGGACATAGACTTCGTTCTTGTACTGGTCGCCCTTGGTGAACAGCTCGATCTGCGCGAGCACCTGATTGGTGAAGCTCGACGACATGACGAACGACGGGTGGCCGGTGGCGCATCCGAGATTCACGAGGCGCCCCTTGGCAAGCACGATGATCTGCTTGCCGTCGGGGAATTCGACGAGGTCGGTGCCCGGCTTGACCTCAGTCCACTTGTAGTTGGCGAGCGCTGCAATCTGGATCTCGCTGTCGAAATGGCCGATGTTGCACACGATGCTCATCGGTTTCATCGCCGCCATATGCTCGGCGGTGATGACGTCGGCATTGCCGGTCGCTGTGACGAATATGTCGGCGCGCTCGACGGCTTCGTCCATCGTCACCACCTCATAACCCTCCATCGCCGCCTGCAGGGCGCAGATCGGGTCGATTTCGGTGACGAGCACGCGCGCGCCGCCGTTGCGCAGCGAGGCGGCCGAACCCTTGCCCACATCGCCAAATCCCGCGACCGCGGCGACCTTGCCCGCCAGCATCACGTCGGTGGCACGGCGGATCGCGTCGACCAGCGATTCCTTGCAGCCGTAAAGATTGTCGAACTTGGACTTGGTGACGCTGTCGTTGACGTTGATCGCCGGGAAGGGCAGCTCGCCCTTCTTCGCAATCTCGTAGAGACGGTGAACGCCAGTCGTGGTCTCTTCCGAAACACCCTTCAGCGCCTTCACGGTCCTGGTCAGATAGCCGGGGTTCGCCGCGACAAATGCCTTGAGCGCACGCTGGAACTCGACCTCTTCCTCATTCTCCGGCGCGGGGAGCGTCGCGCCCGCCTCGATCTTCGCGCCCCAAAGCGCGAACATGGTGGCGTCGCCGCCATCGTCGAGGATGATGTTCGCGGTTTCGTCGCCCCAGTCGAAGATGCGGCCGACATAATCCCAATAGTCGGCGAGGCTTTCGCCCTTTACCGCGAACACCGGCGTTCCGCCCGCAGCGATCGCAGCGGCGGCATGGTCCTGCGTCGAAAAGATATTGCACGTGGCCCAGCGTACCTCGGCGCCGAGCGCCTTCAGCGTCTCGATGAGCACCGCTGTCTGGATCGTCATATGAAGCGACCCGGTAATCCGCGCGCCCTTCAGCGGCTGCGCCGCGCCATATTCGGCGCGCAGCGCCATCAGGCCGGGCATTTCGGTTTCGGCGATCGCGATTTCCTTGCGTCCAAAGTCGGCAAGGCCGATGTCGGCAATCACATAGTCACGGGTGTCGGCGGCGAGAGTAGCCACGTCGTTTCTCCTGTCAGGCGGGCGCGGACGCGCGGACGCGGCGGCGCAATTATGTTGCGCGCCCTAACCCAAAGCGCTCCTGCGATCAAATATAAACTTTTCTTTATATCGCAAGAGCCGCGCGCCTTGCCGCAGGGCTATCGCATTTGACCGAGGATGGTTTTGGCGAAGGCGTTGGACCATCCGGAGCGTTTGCGTTTTCTCCTGATGGAGATATCGGGTCTGGCGGTTCGCAGGACATTGAGGGCGAGCTTGCGCAAGGTTGCGAGATTTTCGGGGGCATGGTCCTTTCGGCTGCGGGCGCGATCTTCATCGAATGTCATGTCGAGCACCCAGTGGAGACCATTTTCGATCGACCAGTGGGATCTGGCGGCGGCAAGATATTCTTCCGGGCTCAGCGTCCGGGATGAGAGATGATAATGGCGGGTCGTTGTGGTCTTTCCATTGCGGGTGACCGTGGCCTCGATCATGCCGAGACAGGCAAGAGCGGGCATGTCCACCGGTTCGGTGCAGGCGCGCTTGGGACCGTGCAGCCAGCCAAGGTCATGGCTGACAAAAGCCCGCCGCTCTTCGAGACGTCCATGATCGGCATCGCTTGTCTCAGTCGTGGCGAGACCGGCAAGGATATCCGGTGCAGCGAAGTAGCTGGCCACCGCCTCATGCAGGGCCGGTCTGTTCGCCTTGAGACGTAAGAGATAATCGCCGCCACGATCGAGGACCAGCTGCGCAGTCTCGGTCTGGCAGTGCAGGGCATCGGCGGTGACAAGCTGGCCCGTGAGGTCCAGGCATTCGAGGAGCGCTCTTGCGGCAAGGATTTCGCTGTCGCCTTCCCCCGGACGGAAGCTTTCCTGGCCGATGACGGTGCGTGTCGACGAGGCAAAGGCCGTCACCACCGCCAGCGGCGATCGGCCGGCTGCCGTGTCGAACGAGCGCCGCAATGTCTTGCCGTCGATGGCGACAACACCGGCACCCGCTTCGCCAAGAGCGGTCAGAAATTGCTCGAAGCAGCGTGCAAAGGCTGCCGGATCCAGCAGCCGGAAAATCCGGGAGAAGGTGTCATGGCTGGGAACCCCATTCTCAAGGCGCAGAAACTCCCGGAACAGATCCTCGCGATCCACCGCGAAATCCGCAAAATCCGAACAACTCTCCGCCCCGCAGATCGACGCCGTCAGCGCCATCGTCAGCACTTCCAGCAGATCGTGACGGCGCGCGTTGCCCGTTCGCGGATCGCGAAGATCATCAAACGCCGCGGCAAACCAGGACATGGATATCCTCCTTACTATGAAGGACACCCAAAGAGGCCATATCAACTCATCGCGCTACTATATTTTTCAAATGCGATTCCCCTGGCCTTGCCGGCCCCGACGCGGCGTTACGCCTCCCCGCCTTCCGTGGTCAGCAGGCGGGCATCGACCCCCGCCTCTGCAAAAGCTTCCTGCCAACGCCGGTCAGGCGGCGTGTCAAAGAGGAGTGCATCGCTCCCCGGCGTGACGTGCCAGCCGTGACGTACCAGTTCCTCCTCGAGCTGGCCGGGCGACCATCCCGCATAACCCAGCGCGACGAGCCAGCGCGCGGGTCCGCGCCCGTCGCCAATCGCGCGCAAGATGTCGTGCGAGCTTGAAATCATCCAGCGGTCCGAGACCTGCACCGCGCCTTCGCCGCCCCAGTCGCGGCTGTGCAGCACAAAGCCGCGCGACGGCTCGACCGGCCCGCCCAGAAACACCGGCGCGTCGAGCGGATCCTCATGCGCGATCTCGAGCTGGTCGAGCACCGCACCGACCGTCATTCCGCCGATCGGGTCGGCGACGCCGATGCCCATTGCTCCTTCTTCGTCATGACTGATCATAGCAATCACCGAATGCTCGAAGCGGGGATCGCCGATGCCCGGCAGCGCGAGGAGCAGCTGGCCGGTGAACCAGGTCGGGGCAGTATCCATTCGCCCATCATGAACGTGCGCAGGGACCGGGTCCAGCGTCTTTGAGACCGATTGAAGCGGCCCGGGCCGTCAGGTCCCCGCCTTGTCGCTCACCGCCTTGATCACCAGCGCCGTCTCGTCGACCAGATAGCGCCGGGCGAGCGCCTGAAGCTCCGCGGCGCTCGCAGCCTCGATCTCGGCGATCGCCTGGCGGCTGCGCTCGAGCCGTTCGGGCTGGCTCGTCGCTTCGGCGACATAATTCAGCCAGTAGCTGTTCTCGCGCCGTGCCTTGGTCATCGCCTCGACGAGCGGCCGCCGCGCGCGGTCGAGAAGGTCGGCATCGACGGGCGATTCGCGCAGTTCCCTGGCGATCGCAAAGATCGCAGCGCGGGTCGTCGCGAGATCCTTATAATCGACATTGCTCGACGCGAAGAGATGGCCGTAGCCGGGAAATTCATCGGACAGCGAAGCACCCGCGCCGGGGCTGTAGGTCTCGCCGAGCCGTTCGCGAAGCTCTTCGGTAAGCTTGAGCTGCATCACCCGCGCGAGCAGGTTGAGCCGCATCGCCTCGGCAAGGTCGCTGTCGTCGCGTGCAGTCCAATAGACACGCAGCTCAGCCTGGTCGGCGGGTCCCTTGTGAATCAGCGTGCGCTCGCTGCGATCGGCCGCGAAGTGCCGCTCGCGCGCGCTCTCGCGCGGATCGAACGCCGCGCGGCGTTCGGGAAGCGCACCGAAGGTCGCCGCAATTGCTTCGATTGCCGCCTCCTCCTCGATGTCGCCGACGACGCCGATCTCGACCGCGCCGTGCGCCAGGCTATCGGCAATGACGGGCTTCAGCTGCGCCCAGTCCCGCGCCATCAGCACATCGAGTGGCGGTGTTTGGGCGCGCGGATCGCCGTCTGCCAGAATCCCCCCGACATCGCGTCCCATCACCGCGGCAGGCGTCGCATCGTTCGCGGCATATTGCTGCGGCAGTACCCGGCGGATCAGCGCGAGGCCGTCGGCCCGGTAGCCAGGGTGGGTGACATAAGCCGCCATCAACTGTGCCTGCGCGCGAAAATCGGTGGGCGAGGTCAGCGCCTTGCCGCCGAACGCGTCGATGTCCGCCCCGAAACTCGGCGCGACGGTCTTTCCCGCAAAGATCTTGCGCAGCTCATCAAAACTGTGCGCTTCGAGCCCGCCGATGCTGAGCGATCCCGCGAGCGCCACTTTCGTCGGGTCGTCCCGCGTCGCGAGCAGTGTCCCGCCGTCGACGCGTAGTGACATCCACACCTTGTCCTTCTGGAAGTCGGTCGTCTTGATGTTCAGCATCACATTATTGGCGAAGCGAATCCGGCGGATGCCGAGATCATCGATCCGCTCATCCGACACGATCCGGCCCGGTGTTCCGAAATCGGTATAGGCGAAGACAAGGCTCTCGGCGGCCGCCGGCGCAGAAACAGCGACATCTTGGGAAGCCTTGAGTTCGGCAAGGATCGCATCCGGCCCGCCCTCGATCGGCGCTTTGCTCGTCACACGCACGAGCGGAGCGCTGAGCCCCTCGACGCGCTTGCGGAATGCGGCGGTGACTGCAGCGGCGTCGAGTGAGGGCACGGCTGCCTCGAACAATGCCTGCGTGGCTTCGGGGCGCACGACGACGAAATCCCCGTCCGCCGCGGCGACAAGAAGGTCCGCCAAACTCTCGCTGCGCCGGGTATCTACCCCCGCGACAGCGTTGCGCAGCGAAGTGCGCCGGATCGCAATCTGTTCGTCGACCTCGGCCTGGGAAAAACCATGTTCGACGGCGCGGCGATATTCCTGCTCGATGAGCGCGAGAGCTTCCTTCCACGCGCCTTGCTTGGCAACCGCACCAACGGTCACGAGGTCGAAGCGTTTCCATCCCTCAGTATCGCTGAAATAGCCGCTGAGAATCGGCGAATCCTCGCGCAGCGCAATCTTGGCGAGACGACGGCTGACAATCGCCTCGCCGATATCCTCGGCAAATTTGCGCGTACGCTTCGCCTTGCTGTCAGGTTCGTCGACCCAGGGCTTGAACGCCCCGATCGTCACCGCATCCGCAATCGCCGGGTCGACGAAATCGTCGGCGGCCGAGGGACGCGCAAAATCGATGGTCCCGATATCGGGATCCGGGCCGGCGGGGCCGCGCCCCTGCCAGTCAGCAAAGCGCGCCTTGATCTTCGCCTCCACCGCGGCGGGGTCGAAATCGCCGACCATGACGAGCGTTGCGCGCTCGGGCCGATAATAGCGATCGTAAAGATCGCGAAGGCGCTCGGCGGGCGCCGTCCGGATCACGTCTTCGGTGCCAATCGGAATGCGCTGCGCAACTGTCATTGCTGGCATGGCGAAAGCGAACTGGTCGACCAGGCTTCTTAGCTGATAGGTGTCGCGCGCGCGGCGTTCAGACAGGATGACGCCGCGTTCGCGGTTGACCGCCTCGGGATCAATCGTCAGCTCACTCGCGGTCTCGCGCATGAGCATCAGCCCGGTGTCGATGAGATCATCCGAGGCGCCCGGCAGGTCGAGCTTGTAGATCGTCTGGTCAAAGCCGGTGGAAGCATTGGTGTCGGCGCCGAACGCTAGTCCCTTGCGCTCGAGCAGCTTGATCATCTCGCCTTCGGGCACATGGGTCGAGCCATTGAAGGCCATATGCTCGATGAAATGGGCGAGTCCGCGCTGGTCGTCGGCTTCCGCAAAACTGCCAACGTTGAAACGCATCCGAATGATAACGCTGTTCTTGGGCGTGCCATTCTTGAGCAGCGCATATTTCATTCCGTTGGGCAGAACGCCGAAGATGATGTTGGGGTCAACCGCCAAGTCGCTTGCGGCAAAGTTCCAGGCCCGAGCGGCATCGGTCTGGGGATTGACTGGAGCCGTGGCAGCAGCGGAATCGCGGGCGAGGACAGTTGCCGAGTCGCCCGCGGCCGCGATCAGAAGGATCGGGAGCAGCGCGGCCGCAGTGCGGCGCAGGAAAAAAGACGTCATGCGGAAGGATCTGGCGACGTCAGCACTTGGGGTCAAGCCGGTCGGCTGCCACTTTCGACGGACGACTTACCCGATCGATCGGTGCCGACGCTTGAGGCCCGCCCACCCGCGGCGTCAGCTTCCCTTTTTCTTGCGGTGCGTCTCGAGGTCGAGCACGGCATTGTCGCCGCCCTCGGGCAGCAGGCCGAGCCGGCGCGCAACCTCCTGATAGGCTTCGACTTCGCCGCCAAGGTCACGGCGGAAGCGATCCTTGTCGAGCTTTTCGTTCGTGGTCATGTCCCACAGGCGGCAGCCGTCGGGGCTGATTTCGTCGGCGAGGATAATGCGGCTATAATCCCCATCCCACAGGCGCCCGAATTCGAGCTTGAAGTCGATGAGGCGAATGCCGACCGCGGCGAACATGCCGCTCATGAAGTCATTGATGCGGATCGCCATGTCCTGAATGTCGTGAAGCTCGTCCTGGCTGCACCAGTTGAAGCAGGCGATATGCTCCTCGGCGACCAGCGGATCGCCGAGCGCGTCGTCCTTGTAACAATATTCGATCAGCGTGCGGGGAAGCTGGGTCCCCTCTTCGATCCCGAGCCGTTTCGACAATGTGCCAGCGGCAACATTGCGCACGATCACCTCGATCGGCACGATTTCGACCTGGCGGATCAATTGTTCGCGCATGTTGAGGCGGCGGATGAAGTGCGTCGGCACGCCGATGTTGCCGAGAAGCGTGAAGACATGCTCCGAAATCCGGTTGTTGAGCACGCCCTTGCCATTGATTGTCCCGCGCTTCTGCGCGTTGAACGCGGTCGCATCATCCTTGAAATACTGGATCAGCGTGCCCGGTTCAGGACCTTCGTAGAGGATCTTGGCTTTGCCTTCGTAGATCTGGCGGCGACGGGCCATGGCTTGGAACTTTCTGTCGGAACCAAATGAATGACCCCGGCGGAAGCGACTCAGGATGAACCGCGGCGCCGGGGCGATGCGGGGCGCTATAGCGGCAAAGTCACGGCACGTCATCCCCGGCGTCGTCAACGATCCGAACCATCGCGGCGGCGTGCCCTTACGTTTACGTCAACTAGAGCTTGCCTTCGTCTTTCGCCGCTTGCAACCTTGTGCGCAGTCAAGGAGAGAAGAATGAGCTACGACCAGATTCGCCTCGATCGCCACGAGGGCATCGCAGTGCTGACGCTGCACCGGCCGGACCGGATGAACGCCTTTACCACCCAGATGATGCAGGAAATCGTCGCCGCGCTCGACGAGTGCGACGCCGACGACGCGGTGCGCGCGGTGATTTTCACCGGTTCGGGCGAAAAGGCCTATTGCGCGGGCGCTGACCTCGGCGAAGGCGCCGCCACCTTCGATTACGACAAGCGCACCGACAAGGCGGCAACCCTGCCCGACGGCATACCGGCGAGCCCCGTTGCCGAGGATGGCACGATCGACTGGTCGCATCCGCTGATCCGCGATTCGGGCGGGCGCGTATCGATGCGGATCTTCGATGCGAAAAAGCCGGTGCTCGGCGCGATCAACGGGGCAGCGGTCGGCATCGGTGCAACGATGACCCTGTCGATGGACGCGCGGCTCGCCAGCGATACCGCGCGCTACGGCTTTGTTTTCGCGCGCCGCGGCATCGTCCCTGAAGCCGCCTCGAGCTGGTTCCTGCCGCGCCTCGTCGGCATCCAGACCGCGGTTGACTGGTGCTTCTCGGGCCGCCTGATCCCGGCTGCAGAGGCGCATGAGAAAGGCCTTGTCCAGTCAGTCCACGCGCCCGGCGAACTCATCGACGCTGCGATCGCAAAAGCCCATGAAATGACCGCAGACAGCGCCCCCGTCTCGGTCGCGCTCACCCGCCACATGTTGTGGCGCATGCTTGGTGCCCCACACCCGATGAGCGCTCACCGCTGGGACAGCCGCGCCATCTTCGCCCGTGGTCGCAGCCCGGATGCCGCGGAAGGCGTTACCAGCTTTCTTGAAAAGCGCGCGCCCCGCTTCACCGCGAGCGTCGCCAAGGATTACCCCTGGTTCGAAGAGTTCGAGGAGGCACCGCCCTATCGCTAATTAACCCGGCCCGCTTGACTCCGCACCGCCGCGCCCCAATCTCTCGGCCTCCCATATTCCCTCGATGAAAGGATGCCGAGATGACGATCGCGACCGGAGACAAGCTCCCCGAAGCCACGCTGGTGAAGGTGACCGAAAATGGTCCCGAGCAGGTGAACGCTGCGGAGTATTTCAAGGGCCGCAAGGTCGCGCTCTTTTCGGTACCGGGTGCCTTTACGCCCACCTGTTCGGCCAAACATCTGCCGGGCTTTGTCGAGAAGGCCGAGGAATTGAAGGCAAAGGGCATCGACGAAATCGCCTGCACCGCGGTCAACGACGCCTTCGTCCTTGGCGCATGGGGCAAGGCCGGCGGAGCCGACCAGATCACCATGCTCGCCGACGGCAACGGCGATTTCGCCAAGGCAGTAGGCCTCACGATGGACGGCAAGGCGTTCGGCATGGGGACCCGCGGCCAGCGCTATTCGATGGTCGTCAACGACGGTGTGGTCGAGCAGCTCAATGTCGAAGCGCCGGGC
Organism: Sphingopyxis sp. 113P3; assembly: GCF_001278035.1. Lineage (NCBI taxonomy): Bacteria > Pseudomonadati > Pseudomonadota > Alphaproteobacteria > Sphingomonadales > Sphingopyxidaceae > Sphingopyxis > Sphingopyxis sp. 113P3. The sequence continues at coordinate 3,352,800 of NZ_CP009452.1, forward strand.
GAATTCAAGGTGTCGAGCGCGGACCACATGCTCGAGCAGCTCTAAGGCCTGATCTCCTGTGCGCAGGGCACGGGGGATTAGCCTCAAGTTTTGGGACGGGGCTTGCGGCGCAGCGCCGCAAGCCCCTTTCCGCCGGGCCCCCTGCGTCCCTTTCCCCCGGTCTTTGCGATGCCGGGAGGATCCTTTCCCCGCCCCTTCCCTTTTGTCACAATTTCGTGCAACAGCGTCGCGATGACATCCTCATCGCAAACCCCTGAAACCGCCGATCCCACCGCCCGTGTCGAGGAAATTCTCAACGAGCTCGAGAGCCGCTTCAAGGCGTCGGTCTCCGCACTCAAATCGGCGATCGCTGCCTATGTTCGCGATGGGACGCTCCCCCCAGCCGACGCTGCCTCGACGGGCCTGTTCGACTATCCGGCGCTGCGCCTGACCACGACGGGAGAGCAGCGTGCCGGACAAAAGGCCCATAACCTTGCCTTCGGTCAGTTCGAGCGTGCCGGCACCTATGTCACCACGGTGACGCGGCCCGACCTCTTTGCCGACTATCTGCGCGACCAGCTCACCCTGCTCGCGCGCCACTACGACCTCACCCTTGAAGTCACGCGCACCGGCCAGCAGATCCCCTTTCCCTACGTGCTCGATGCGAGCGACGGGTCGGACATGGGGAGCGTCACGCCGCTTGAGCTCGCGCGCCACTTCCCGACGACCGAACTTGCCGACATCGGCGACGAACTCGCTGACGGCCTGTTTGGCCAGGACCCCGCTGCGGACCAGCCGCTTGCACTCTTCGATGCGCTGCGCACCGACTTCAGCCTCGCGCGCCTCCGCCACTATACCGGTACCGCGCCCGAGCATTTCCAGCGCTATATCCTCTTCACCAACTATCACCGCTATGTCGACGAGTTCGTCGCATGGGCCGGAGCGCAGGTCGGACAGGGGCGCTACACCGCGCTCGCGGGAGCGGCGGGGCTCTATGTCGACCAGCCGGGCGTCAACGCGAGCGCGCTCGTCGCCGACAGTGCATGGCGGCGGCACCAGATGCCGGCCTATCACCTCATCGCGCCGGACGGCGGCGGCATCACGCTCGTCAACATCGGCGTCGGCCCGTCGAACGCCAAGACAATCTGCGACCATCTCGCTGTCCTTCGGCCCGAAGCATGGCTGATGATCGGCCACTGCGGCGGACTGCGCCCCAGCCAGCGCATTGGCGACTATGTTCTCGCCCACGCCTATCTGCGCGACGACCATATCCTCGACAGCGTTCTTCCCCCTGAAATCCCCATCCCCCCGATCGCCGAGGTGCAGCAAGCGCTTGCAAGCGCGGCAGGCGTGGTGTCGGGCGCGAGCGGCGCCGACCTCAAGAAGCGCATGCGCACCGGGACCGTTGTCACGACCGACGACCGCAATTGGGAACTGCGCTACACCGACAGCGCATTGCGCTTCTCGCAATCGCGCGCGATCGGCATCGACATGGAATCGGCGACGATCGCCGCGCAGGGCTACCGCTTCCGCGTCCCTTACGGCACCTTGCTGTGCGTCAGCGACAAGCCGCTTCACGGCGAACTCAAACTCCCCGGTCAGGCTAACCGCTTCTACGAGGAAGCGATCGCAGCGCATTTGCAGATCGGCATCCGCGCATGCGAAATGATGCGCGACGAAGGCGCGAAGCTCCACAGCCGCAAACTGCGTGCCTTCAACGAGCCGCCGTTCCGGTGACGAACGCGCCCGCCCTTTCGCGCTCGGTCGCAGGGCGTGTCGCGATCGTCACGGGCGCTGCGGGCGGGATGGGCCGCGCGACCGCGCTGCTGCTCGCGAGCGAGGGCGCAATGGTCGCGGTCACAGACCTCGATCTCGCCGCGTGCGAAGCCGTCGCAGCCGAGGCCGGACCCGATGCGCGCGCCTTCGCACTTGACGTCGCGGACGGCGCTGCGATCCAGCGCGTCGTCGGCGAGGTGGCGGCGCATTTCGGCCGCATTGACATCTTGATCAACAATGCCGGGGTCTCGAGCTTTGCCTCGCTCGAGGCTGGCGAGGAATATGAGGCGGTCTGGCACCGCGCGATCGCGGTGATGCTCACCGCGCATCAGCGCATGGTTCGGGCCGCGCTGCCGTTCCTGCGGCAAAGCGACGCCGCGCGCATCGTCAATATCGCCTCGACCGAGGGGCTCGGTGCAACGCCCGGAGACACGCCTTATGTTGCCGCGAAAACCGGCGTCACGGGGCTGACCCGCGGGCTCGCGGTCGACCTCGGCAGGGAGGGGATCACGGTCAACTGCATCTGCCCCGGTCCGATCCGCACCGGCATGACCGACGCCGTTCCAGAGGCAGACAAGGCGGTCTTCGCGAGGCGCCGCACGGCGCTTCGCCGCTATGGCGAGCCCGAAGAAGTGGCCCATGTGACGCTCAGCCTTGTGCTTCCCGCCTCCAGTTACATCACAGGTGCAATCATACCGGTCGACGGTGGACTGACGGCGCGTAACGCCTGAATATTGCCCGATTAATCTGCTGAATCCCCCGGATTCGCGCGATTTTCTGCCATTGGCGTCGATTAGCCAAGCCGTGCAAGGCGGTCGACGATCTGCGCAACCTCCACCCCTTCTGCGCGTAATTCTGTGCCGGAAGGGGCCATGTCGACTGCGGGACCCTGCCTAACGCATTTGAAGGAGTAGTGTATGGGAGCGGTTTCCAAGAGTTCAAGGCTGATGCTGCTGGCGATGCTGGCAGGGACGGCCTCGATGAGCCTCGCGGCGCAGGAGCAGGATGCGCCCGCCAGCGACAATGTGATCGTCAACGGACAGCTCATGCCCGATCTGTCACAAATGGCCAAAGGCCCCGAGATCGAAGGGATCATCTCGGCGCGCAGCGACGGCGCGATGCAGGTTACGGGCGCTGATGGGACAAATACGACAATCGCGCTTGCCGAGGGCACGAAAATCAAGAGTAGCGGCGGTTTCCTTGGCCTCGACAGCGACAAGCTTGCCGCCGATGCGCTGCTCAACGGTTTGCCGGTAAGCGTCGAAACGCTCCAGTGGGAAGGTGGGCTCGTGGCGAGCAAGATCGCTCTTAAGAGCAAGGATCTTCGCACCGCGTCAATGATCCACACTGGGACCAATCAGCGTTTCACCGCCCAGGAGGCCGCGACCGAGGCGCTGCGCGGCCGGGTGGGCGACATTGACCAGTATAATGTGAAGGGCACGACAAATGTGAACTTCGACACCGGGAAGGCTCTCCTCTCGGAACAGGCCAAGGCCGACCTTTGCGCTGCCGCGAGCCAGGCCGAGGCGATGGACAATGCGCTGCTGCTCGTTGTCGGCTACACCGACTCGACAGGGAGCCAGGAATTCAACCAGGTGCTCAGCGAAAAGCGGGCGGCGCGCGTCGTCAATCACCTCCAGCAGGCCTGCGGCTGGAAACCCTACCGGATGCTGACCCCGACCGGCATGGCCGAGGCCGATCCGGCGGCGGATAACAGCACGCCTGAAGGAAAGGCGCAGAACCGCCGCGTCGCGGTAAATATTCTCGTCAGCAAGGCTGTGGACGGCATTTAAAGCCGCCAATATCCAAATATTCCCCAGTTAACCTTGGCCCTTCCCGCCCATCGCGGGGAGGGCCATTTATATGTACATGCCCTCGCGCAAATTGATGCCATGCTCAATCCACACCTTGAGCGCACAGAGCATTTGCGACCAGCCTTGGCAATTGCCGTATGAGGCGCTGAGCGCCCCTTGGTTCTCGCGCCAGCCTTCCTCCGTGATCTCGACGAGGGTACGGCCATCGTCGAGCCCCTTGAAGCGCATCGTGACGCGCGTGCGGTAATTGGCCTCGACAAGCTCGCCGCCTTCGACATTGGGCGCTTCGCCTTCGTTCGCCTGCCATTCGAGAATGATTTTCTCGTCGGGAACGACCTCGATCACATGGACGGGGAAGGCACCGGGGTAGTCATGAAAGTCCCACTCGACCGTGGCGCCGGTCTCCAGCCGCCCTTTTGCGCCGCCGGTCGTGAAATAGTGCGAAAGCTGGCCGGGATCGGCCACCGCCTCGAACACCTCGTGCACCGGCTTCGCGATCCGGGCCGCAACTCGGAATTTCAGCTCCATCATCACTCTCCACTTGAGTCGGCTTCGATTATGTTATATATTTATAACATGTCAATCCATGATGACTATGACCGCGTCTTCAAGGCGCTCGCCCACGCGGTGCGGCGCCAGATTCTCGACGACCTCAAGGATCAGCCGCTCACCACCGGCACCTTGTGCGCGCATTTTCCGGACATCGACCGCTGCACCGTCATGCAGCATGTCAAGGTGCTCGAAGAGGCAGGACTCGTGATCGCCGAGCGCCGCGGCCGCGAGCGCTGGAACCACCTCAACGCGATGCCGATCCACGACATCCACGATCGCTGGATCGGCCCCCACGCCGCCGCGGCTGCATCGCGCCTGGCGCGGTTCAAGCGGGCAGTGGAAGCCAGGTAACGCGGAAGATGGCCCCTCGCCATTGCCAAGAAAAAGGGGCCGGAGAGTCGCCCCTCCAGCCCCATTCTTGACGGGCTTTCCCGATTACCAGCCGGACGGCTTGCCCTTATTCTGTTCGTCGAGCCACGTCTTGAGCGGTGCGAAATAGGCGGCCATCGCCTTGCCCGACATCTCGCGGCTTCCGGTAAATGCCTCGAGCGCGTCGGGCCAGGGCTTCGACGCGCCCATCTCGAGCATGGCATTGAGCTTCGCGCCCACTTTCTTGTTGCCGTAGAAGGAGCAGCGGTGGAGCGGCCCCTTCCACCCTGCTTGCTTGCATGCCGCCTCATAAAATTGGAACTGCAGGATGCGCGCGAGAAAATAGCGGGAATAAGGGGTATTGCCAGGGATATGATATTTGGCGCCCGGGTCGAAGGCGTCGGCCGGCCGCTCGCCGGGCGGGATGATGCCCTGGTACTGCTGGCGCAGGTCGGTCCAGGCCTTGTTGTAATCGGCCGGCTGGATCGTCCCGTCGAACACGCCCCAACGCCAACGGTCGACGAGCAAGCCAAAGGGCAGGAAGGCAACCTTGTCCATCGCCTGCCGCAGCAAAAGGCCAATATCCTTGTCGGCGCCCGGCACCTGCGCCTTGTCGAGCAGGCCGATGTCGACCAGATATTGCGGGGTGATCGACAGCGCGACGAAATCTCCGATCGCCTCGTGGAAGCCATCATTGGCGCCGTTCAAATAGAGGAACGGCTGCTTGTTGTACGCGCGCTGGTAATAATTGTGTCCAAGCTCGTGGTGGATTGTGACGAAATCGTCCGAATTCACCTTGGTGCACATCTTGATGCGGACGTCGTCCTTGTTGTCGATGTTCCAGGCCGAGGCGTGGCACACGACCTCGCGGTCGGCGGGCTTGACGAAAAGGCTGCGCTTCCAGAAGGTCTCGGGCAGCGGCGCGAAACCGAGCGAGGAATAAAAATTCTCGCCGGCCTTCACCATGTCGAGCGGCGTCTTGCCCTGGGCTTTCAGCAGATCGCCGATGTCATAGCCAAGGTCCCCGGAGCCCGCAGGCGCAACGAGCGGATAAATATTGCCCCATTCCTGCGCCCACATGTTGCCGAGCAGGTCAGCGCGGATCGGGCCCGTCTTGGGCTGTACCGCGTCGCCATATTTCTCGTTCAGTTTCCAGCGGACATAGGTGTGGAGCGCCAGGTAGAGCGGCTTCACTTCCTCCCAGAGCCGCTCGGTCGTCCTCGCAAATTCCTCCGGAGGCATGTCATAGCCCGAGCGCCACATCGCGCCGACGTCGCTGAAGCCCAGTTCCTTGGCGCCCTCGTTGGCGATGCCGACCATCTTGGCGTAATCGCGCTTCATCGGCGCACCGACATTGTCATGCCAGCTCGTCCACATCTCCGCGAACTGGGCGGGTGTGTGCTCGAGATTGCCCATCTCGGCCTCGATGTCGGAGCCCGCGATCGGCTTGCCGTCGAGCGTGCCCTTGCCCTTGCCATATTGCGACGAAAGATCGGTGGCGATCCGATTCAGTTCAGCCGCGGCCCCTTCCGTCGTGGGAGCTGGCAGCACGATGCCATTGCGCAATATGTCGAGCTTGCGCTTCGTATCCGCGCTCAGCCCCGGCACATCCCGGTACCTGGCGGCTTCGAGCGCATATTTCACCGCCTTCTCGGTCCCGATGGCGTTGATCCGCGCAGCCATTGCATCGGTGTCTTCGGTGATGAAATTATAATTGACCCAGTTCACCTGGCTCGCCTCGACCGTATAGTCGAACAGGTCCTTTTCGGCCGCGGCGATGAAGGCCTCGGCGTCGGCGGCCGTGGGAGCAGCCGCGGCTGCCGTCTCGGCGGGGGCGGTCTGGGCCATCACCGGGCTCGCGGCAAAGGCGAGCGATATCGCAAGCGACAGGGTCGAAATCATGGCTTTCATGGGGTGCGTCCTCTGGATGATCGTGGCGCTCTCTGGCGCGATGGCCACCAGTCTGGACCGCACGGCCAGTCCGGTCAAGCGGTGGCCAGGAAGTCCGCGATCGCCTCGCCGAGCGCGGGCTCGGTCACGCTCGACATGTGCGTGCCGGGGATCGTCGCGAGCCTGGCATCGGCCAGCGCCGCGACCAGCTCCTCGGCCGAGCCATTGTCATCGTCCTTGTCGCCGCAAACGACGAGCACCGGCATCGTCAGCGCCGCGAGCGCATCGGGGGCGGTGTCGGTAAAGCTGCCGAGCAGATGCCCGGCGGCGATGCGGTCGACCTTCATCGTCTTCATGAACTGGATCGAGAGCCAGGTATCGTCCCCGCGCTTTGCGCTTTCATATTCGGCGATGACGCGTTTGAAGAACGCCCCGCGACGCTGCCACCCGGCGAGCCCGGCAAGTCCCATGCCGCCGAGAATCAGCCGCCTGGGCGCCATCCCGGCAAGGACGGCGCGCACGCTGGTCCGGGCGCCGAGCGAAAAGCCTCCGAGGTCGAAATCGGAAAGACCAAGATGGGAGACCAGGTCTTCAAGGTCGTTGACGAGCACGTCGGGCGGATAATGCCCGACATCGTGCGGCGCGGCGCTTGACCCATGGACGCGAAGGTCGGGCATGATCACCCGAAAGCCCTCGGCCGCAATGCGTTCGGCGGTTCCGAACTTGATCCAGTTGACCTCCGCGCTCGAAAAAAGGCCGTGGAGCAGCACCACCGGCGCGCCCTCACCGGTCTCGCGCCACGCCAGCTGCACGCCGTCGCGCGCCTCGAAAAATTGTGCTGCTATCGTCATGGAGCGTTACTAGGCGCCGACACGGAGGCGGTGCAAGGCGCGAGTCAGCCTGGGCGAGCCTGCAGCCCCTTCTGCTCCATGCGCCAGCGCGCCATTTCGATCCGATCCTGCCCGAAGAAGGGCTCACCGTCGAAAACGAGCGTCGGCACCCCCCAGTGGCCCGCAATTTCAAGCGCGACCTGGTTGGCGGCGATTTCCGTATCGAGCGCCTCAGCGTCGTGTTCCGCCTCTGCATCGAGTTCGGCAAGGTCGAGCCCTGCACGTTTCGCGGCGCCGGCGAGATGGTCGCCAAGATGCCAGTCTTGCACTCCGCCCCAGATGAGCTGCGCCGCCTCATCACAAAAGGCGAGACTCTTGCCGCGGCGCGAAGCTGCCTGGCCAAGGCGAGTGAGGCGGTAGATATAGGGCTGCTCGGCAGCAATTTCCCGCGTCTTCACATTCTGGACAATCGGGTCCGGCCGCGGCGGCCCGAAGGGGATGCCGTGGAACTGCGCGACGCGGATCATGTCGCGCATCGTGTAGCTCAGCCAGTTGGGATGATTGCGCTCGAAAAAATCCGGCTGGCGGATCGCGAGCGGATAGACAGGGCGCAGGTTGATATCGAGCGCATGGCTCGCGGCGAGCGCGCGGTATCGACCGATCGCGAGATAGGAATAGGGCGATCGGAAAGACCAGAAGAGGTCGGCGGTGAGAGTCATAAAGGCCATCCTGCCCATATTGCGGCGGGGTGCAAGAGGCGTTGGTCCGCGCGCGCGGACCGTGGGGGCAAGCTTTATCTCAGAGCAGAGCTTGGTATTGATTATATAGCAATTGCTATTATATGCCACGCCATGAACGAGACCATCGGATTCCTGATGAACGATACCGCGCGGCTGTTCCGCCGCGCATTCAACGCGCGCACCAAAAGTAGCGGAGTGACCGCGCTTCAGTGGCGGCTCATCAGCTATCTGAAGCGGCACGAGGGCATCCGGCAGGGCCCGCTCGCCGAATTGATCGAAGTCGAGCCGATCACCCTCTCGCGCATGGTCGATCGGCTGGCCGAGGCGGGGCTGGTCGAGCGCCGCGCTGATCCCGCCGACCGCCGCGCGTGGCAGCTCCACCTGACGCCCCGCGCGCGCGACCTTCTCGAGGTCATGCGACAGACGACCGACCGGCTGAACGAAGAAGCCACGGAAGGACTGAGCGATGCCGAGCGGACGCAGCTGATCGCGCTTGTCGGGCGCATCCGGTGCAATCTGTCACGTCGCGACGCGACCAACGAGACTGAAGCAAAGGCCCCAGCATGACCGAGCTCTCCCCTCCCCGTCCCAAGGCCGAAGAAGCCAAGCCGCCACGCGCTGTCCCCAAGGCAGACCCGGTGCCGCCCGCGCCCGCCGCATCTGCGCGCCCCCAAGACGACGCCAAACCCAGCTGGCGCACCCGCGCCCTCATGTTCGGCGTTCCAGCAGCGCTCGCGGTCGCCGGCGGCGTCTGGTGGCTTACGAGCGGCGGGTCGGTTTCGACCGACAACGCCTATGTCCAGATGGACAAGGTTTCGGTCGCGGCCGAAGTCGGCGGACTGATCACCGAGGTCGCCGTGCGCGAGGGTCAGGAAGTTAAGGCAGGAGACCTGCTCTTCCGCATCGACGGGCAGCCCTATAAATTGACGGTCGCGCAGGCGGGCGCGGCAATCGACGCTGCCAAGGTCGATGTCGGCAATCTCTCGGCCAGCCTCGCCGCAACACAGGTCAGCATCAAGGCGGCCCAGGAAGACATTGCCTTTGCAGAGGCGAATTTCCAGCGGCAGGCTGCGCTCATGGACAAGGGATTCACGACAAAGGCCGCCTATGACGCCGCGAAACACGCGGTCGAACAGGCGCGAGCGCGCCTCGCGCAGGCCAGAGCCGACGCGGCCGAAGCCCGCGCAAAGCTCGCGACAGGCGCGAGCGGCACCAATCCGCAGGTCGCGGCCGCGCGCGTCCAGCGCGCGCAGGCCGAGGTCGATCTGGGCCGCACGGAGGTCCGCGCGCCGAGCGCGGGCCGGGTTGCCGAATCGGACCGGTTGCAGGTCGGCCAGATGATGGTCGCGGGGTTGCCCGCGGTCACCTTGGTCGACACAGCGCACCCATGGGTCGAGGCCAATTTCAAGGAAACCGACCTTGCTGACATGTGCGTCGGCCAGCCGGCCGAAATGCGCTTCGACGCCTATCCGGGGCTCGTCGTGCGCGGCCACGTCCAGACGATCGGCGCCGGAACCGGGAGCGAATTTTCGGTGCTGCCCGCCCAGAATGCGACGGGCAACTGGGTCAAGGTAACCCAGCGCGTCCCCGTTCGCATCGCGTTCGACGAAGTACCAAGGCGTGCGATGATTGCCGGCCTGTCGACCGAGGTAAAGGTGATCACGTCGGGCGGCTGCAAGTAGACGGCGGCCGACCATGGCCAGCCGCGCCTTTTCCCGCCACAGCGCGCCCGCCGCGACCCGCGTCCAAGCCGATCGGCCGCTCCACGAGCAGGTCCGTTACCGCGGCCTGCTGACCGTTGCGGTCATGGGCGCCTCGGTCATGCAGATCCTCGACACGACGATCGCCAATGTCGCCATTCCGCATATGCAGTCGAGTCTCGGCGCAACAAGCGAGACGGTGAACTGGGTTCTGACGAGCTATATCATTGCCTCGGCCGTCGCGATGCCGATCACCGGCTGGCTTGCCGACCGCATTGGGCGCCGCACCCTCTTCCTTGCCTCGGTCATCGGTTTCATCATCACGTCGATGGCCTGCGGCGCAGCCCAGAACCTCGAGGAAATGGTGGCCTTCCGCTTCCTCCAGGGAGTCAGCGCCGCCTTCATTGGCCCGCTGTCGCAATCGGTGATGCTCGATATCAATCCGCCCGAGCGCCATGCCCGCGCGATGTCGATCTGGGGCATGGGGATCATGGTTGGTCCGATCATGGGGCCGATCCTGGGCGGCTGGCTGACCGAATCGGCTAGCTGGCGCTGGGTCTTTTACGTCAATCTGCCGGTGGGGCTCGCGACGCTTGCGCTCATGTGGGCGCTGCTGCCCGCGACGCCGCGTCTCGGCCGCAAGTTCGACCTGTTCGGTTTTTCGATGCTCGCCCTCGGGCTCGCTGCGCTGCAGCTGATGCTCGACCGCGGGGCGCAGAAAGACTGGTTCGACAGCGCCGAGATATGGATCGAAACCGGGTTCGCCGCCGCCTGTTTGTGGATGTTCTTCGTTCACCTCCTGACCGGGCGCAACACGCTGTTCGACCGCAAGATGCTCGCCGACCGCAACCTGCTCACCGCGCTCGGCTTCATGGTGGTGATCGGCATCGTCATGTTCTCATCGATGGCACTGCTCCCGCCGATGCTCCAGCGGTTGTTCGGCTGGCCGGTGATCGACACCGGCTGGGTGCTCGCGGTGCGCGGCATCGGTATCTTTGTCAGCATGTCGATTGCCGGGCAGTTGCTGGGGCGGATCGACGCACGCTGGCTGGTCGGCTCGGGGCTGCTGATCGCCGCCTACTCGCTTTACCAGATGAGCCAATGGTCGTTGATGATGGGCGCCTGGCCGGTCGTGATCAGCGGTCTGGTTCAGGGGCTCGGCATGGGGCTGATCTTCATCCCGCTCAACACAATGGCCTTTGCAACACTGAGAGCCGCATACCGCACCGATGGTGCAAGCTTGCTCAACCTCGTGCGCAGTGTCGGCGCGTCGGTGGGGATTTCGGTGGTAACAACGCTGCTCGGCGCGAACACCCAGCGCAGCCATGAGGATTTGGCCGCGCATATCACGAGCAGCGCAGTCCCGCTGATCGACCCCTCGACTTCCGACCGCCTGGGCGCACTCGGCGCGAGCGCGATGGCCATGGTGAACGCGGAGATCAACCGGCAGGCGGCGATGGTCGCCTATATCGACGACTTCTGGGCCATGATGTGGGTGACATTGCTCTCGGTGCCGCTCGTCATGCTGCTGCGCCCGCCTGCGCGCGGCGCCCCGAAGGCGTCGGCAGCGGATCTGGGGCATTAACCGCGGCACCTTGCTGCCACCTCCCCATCGCTACGCGCGACAGAGGATAGGAACGCTTCGGCTTCGAATGCGATTGCATTTCTGGCGCGCCGGCTAGCAAAAATAAATCCGCGCAAGATTTGCGAAAGCGACCAACGTGAAAAGGCCCCCGATCCAACGCAGCGCTATTACGCCTCTGTCACTCATCCGCGACTGTCCCAGGCCCAGGACGAGGATCATTCCGCGGGGAAAATTGCGATAAGCGCAAACCAGAGGATCGCGCCCGCGTAAAAAACCTTATCGGGAAGCGGAAGCATCACTCAGACCTCGCCGGTCTTGAGGCGAGGCCTTCTCCTCCATGGCGCCGGAGGGCGCGCGGGAGAGCCCCGATCAGAAGAGCCCCGAGCGCAGCGAGGGCCATATCCTTTTGCGCGTCCCAGATGTCGCCCTGCTGGCCGTTGTAGCGATCCGCCGTCTCACCCGCCGCGACGATCGTCAGCAGCCATTCGAAAATCTCGTACAGACACGACAGCGAAAGTACCCAGCCGGCCGCCGCGAGCACCGCGCCGCGCCGCGACAGGCCCCCGTAGCGCCGCGCGATCTCCGTCACTGGGCTCATCGAGAGAAGGCCGAAGCTGAAATGGACGAAGCGGTCGTAATGATTGCGTGTCCAGCCGAACGTCTCCGATAATCCGCGACCGGTCAACGCGCGCGACCATTCGTCATAGGGGACATTGCTGTAGACATAACGCCCGCCAAGCGTGTGCAGCGCAAAAAACAGGATGATGCATGCAAACGCCGGCGTTGAGAGCGGCCACCGCCTGAGCAGCCAGGGCGCAGCGATAAGCAGCAGCGCGGTCGGAAGGTGCTGAAGCGGCGCGATGGCGGGATAGGGCTGATCGAACTGGGCTAGAAGGAGAAGCGCAAGGAGCAGGCCGAGAAAAAGGCCCTGGCTGGGCGGAATGGGACGGAGACGCGAAAACACCTCCGTGTTTAACCGTTCGCATCGAGCGAAGTCGAGGTGGCTTGAAAGCCGCGACGACGCACGTCTCGACCTCGCTCGGCACGAACGGACCCTGTGTCCGCAGGCTTACCCCTTCTTGAGATGCCGGCGGCCGAGGAGTTCGGCGATCTGCACGGCATTGAGCGCCGCACCCTTGCGGAGATTGTCGCTGACGCACCAGAGGTTGAGGCCGTTTTCGATCGTCGGGTCTTCACGGACGCGGCTGATGAAGGTCGCAAAGTCGCCGACACATTCGACGGGAGTGGTGTAACCGCCATCCTCGCGCTTGTCGTGAAGCACGACGCCGGGAGCCTCGCGCAGGATGCGCTGCGCCTCCTCAGCCGACAGCTCGTCCTCGAGTTCGATATTGATCGCCTCGGAGTGACCGACGAACACCGGTACACGCACGCAGGTCGCGGTGACCTTGATCTTGGGGTCGAGGATCTTCTTCGTTTCGACGACCATCTTCCACTCTTCCTTCGTCGAGCCGTCGTCGAGGAACTTGTCGATGTGGGGGATGACGTTGAAGGCGATCTGCTTGGTGAACTTCTGCACGTCCTTTTCATCGCCGACGAAGATCTGGCGCGTCTGGTTCCAAAGTTCGTCCATGCCGGCCTTGCCCGCGCCCGACACCGACTGATAGGTCGCAACGACGACGCGCTTGATCGTCGCGGCGTCGTGGAGCGGCTTCAGCGCGACGACCATCTGCGCGGTCGAGCAATTGGGGTTCGCGATAATGTTGCGCGCCTTGTAGCCGTCGATCGCATCGGGATTCACCTCGGGCACGATCAGCGGCACATCGGGGTCCATCCGGTAAAGCGACGAATTGTCGATGACGACGCAGCCCGCCGCCGCTGCCTTGGGCGCATGGATGGCGGTCGCGTCGCTGCCGATGGCGAAGATCGCCATGTCCCAGCCGCTCCAATCGAAGTTCTCGATATTCTGGCATTTCACGGTACGACCGGTGTCGCCGATCTCGACCGCTTCGCCCTGGCTGCGCGACGAGGCGACAGCGGCGAGTTCGGCGATCGGAAATTCACGCTCGGCGAGGATGGCGAGGACTTCGCGTCCGACGTTGCCCGTCGCACCCGCGACGACGATCCGGTAACCCATGAATTTGTCCTTTGATGCTGATGTCTGAAATGAAAAACGACCGGTTTCGCGCTTTGGCGGAACCGGTCGTTTTGGAAAGCTGTTTCGGCTTTGTAGGGAGAAAGCTCTCCTTAGCCTTCGCCGGCTTCCGACCGGTAATCGCGGCGCTCCGCAATACGCGCCGATTTACCGGTGCGGCCCCGCAGATAGTAGAGCTTCGCACGGCGGACGGCGCCCTTGCGGACGACGGTAATGCTGTCGATGTTCGGCGAGTAGAGCGGGAAAACACGCTCGACGCCCTCACCGAACGACAGTTTGCGCACGGTGAAATTCGAGCCCATTCCCTTGTTCGAGCGAGCGATGCACACGCCCTCGAAATTCTGAACGCGGGTGCGTTCGCCTTCAACGACGCGCACGCCGACACGCAGCGTGTCGCCGGGACGGAAGGTCGGAATGTCTTTGCCAGCCTTGGCGATTTCTTCGGCTTCGATCGTCTGGATGAGGTTCATGGCCCCTGGTCCTTCTTCTGTTGCCGCGCGCCAGAGGCAGGTCGGTCCCGAGCGCCCTCATGGCGCTCCCAAAGGTCCGGCCTGCGTAACCGTGTGTCCTCTTCCGCCCTTTGTTTCCGCCAGGCGGCGATCTTCGCATGATCCCCCGATCGCAGCACTTCGGGGATCGTGCGCCCTTCCCATGTGACAGGTCGGGTATAATGCGGATACTCGATCAAACCATTCTCGAACGATTCGTCGTCTCCGCTAGAAGCCGCGCCCATTACGCCGGGAAGCAGCCGAATGCAAGCGTCGAGAAGCAACAGCGCCGCCATCTCTCCGCCCGATAGAACGAGGTCGCCCATCGACAATTGTTCGATCGGCCGCGCCTCGAAAATGCGTTCGTCGAATCCTTCGAAGCGGCCGCAGAGAATGATCGCGCCGGGACCCTCCGCAAGCCCGCGCACCCGCGCCTGGGTGATGGGCGCCCCGCGCGGCGTCATCGCAAGCAAGGGCAGCCCCGGATAGGCGGCGACCGCATGATCGATGGCCCGGCCCAGCACATCGGCCTTCAGTACCATCCCCGCGCCCCCGCCAGCGGGCGTGTCGTCAACGGTGCGGTGCCGGTCGATCGCAAAATCGCGGATCTGCACCGGCGCACAGGCCCATGTCCCGCTCTCCAGCGCGCGTCCCGCCATGCTGTGTCCCAGCGGCCCCGGGAACATGTCGGGATAAAGCGTGAGGGGGACAGCGGTGAAGGTCATCGGTGCCTGCTCCCAACACTGAGCGAAGCAACAAAGGCGGCCGCGCCAAACGATAACAGCGCGGCCGCAAGTCCTATCATCGAGGCCATCATCACCATGCTGCAAGCGTCGACCCCGCATCTCTCTGGCGCCGTCAAGCCCGTGATGAGGGAATGAAGGAAAGCAAAGACAAGGAGTGCAGCCAGGGGTCCTGGAACAAATGAGGCAGACAGAAACACAATGCGCCTTCTAGACCAGCGCGGACGGAATCTGGCGAGACCATAGCCCAATATTCCGGACGAGATCGTGGATCCCAGCAGCAGCAGGATGAAAACCCGGCCATCTGACATCGCTTGCAGTCCTTTCTTGGCTCCGCTGCCGACGCGTCGTCGCCTCATGGCAGCGGCCGCCATAGCGCCTCGGGCAGGATGTGGCGATCCTTCTCGATCTCGGCGTGCAGCCATTCGCGGAAGCGTTCGATCTTCCTCACCCCGACCCGGTTTTCGCGATGAACAAGCCACATGCCCGATGCCTCCGAGACGTAGAGCGTATCGAAGGGCTGGACGAGGCGCCCGCTCGCCAGTTCGGCCCGCCAATAGAGCGGCGTCATCATCGCGACGCCGAAACCCGCCTGCACGGCGCTCGCTTCCTGCAACTGACTGTCGAGCTCGATCCCGCGCCGCGACGGAGCCGGCGGCGTTGCGACGCCAGCGGCGGCGAACCAGTCCGCCCACCAGCTGTCGTTTGGAGCGAGCCGCTGGACGCGCAGGAGGTCAGCGGGCTCGCGGATTCCGTGCTCCTCGATGAAGGCGGGCGAAGCGATAGGCGCCAGATACTGGCGCATCAGGAAATCGGCGCGCAGCCCCGGCCAATGCCCCCGCCCGATGCGGATTGCGACATCGACATTCGACGCATCGAAATCCACAAGCACGTTGCTCATCGCCATGCGCACCGCAAGATCGGGATATTGAAGCTGGAAACTGCCGATCCGCGCGCTGAGCCACGTCCCCCCGAAACTGGTGGCGGCATTGATGGTCAGCACCTCAGCCTCATCGCTGTCGAGCGATGCGAAAGCATCGTCCATCGAGGCGAACGCGGCGCGGATTGCGGGAAGCAGTCGCTCTCCCGTTTCAGAAAGCCGCACGCGGCCTTTCTCCCGAACGAACAGCGCATGTCCGAGCCGGTTTTCCAATTGGCGAACCTGATAGCTGACCGCGGCCTGCGTCATCCCGAGCTCCTCGGCAGCGCGCGAGAAATTCTCCAGCCTTCCAGCGGCTTCGAAGGCTCTGATGGCGGCAAGGGGCGGTAGTCTGGACACGAGCTCCCTATAAGCTGCGCTTATGATCTTCGGCAAAGCTTTTGTTGGCCCGATCGCCGCGCGAGGCGCATTGAGGGGGCACCCCACGAGCAGGAGGCGATCGATGATGGACGAAATGTGGATGCGCGGCTGGACCGAGAATCACGGGCGCTTCAGCGCCGATCTCGATCGCGGCATTTCCCAGGTTGCGCAGGCGTGGCGGAACTGGCGTGCACGCGGCGCGCGTCCTGCCGCCCCCTCCAAGCCCCGTGCCGGGGCGCACTGAGACGGACGGAAATCGTGTCGACCGTGCCGCTGCGCGCAAGCTGCGCGCCGGCCGCTCACCCTTGCGGCGCGATTTCCGTCCAACCTCTGCCGGATGACTTTATTCGGCGAAAGCCGCCGTCACGATGATCCCCCCATCGCTCCATTCGGGCACCGCTTGCGGGGTCATCGGCACCATGAAGCGCGTCGCCCGCCGGCCCGGTTCGGAGGGTCGCTCGATCTCGAGAATGTCTCCCGCACCGAAATTCTCGACGGCAACGACGGTGCCGAGCGCCTCGCCTTCGGTGGAGGTGCAGGAAAGGCCGATAAGATCGTGATGATAATATTCGCCAGGGCCAAGCGGCGGGAGCGCCGAGCGGGGCACGGTGAGCAGCGTCCCGCGCAGCGCCTCGGCCGCCGCGCGGTCAGTCACTTCGGCGAAGCGCGCGACGGCGCCCTGGTTCGCGGGGCGAACCGATAGCAGCGTCAGCTTGCGGGTGCCGGCGTCGAAGGTGGAAAAGGCGCGCAAGGCGTCCGCGCCTTCCCCGAACAATTTGAGGCGGACCTCGCCCCGCACCCCGTGCGCGCCAGCAATGGCGGCAAGGGTGACAGGGCGGTCGGCGTGCGCCAAGGCTTAGCCTTCGGCCTTTTCTTCGCCAGCCTCTTCGGCCACCGGGCCGCCTTCGGCGACTTCTTCGGCGATCGCAGCGGCGTCCTCGGCGGTCGCTTCGGCCGGAACCTCTTCTGCCACGGCGTCGGCGACGGCTTCGGCAGTCTCTTCGCTCTTCACCGAGCCGGTCGCGTCGGACTCGGCAGCTTCGGGAGCTGCCGGCTCTTCGGCGGGAGCTTCTTCAGCCGGAGCAGCGGCAGCTTCCTTCGCGGCCTCTTCGGCCTCGGCCAGCTTTGCAGCCTTTTCTTCGGCGCGTTCCTTGGCCTTCTCGCCCGGCTCGCCCTTCTTGGGATTGCTGCGCGCGGCGCGTTCCTTGAGGCCCGCGGCATCGAGGAAGCGGGCAACACGGTCGGTCGGCTGGGCGCCGACCGAGAGCCAGTGTGCGGCACGCTCGGTGTCAAGCTTGACGCGCTCCGGATTGTCCTTGGCGAGCAGCGGGTTGTAGCTGCCGATGCGCTCGATGAAGCGGCCGTCGCGCGGGCTGCGCGAGTCGGCGACGACAATCTTGTAATAGGGGCGCTTTTTCGAACCGCCGCGCGAAAGGCGAATTGAGGTAGCCATGATAATATCCTTCTAGTCTGAACTGGTTGTCTTGGGTTATTTCTTCTTATTCAACATATTAGCGAGATCGGGCGGTATCGCTCCACCGCCGAGCCCGGGAAGACCGCCCATGCCGCCGCCCCCAAGGCCGGGCACGCCGGGAATTCCGCCGCCCTTGCCGAACAGCGCGCCGAGCCCCTTCAGTCCGCCCATCTTGCGGATGCGCTTCATCGCGGTCGACATTTCCTGGTGCATTTTCAGCACCTTGTTTACCTGCTGCACACTGGTTCCCGAGCCATTGGCGATGCGGATCTTGCGCTTGGCGTTGATGATTTCGGGCCTCGCGCGCTCCTTCGGGGTCATCGAGCTCATGATCGCATCGAAGTGGACGAGCATCTTGTCGTCGGCACCGCTCTGCGCCATCGCGGCCTGCGCCTTCTTCAGGCCGGGAATCATGCCGGCGAGCGCACCAATTCCGCCCATGCGGCGCATCTGGTTCAATTGCGTGCGAAGATCGTCGAGGTCGAACTGACCTTTCGCCATCTTCTTCGCCATCGCCTCGGCCTCTTCGGCCTGGATCGTCTCGGCAGCGCGCTCCACGAGGCTGACAACGTCCCCCATACCGAGGATGCGGCCTGCGATGCGCGAGGGCTGGAAAAGTTCAAGACCGTCGAGTTTCTCACCGGTACCGGCAAATTTGATCGGTCTTCCCGTAACGGCGCGCATCGACAGCGCGGCACCGCCGCGCGCATCGCCGTCCATGCGGGTAAGCACCACGCCGGTGAGCGGGACCTGGTCGGTGAAGCGCTGCGCGACCTGAACCGCGTCCTGGCCTGTCAGGCTATCGACGACGAGCAAGGTCTCGGCGGGATTCGCTGCGCGCGACACCGCCTGCATCTCGTCCATCAGCTGCTGGTCGACGTGGAGGCGGCCCGCGGTGTCGAGCATCAGCACGTCAAAGCCCTGAAGCTTCGCGGCCTGCATTGCGCGCTGCGCGATTTCGACCGGCTGCTGTCCGGCAATGATCGGGAGCGTCGCGACATCGATCTGCTGACCGAGAACCGCAAGTTGCTCCTGCGCGGCAGGGCGATGGACGTCGAGCGACGCCATCAGCACCTTCTTGCGCTCCTTATCCTTCAGGCGCTTCGCGATCTTCGCGGTGGTGGTCGTCTTACCCGAACCCTGAAGACCGACCATCATGATGACCGCGGGCGGCGTGACGTTGAGATCAAGCTCGGCGGTTTCGGAGCCGAGCATCTCGGTCAGCGCGTCGCTGACGATCTTGACCACCTGCTGACCCGGCGTGACCGAGCGCAGGACATTCTGCCCGACCGCAAGTTCGGTCACCTGATCGACGAAACTGCGTACGACGGGCAGCGCCACATCGGCTTCGAGAAGCGCGATTCGAACTTCGCGCATCGCGGCGCGCACATCGGCCTCAGTCAGCGCGCCGCGGCCGCGGAGCTTCCCGAAAACATCGCCAAGCCGATTGCTCAGACTGTCGAACATGTGGCCCAAAATCCCTTCTGACAGGCCGCAACGCAAAAGACGCCGGTGAGCGAAACCTCGCCAACCAGCGGCTATCCGTGGACAGATTTTCCGTCGCGGATGTCGATATGCCCGCCCGCAAGATGCGGCCGAACGGGGCGCCCTTACGGGAAAGCGGGCAAGAAGGCAAGTCTGCGCAATCCCGCATGTCGCAAGGTCATGGGCACCGGTTCTCACTTAACGCAAATTTCACGCCTTCGGGTGCAAGGAGGGACGACTGTGGGGACATAGCAATGAGAGCCGAAACGATCGTGCCGAAGGAATGGGATCGCAGCGAGGGGGCCAAACGCGACATCGTTGCAGGCGGCATCGTCATCGCCGCCATTCTTCTGTTCGTCGGCACGGGCAGCAGTGTGATGCAATCGGTGGTGCGCACGCTCGCGGGAGTGAGTGGCGGCACCGATCGGGTGCTCGCGGCAACCCTGATCCTCAATATCGCGCTGATCCTGTTTGGCTGGCGGCGTTACGACGACCTCAACCGCGAGATTCGTGAGCGCACCCTTGCCGAGAAGCGGGCGCGTTTCCTTGCCGATACCGACCCCCTCACAGGCTATCTCAACCGGCGTGCCCTGCTCGCCGCCGGCCCCTCGCTGGTCGCAGCAGCGGCGGCCGAAAAGCGCCATGTCGCATTGCTGCTCCTCGACCTTGATCATTTCAAGACGGTGAACGACATCCATGGTCATGTCGCAGGCGATCATGTGCTGCAGGTTGCAGCTGAGCGGATCACTGCTATCCTGCCCCCGAACGCAACCAAGGCGCGGCTTGGCGGCGACGAGTTCGTCGCGATGATCGCGTTCGAACCCGCCGCGCGGCACCAGATCGACGCATTGGCCGCAGCGCTTGTTGCCGCGCTCGAAGAGCCGGTCGAATATGAAGGCCAGCAGATCCGGATCGGCAGTTCGCTCGGCATCGCTCTTGCAACGGGGCAAAATGCGACAATGGAAATGCTCGTGCGCCAGGCCGACATCGCCATGTATCACGGCAAGGAGAAGGGCCGGAACCGCCATATCTGGTTCGAACCCGGCATGGAAATGGCCATGCAGGCCCGCAATCAGATTGAGACAGGCATCCGCAACGGCATGCCGCGCGGCGAATTTGTTCCGCATTTCGAACCGCAGGTCGACATCGCGAGCGGACGGCTCGTCGGCTTCGAGATGCTGATGCGATGGGATTCGCCCGAGCACGGCATGATCCCGCCCGAACGCTTCATCCCGGTTGCCGAAGAAAGCGGGTTGATCGGCGAGTTGTCGCTGCGCGTCATTCGCGACGCCATGGAGATTGCCAGGGGCTGGGACCCATCGATCTTCCTGGCGGTCAACATCTCGCCCCAGCAACTGAAAGACCCCTGGTTCAGCCAGAAGCTGACCAAGCTCCTGGTCGAAACGGGATTTCCTGCAAGCCAGCTCGAAGTCGAGATCACCGAAAGCTCCTTGTTTGAAAATCTCCCGCTGGTGCGTTCGATTGTCACCAGCCTCAAGAATCAGGGCGTTTCGCTTGCGCTTGACGATTTTGGTACCGGCTATAGTTCGCTTTCGCACCTGCGCGCATTGCCGTTCGACCGGATCAAGATCGACAAGAGCTTCGTCGCGGCGATGCGCGGAAGCGCCGATGCGCAGGCGATTGTCGTTGCAATCGTACGGCTTGGCGAAAGCCTTGGCATGCCGATCACAGCCGAGGGGGTCGAGGATGCCGCAACCGCGACCGAGCTCACACGGCTCGGCTGCGCGAAGGGTCAAGGCTGGCATTATGGCCGCGCGATGTCGGCTGCGGATACCGCCCATATGCTCGCCGAGCGCGGTCTCCTGCGGACACCGCTGACGGCCCCGAAGGCTCCCGGAGACGAAAGCGCCGAGTTGCGCAAATCGGCATAGGCGCGTCGCGCCCGGTGTCGGAAAAGAAGAGCTGGCGAGCCAGCCCCGCCTCGCTAGACTTCCCGCCTGCGCGCCCTTACATGCGCGAACATGGCGGATCGCTTCACCAAGATGCATGGCCTCGGCAACGACTTTGTCGTCATTGATGCGCGGACACGCGCCGTCGAGATGACGGCAGCGCGCGCGCATGCGATCGCCGACCGGCGGCACGGCATCGGCTGCGACCAGCTGATCCTGCTCGAGCCATCCGAGAAGGTCGATCTCAAGATGCGTATCTTCAACGCCGACGGCGGCGAGGTAGAGGCCTGCGGCAACGCGACGCGCTGCGTCGCGACGCTGATCGGAAAGGCTGCCGTGATCGAGACGCTGGGCGGCATGCTGCGTGTCAGCCCGGCCGATGGCGGCGCCGAGGTGACGCTGGGCAAACCCGCCTTCGATTGGGAGCAGATCCCGCTCGCAATGCCGATGGATACGCGTGACATGCCCGTTGCTTGGGACGAGCTTGAGCATGGCGCGGCGGTCAATGTCGGCAATCCGCACGTGATCTTCTTTGTCCCGGAAGCCGATGCGGTTCCGCTCGCCGACCTTGGACCCAGGATCGAGACGGATCCGCTTTTTCCCGAACGCGTCAATGTCAATGTCGCGAGCCTCGATGGCGAAAATCAGCTGCAGCTGCGCGTCTGGGAGCGCGGGGTGGGGCTGACCCAGGCATGCGGGACCGGCGCCTGCGCCACCGCGGTCGCGGCGATCCGCGCAGGCCTCGTCCAGTCCCCGGTCACCATTTCGCTGCCCGGCGGCGACCTCGTGATCCGCTGGGCCGAAGGTGAGCCGATCGTGATGAGCGGCGCCGCGACGCGCGTGTTCGAGGGCGAAACCGACTGGGCGCGCTTCGGATGAGCGCTCCAGGAGGCGTCGAAGTCGTCAATTTCGGGTGCCGGCTCAACATCGCCGAGGGTGAGGCGGTGCGTGCCGCGGCGACGCGCGCCGGTGCGGGCAACATGATTGTCTTCAACAGCTGCGCTGTGACCGATGAAGCGCTGCGACAGGCACGGCAGGCCGTGCGCCGCGCCCTGCGCGAGCGGCCAGGCGCGAGCGTCGTGGTCACCGGGTGCGCCGCCGAGCTCGAGGGGCAGCGCTTTGCGGACATGGGCGCAAGGGTGGTTGCCAACGACGCCAAGAACCTCGCCGCGAGCTATCGTGCCGCCAGCGCGCCCCAACCGGGCGTGAAAGCCGACACTCTTCATCAGCCTCTTGCCCTCGACCAGACAAAGAACGGGTACACCCCAGCCCTCTCTGGCGCCGATCACGCCCGCGCCTTCCTGGGCGTGCAGACCGGCTGCTCGCACAGCTGTACCTTTTGCGCCACCGTGCTCGCCCGCGGCACCGCGCGCTCCTCGTCGGTCGAAGCCGTAGTCGATGCCGCCCGCACTGCGCTCGAGCGCGGCCAGCGCGAGATCGTGCTGACGGGGGTGGATCTTGCAAGCTATGGCGACGATATTGGCACCAGCCTCGCTGCGCTGGTCGCGGCACTGCTGGAGCTGCCCGTCGAGCGCCTGCGCCTCTCGTCGCTTGATCCTCACCGCCTCGACGACGCTCTTTTCGCGCTGATCACCGAGGAAAGGCGGGTGATGCCTCACGTCCATCTGTCGCTGCAGGCCGGCGACGATATGGTGCTCACGCGAATGAAGCGCCGCCACCGCCGCGCCGATGCAGTGCGTCTGGTCGAACGCCTCAAGACCGCGCGGCCCGACATTGCGATTGGCGCCGACCTGATCGCCGGATTTCCCACCGAGGATGACGAGATGTTCGCCAACAGCCTGGCCCTGATCGACGAGGCCGACATCGTCTTTGGCCATATTTTTCCTTACAGCCCGCGTGCCGGAACCCCCGCCGCGCGCATGCCGCAAGTTCCCCGCGCCGTGGCGCGCGAGCGCGCAGCGATCCTGCGCGAAGCCAATGCGCGGCGGCGTCATGCGTGGATGGATGCTCAAAAAGGCCTCCGGGCATCGATGCTCGTCGAGCGCGATGGTCTAACCGGACATGGCGAGACATTCGCCGCGCTCGCCCTCGTCGCCCCTGCGGCGCCGGGAAGCATCGTTCCGGTGCGCCTCTCCGCGCGAGACGGCGAGCGGATGATCGCCGAAAGGATCGCGGCATGAGCGGCGCAAGCTGGAGCGAGCGGCTATTCGGCGGTCTCAAGCGGACGTCGGAGCGGCTCGGCGAGAATCTCGCTGGTCTCACCGGCAAGTCGCGGCTCGACGACGAGGATCTCGACCGGATCGAGGAGGCGTTGATCACCGCCGACCTTGGGCCCGGGATGGCGGCGCGTATCCGCGACCGCCTTGCCGAGCGGCGCGACGCGGGCGAGGGCGATGTCGAACAATTGAGGAAGATCGTCGCCGGTGAGATTGCTGCCGTGCTCCGCCCGGTCGCCGAACCGCTGGAGATCGACGCCTTTCCGCGCCCGCAGGTCATATTGGTGATCGGCGTCAACGGCTCGGGCAAGACCACGACGATCGCCAAGCTTGCGCATCTCTTTCAGGAGCAGGATTATGGGGTCATGCTCGTCGCGGGCGACACCTTCCGCGCCGCCGCGATCGGGCAGCTGAGAGTCTGGGCCGAGCGGCTTGGGGTGCCGATCATGGCGGGAGCTGAGGGCGGTGACGCCGCGGGCATCGTTTTCGACGCCGTCAAGCAGGCAACAGCGACCGGCATCGACGTGCTCATCGTCGATACCGCGGGAAGGCTTCAGAACAAGCGCGAGCTCATGGACGAGCTTGCCAAGATCAAGCGCGTCTTGGGCCGCCTCAATCCGGCGGCGCCGCACGACGTCGTTCTGGTGCTCGACGCGACGACGGGACAGAATGCGCTTTCGCAGATCGACGTGTTCCGCGAGGTGGCAGGCGTAACGGGTCTTGTGATGACCAAGCTCGATGGCACGGCGCGCGGCGGCGTGCTCGTCGCCGCGGCCGAGCGCCACGGCCTGCCGATCCACGCGATCGGGATCGGCGAGACGATTGACGACCTCCGGCCCTTCGATGCCGATGAGATCGCGGGCATTATTGCAGGAAATATCCGATGAGCGAGACTTTCGACCAACTGCCCGCCGGCCCGGAGACGGTGCCCGCACCGCCGCCTGCCAAGCATGGCTGGCTCAACTTCGCGATCGATTTCGGGCCGCTGCTCATCTTCTTCATCACCTATAAATTCACCTCGGGCGGCGAGGGCGCCTTCGCGGCGACGGCGGGCGCGATCAAGGGCACGCTCGCCTTCATGGTCGCGATCGTCATCGCGATGGCGGTGTCGAAATGGAAACTCGGCAAAATTTCGCCGATGCTGTGGATGTCAGGCATCCTCGTTCTCGGCTTCGGGGCGCTGACCGTCTGGTTTCACGACGAGCGCTTCATCGTGATGAAGCCGACGATCATCTACGCCGGTTTCGCCGCCTTGCTCCTCGGCGGATGGTTCTTCAAGAAGCCGATGCTCAAATATCTGCTGCAGTCGGCGCTCGAGGGCGTGACCGAAAAGGGTTGGCTTGCGCTTTCGCGAAACTGGGGCCTCTTCTTTGCAGCGCTCGGCATCGCCAATCACGTCATGTACGAATTGATCCAGGCGGGCGAGATGAGCTTCGACCTCTGGCTGACGATCAAGGTCTGGGGCGTCACCGCGCTATCCTTCCTCTTCACGCTGACCCAATTACCGGTGATGATGAAGAACGGCCTTGCGGTGTCCGAAAGCGAAGCAAAATAACTCTCGCCGCTGGAAGGGCGGCGTTTCAACGCTCTTCGATCGCGGCCTTGTGCATCCGTCCGTTAAGCACATAATGCGCAACGCCGGCTTGCATCCCTGCGGCCTGCGCGTCGTCGATCTCGCGTACCCGGCGCGCGGGCGCTCCTGCCCATAGCTCGCGCGAGGGGATTTCCTTATGCTCGGTCAAGAGCGCGCCCGCTGCAAGCATCGCGTCACTTCCGATGCGGCAGCCGTTCATCACCGTCGCCTTCAATCCGACGAATGCTCGGTCGGCGAGTGTGCAGCCGTGCACCATCGCGAGATGACCGATGAGCACATCTTCGCCGATGATCGTCGGATAGCCGTCCGGGCGATGGGGCATCGGGCCGTCGCAGTGGACAATGCTGCCATCCTGGATATTGCTCCGCGCTCCCACGCGGATGTGGCTGACATCGGCGCGCAGCACGCAATTGTACCAGATGCTGACATCTGGCCCGATTTCTACATCGCCAATGATGCGGCACCCGGGGGCAATGAAGGCGCTGGGATCGATCCGCGGCGTCTTGCCATTCACGCTGATGATAGAAATGTCGCTGCGGGTCATTCGCGGCCTCCGATAAGATGTTTCCAGAGCAGGACGGGCAGCGTCGAGGCATAATCGTCGGTCCAGCGATCGAAATGCGCCCGCCCCTCCAGAGGCACCCAGGCGCCGTCTTCCTGCGCTTCGTCGCGCGGTCTGAGACCGCCGGTCAACTGATCCATACGCTCTTTCCTCGCGGTGAGCGCGACCCAGTTCGAAGCAGTGAGCGCGCTGTAGCTATCGTCGTGCCCCGCCGGGTCCATGCGAATCGCCGCCGCCCACCCACGCGCCTTTGCCTCCGTCGCGAGCACGGGTTCAAGATCAAAGAAGCGGTTCGAGATATGAATGACGAGAATGCCGTCGGGTTTGAGCGCGCGGGCGTAGATGCCGATCGCTTCCTTCGTCAGCAGGTGAAGCGGGATCGCATCGGACGAGAAGGCGTCGATCACGAGGATATCGAAGCGTCCGGAGGGTTGCTTGGCAATTTCCAGGCGCGCATCACCGATGATGATCGGCGTGTCTCCCGCACAGCGGGACAGGAAGGTGAATTTGGCGGGATCGCGGGCGATGCTGACCATCACCGGGTCGATCTCGAAAATCGTCCAGCGCTGCCCCGCCCGGCGATAGCAGGATAAGGTTCCCGCGCCGAGACCGACGATGCCGACCGACGCATTGGGTCCGGCGAGCCGGGCAGCGGCCCCCAGCGCCAAGCCGACCCCTGATTGGGGGCCGTAGTAGGTTGTCGGTTCGAGCCGATGCTCCGGGTCGGTGCGCTGGAGTCCGTGGAGGGTCGTGCCATGCGCAAGGCGGCGCTGCTGGTGCACGCGATCGTCGGTAACGGTGTACACACCAAAATAGCTGCGCACGCGCATGCCATGCCGGCCTTTTTCCAGCGTGTCGAAGCCGCCGATCCCGAGCATGAGCAGGATCAGGACCGGAATATAAGCCCAGCGCCATGCGATCACGAGCAGGCCGATCGCCAGGAGCAGCCCCGCCCACACCCAGCTCATTCCGCCAAGGGTGCCGTCCCAGGCAGACGCGAGCTGCCAGGAGGCGAAGACGGCAAGAAGCAGGAGCGCTGCGACATAGGGGGTGGGCCGCGCAATCTTCAGCCAATGATCCCACGGCAGCAGTGCAGGCAGCGGAAGCAATGCGGCGGCGGCGAGGACCAGAACCGGATGCTCGTACACCCAGTTGAAGAGCAGCGGCGCAGCGAGCGCGGCAAAGGCACCGCCGAGCACGCCGCCGGCCGACATGACCAGATAGAAGAGCGTCAGATGCTCGGGCGCGGGGCGCAGATGGTGGAGATAGCCATGCAGTGCAGTCGCGACGACGAAGAGCATGACAAGGCTCATCAGCGCGAGCAGCATCGTCCCGCCGCCGGTGCTGAGGAGCGCCTGTCCGCCCGTAATCAGAAGAAGCGCCGGGGCAATTGTCGCGAAGATCTGTTTGACCCCGTCGAGAGTGGAAAAGGCGATGACGAAGCTCAGAAGGTAAAGGCCTAGCGGGAGAACCCAGAGCAGCGGCATCGCGACGATATCCGTCGTGAGGTGCGTCGTCGTCGACAGCATCAGCCCCGAGGGAACCGCAGCGATCAGCAGCCAATGGATCTGCCGCCTGAGTGCAGGGCGCGGTTCGCGAGGCGCTTCCACGCCATGAAAGGTGGCTGCAGCGCCGCGCCAGCGTGCCGCGGCACTCCCGGCGACAAGCAGGAAAAGCAACGCATATCCGGCCGCCCAGCCGAGGCTTTGCGCGTCGAGCGGCATCGCCGGCTCCACCAGCGCGGGATAGGAAATCAGACCGGCAAAGCTGCCGAGGTTGGAGGCGGCGTAGAGAATGTAGGGATCGCCCGAGCGGCTATCGAGTGCGAACCAGCGTTGCATCAACGGCGCCTGCGCCGCGACAACGAAGAAGACGGGGCCGATCGACGCGGTGAGCAGCAACGGCACCCAAAGCACCTCCTGCCCCGGCGCGGGCGGTGCGATCTGGGCGATTCCGATCGGCAACCAGAGGGATGCAACGAGCAGCAGCGCAATGTGAATCGCGGCTTGCCGCCGCACCGCGAAGCGCCCAAGCCAGTGCGCATAGGCATAGCCGCCGAGCAGCAGCGCCTGATAGACCAGCATTGCGCTGTTCCACACCATCGGCGCGCCGCCGAGCCGCGGCAGTACCATGCGCGCCACCATCGGCTGGACGAGAAAAAGCAGAAAGCTGCCGACGAGAATCGTCAGCACGAACAGCCAACGGTGCGGCGAAGCGGTCACGCCGCCTCCCGCGCGGCGCGGTGTCGAAAATAATGGACATGCGCACGCGAGCGATGCGTGCGGGCTCGCTTGAGCCCCAAGGTCGCGGTGCCGCCAGGGTCGATGCAGATTTGCTGGATGGGCGCGATGCCTTTGCGACGCGCCGCCCGCATGGTCAGCCCCTGGATCTCGATCATGCGCCGAGCAGCCGCGCCGCGTGGAGCGCGTGATAGCTGAGCACAGCCGAAGCGCCGGCGCGGCGGAACGCAAGCAGGGTTTCAAGAACGAGCGCGTCGCGTTCCCCGGCTCCCGCGGCCACCGCGGCCTCGATCATCGCATATTCGCCCGATACCTGGTAGGCGTAGACCGGAACCGCGAAATGCTCCTTCACCAGCCGGACGATGTCGAGATAGGGAAGCCCCGGCTTGACCATCACGCTGTCAGCGCCCTCGGCGAGGTCCTGGGCCACTTCACGCAGCGCCTCCTCGGCATTGGCAGGGTCCATCTGATAGGTCTTCTTGTCGCCCTTCAAGAGCCCGCGCGAGCCGACGGCGTCGCGAAACGGACCATAGAAGGCCGAGGCATATTTGGCGGCGTAGCTCATGATCTGGATATTGCCGAAGCCCTCCGCTTCGAGCGCTCTGCGGATCGCGCCGACGCGGCCGTCCATCATGTCGCTGGGTGCGATGATGTCGGCGCCTGCGCGCGCCTGGTTGAGGGCCTGCCCAACCAGCACTTCGACCGTCGGGTCGTTGACCACATAGCCCGCGTCATCGAGCAGCCCGTCCTGTCCGTGGCTGGTATAGGGGTCGAGCGCGACGTCGGTAAGGACGCCGATCGCGTCGCCCAGCGCATCCTTGATCGCCGCGGTCGCGCGGCACATCAGATTGTCGGGGTTCAGCGCCTCGGCGCCGTTCTCGCTGCGGCGATCCGCCTCGGTATAGGGAAAAAGTGCAAGACAGGGGATGCCGGCATCTACCGCATCCCGCGCGCGCTCGACGAGCAGATCGACCGACCAGCGCGACACGCCGGGAAGGCTCGCGACCGGCTCTTCGGTGCGCTCACCTGCGCAGACAAAGAGCGGCCAGATGAGATTGGCGGGCGAAAGCTGCGTCTCGCGCACCATGGCGCGGCTCCAGCCCGTGCGGCGGATGCGGCGAAGGCGCAGGTCGGGGAATGCGGCGTGAGTCATCGCGCGTGCATAGCCGCGCTTTGCCGGCAGTGAAAAGGGATATTGGTCGCCGGATCCTCCGCGCTTGCGGGGGCGATGATCGACTAAATCCCCCCGCCGGCCCGTTTCGACGCCACGTCGGCGAGGCTCCCGAGCTTGGGCCCTTCGATCTGCCTCGGCGCGATCGGCGTCAGCGCCGCGCCAGGGGCTACGTCGGTGAGCTGGCGGATGCGCGCGCGGAAATCGGCGAGCTCCTTGCCTTCGAGCTGCGCCCTGGTGACGAAGCTTACCGATGCGGGATTCACCGCATGACCGTTGCGGTAGAGCTCATAGTGAAGGTGCGGCCCCGTCGACAGGCCAGTACTGCCAATATAACCGATCACCTGTCCGCGGCGGACATGTTGGCCCGCGCGCACCGCGATACGGCTCATGTGGCCATAGCCGGTGCCAAGGCCGCCGCCGTGATTGAGCTTCACATAATTGCCGTAACCCCGGTTACGGCCCGCCGTGGTGACGACGCCGTCACTCACGGCATAGATGGGCGCGCCGTATCCGCCGCCGAAATCGATGCCGCTGTGCATGCGGCGGTATCCGAGGATCGGGTGCCGGCGCATGCCGAACGTCGAGGTTACGCGGCCGTGCGTCGGGCGCACCATGCCGCCACGCTGCTGCCCGACGCCCGAGGCCTCGAACCACTGCCTTCGCCCGTCCTTGGTCCATTCGAGCATCGACAATTTCGGCTTCCCGCCGCGCACAAGACCTGCGTAAAGCAGCTTGCCGCTCTCGCTCTCCCCGGTCTCGGCACGCCGATGCTCGACAATGATGTCATATTCGTCGGAGGCGCGGATCGCCGTAACCGGCATCTCGCGGCTGATGACGCGCAAATAGGATTGAATAGCCTCGGGCGGCGCGCCCGCGGCGCGAGCCGAACGATAGAGGCTGTCCCCCACCCGGCCGCGGATGCGCAGCGGCGTCGCGTCGACCGCGATCGGAATGCGGCGCATCACCAGCCGGTCGCCCTCCCGTTCCATCTCGATCCGCAAATCGAAGCGCGCGCGCATCGCAAGGGCCTCGACAGGGCGGGGCATGGTCCGCATCGCGCGGCGGCCGAGGATCAGGTCAATGCGTGTTCCAGGCGCGATATCGGCGAGCGGTACCGCACTCGACACCTGGTTTGCCAGCACCTGCGCCTCGGTCCTGCCGACGCCTGAACGTTCAAGCAGACGGGCAAAGCTGTCTCCTCTGCCCAGCGTGGCGGTAAGCTCGATTTGCGGCCGTTCGGGGGTCTGGGCAAGCGGACGTACCGCATCGGTCGCGGCCATGTGGCGGCCGGTGTCGGCGCCAAGCGCGAGCGGGACGATCATCTGCGCGCGCGCTTCGTTGAAATCGGCGGCATCGAGGACAGGCGCTCCGCCGACGCCGAGCGGCTGAATCCCTGGAAAGGTCGCGATCGCGCTGCCACACAGCAGCGCCAGCGTGGCGAGCCCTCGCCACCATTCAGCCGATCCGATATCGGCGCCGAGGTCCGGGACGAGATCGAGCTGGGCGAGGCGCTCGCGCCACGTCAGCGGCGGCTCGGCGGCGCCATGTCCCTTTTGCAGGGGGATCGCCTGCGACAACGCGAGCGCGGCAGCGTTGCCGGACATCCCCGCGATGGGTTCATGGCGCTGAAACAAGATATTACCCCCGCTCGACGGCGCTGCCCTTTCGCAGCGGCCATCGATGAAAATTCTGCGCCGGTTTTTGTAAATAAAGGCCGTTAAAGTCAATTTAACGGGGGTTATGGCGCCTGCCGCTGCGGCGAACCGTGGCGCGGGCACGTTGATGCGCAGGAGCGCGACTTCTGGGCTCATGTTCGGAAAAAGGCTGCCCTCCGTGCGATCGACGGTTGCGCCGCCGGGCCGCCCATGCCAGCATCACGCGACAAGAATATGCCATCTCCCTCGTCCCATCCGGTCAAGGCCGTCCTTGGCCCCACCAACACCGGCAAAACCCATTTGGCGGTCGAGCGCCTGACCGCCCATGCGAGCGGCATGATGGGCTTCCCGTTGCGCCTGCTTGCACGCGAGGTTTATGACCGCGTTGTCGCGATCAAGGGCGCTGGCCAGGTCGGACTTGTCACGGGGGAAGAGCGAATCATACCGCCCGACGCGCGCTATCTGCTCGGGACGATGGAAGCGCTGCCTGTCGAACGCGACGTCGCCTTCGTCGGCATCGACGAGGCGCAACTGGGCGCCGACCCCGAGCGCGGACATGTTTTCACCGACCGGATGCTGCGGGCTCGAGGGCGCGAGGAAACGATGATCCTGGGATCGGCGAGCATTACCGGGCTCGTTCGCGATCTGGTGCCCGAGGCCGAGATCATCACCCGCCCCCGCTTCTCGACGCTCAGCTACGCCGGGCCGATGAAGCTTTCGCGGCTACCCAAGCGATCGGCGATCGTCGCCTTTTCTGCCGATGAAGTCTATGCGATCGCCGAGATGCTGCGCCGCTTTGCAGGGGGCGCGGCGGTGGTGATGGGCGCGCTCAGTCCCCGAACGCGCAACGCCCAGGTCGCAATGTTCGAGGCGGGCGAGGTCGACTATCTCGTCGCGACCGATGCGATCGGCATGGGCCTCAACCTCGATGTCACTCACGTCGCCTTTGCGAGCCTGCAGAAATTCGACGGCCGCCGCGTCCGCCGGCTGACGATCGCCGAGATGGCCCAGATCGCGGGCCGCGCGGGGCGGCACCAGCAGGACGGGAGCTTCGGCACCATCGGCCTGCCGCAGGGCGGCATGATGCCCGAGGAAATCGCCGCGATCGAGGGACATCATTTCCCACCGCTGGCGAGCCTGTTCTGGCGCGAGCCCAGCCCTCGCTTCGACTCGCTCGACCGGCTGATAGCGGACCTCGGCCGCCCGCCAGCCCATCCGGCGCTGCGCGCGGCACCCGAGGCGGTCGACCTTGCGGTGCTGAAGCACCTTGCGGGCGACATCGAAGTTATCGCGCGCGCCAACGATACGGAGGCAGTCGCACGGCTATGGGATGCATGCGGCCTCCCCGATTTTGAACAGTTGGGCCCGGAGCACCACAGCCGCACGGTGTTGAAGCTCTGGCAGTGGCGGACAAGCGGCAACGGGATGATTAACCCCGACTGGTTCGCGCGGCGGCTGGCACGGCTCGACGATGTGGAGGGTGATATCGATCAGCTTGCGAGCCGCATTGCCGCAGTACGCACGCTCTGCTTCATCGCGCAGCGCGGCGACTGGATCGCGGACGCGGCAGGCTGGACAGCGCAGACGCAGGATCTCGAGACGCGCCTGTCCGACGCGCTGCATGCCGCGCTGGCGCAGCGCTTTGTCGACCGCCGGCTTGCGCTTCTCATTCGCGATGCCGGGCAGCGTCACACCGCGCTGCCGGTCGCGGTTGGCGCCGACGGCACAGTTGCAGTCGACGGGGAGCCGATCGGGACCCTCGCCGGATTCCAGTTCAAGGTCGATGCGCAGGCGCGGGCGAGCGATCACCGGTTGCTGCTCGCGGCCGCGGAGAAACATCTGCGGGGCGAACTCGCGCGGCGCGCGGCCGCGCTTGCCGAAGGCGATGGGAGCGCGCTGACGCTGATCAGCGAAGCGGGCGCCCCGCCACGGATTGCGTGGCATGGCGACGTCATCGCGACGCTCGCCAAGGGCACAACGCTCGTTCAGCCCGCGATTCTCCTGGAACCGGCGCTACGCCGGCTCGAGCCGCCCCAGGTGCAGGCGATCGCCGAGCGACTGCAGACCTTCGTCGCTGAACAGCTCGCGCGCCACGCGGCACCGCTCGCCGCCATGGGCGCGGCGGCGAGCGACCTGTTCACGCCGCCGCGCGTCCGCGCCTTGCTGGCGGCCATGGCTGACGGCAGCGGACTCGTCGAACGCGCCGTCGTCGATGAACAGCTCACCGCGATGAGCGCCGAGGAGCGGCCTCAACTTCGCAAGCTCGGCCTGACCATCGGCTCGCTCGACATCTTTCATCCGCAGCTCCTGAAACCCGAAGCGGTGCGTTGGCGCGCCGCGCTTGCGGCCGCGCAGCATGGCAGCGCGATGCCCGAACTTCCTCCCCATGGCGCAGTCATCCAGAAGCACGGCAGCCCCGAGGGCTTGCGCCTCGCCGGCTTTCGGCGCTGCGCGACGGGATGGCTGCGCATCGACATGGCCGAAAAGCTCGCGCGCCAGGCCCATGCCGCGCGGATGCAGGCCGCCGCGCCGCCGACCGCGCCCATTGCCGGCGGCGAGCCGCACCACGACAACGACGCGCCCGAGGAAAGCGAAGCCCAGGCCGAAGCGCTACCGGGCTTCGCGATCGACCCCGCGCTCGCCACCTCGCTTGGTCTTGATGCCGACGCGCGGCGTGCGCTGCTCGGCAGCTTCGGATTCCGCAGCGTCGGCGATCCTGCGCTCGAGCGCTGGCGCTGGCTCGGGCGGCGCAGCGGCGAAAAGCGGCGCAGTCCCCGTCATCGTCGCAAGGGCGCCGAGCCGCGCCCGGGCGCGCCCAAAACGCAGGTGCCGCGCTCCGAGAAGGCTCCCCGCGCGAAAAAAGGCAAAAGCGGCAAGGCTCCCCACACGGGCTCGCGGGCCGCGCGCGGCGACCGCACAGCGCGGCGGGGCCCCTCGCCCCACAGTCCCTTCGCGGGACTGGCAGACCTGCTTGCAGGCGCCCGGGAGGATTGATGGCGAGCCCTGGCGCGGCAGGAAGCATAAGGCTCGACAAGCTGCTGTGGTATTTGCGCTTTGCGCGCTCGCGCAGCCTTGCCCAGGCTCTGATAGCAGCGGGACATATCCGCCTTGATGGCCGGCGCGTCACGCGCGCGTCGTGCGCTGTGCACGCAGGCCAGACGCTCGTCCTTCCGGTTGGTGAACGGATCGAGGTGCTGCGCCTCCTCTCGCTTCCCGGACGGCGGGGCCCCGCGAGCGAAGCGCAGGCGCATTATCTGCGACTTGGCCCCGAGGCCCCTTCGCCCCCCAGCGCGGCTATCAGCGGCGAAGGAAAAGCTGTTAGCCGCGACGCCTCCGACGAGCCTATGGAGTGAAAGTGATTCGCAACTGCCCGAAAGCGTTGACGCGCCGCCGCCACGCGGCATAGAGGCGGGGAATCAGTACAGTCGAACGGCGCCGGCGCGCCGCGATAAGGGAGCCGTTACCCATGACCTACGTCGTCACCGACGCCTGCATCCGCTGCAAATATATGGACTGCGTCGAGGTCTGTCCGGTCGACTGTTTCTATGAGGGCGAGAATATGCTCGTCATCAACCCCAACGAGTGCATCGACTGCGGCGTCTGCGAACCCGAATGCCCGGCCGAGGCAATCTTGCCCGACACCGAAAGCGGGCTCGAGAAATGGCTCGAGGTCAACAGCAAGTTCAGCGCCGAATGGCCGAACATCACGACCAAGAAGGACAGCCCCGCCGACGCCGATGAATATAAGGGCGTCGATGGGAAATTTGAAAAATTCTTCTCTCCCGAGCCTGGCGAGGGCGATTGATTCTCAGCCGATGTGAAAAGGTGGATCGGGGCGGGTGCTTCCCGCCCTTTTCTGTTTGGGGCAGCCGCGGCGATTTTGCCCCCTTGAAACGCTGGGCATTGCCGCCGATGTAAAGCGTGGAAGGGCCACCCGCCGGTTTTGGACCGGACAGCCCGGCAAATATAAGGACAGAATTCCAATGATCGATCCGCTCGCCGCCCTTGTTCCCGTTGTCGTCGAACAGACGAGCCGCGGCGAACGCAGCTTTGACATCTTTTCCCGTCTGCTGCGCGAGAGGATCGTCTTCGTGACCGGCGAGGTGGAAGACCAGATGGCCTCGCTGATCGTCGCCCAGCTTTTGTTCCTCGAATCGGAAAATCCGAAAAAGGACATTTATATGTACATCAACTCGCCGGGCGGCGTCGTCACGGCGGGCATGGCGATCCACGATACGATGCAATATATCCGCCCGCGCGTCGGTACGGTATGTATCGGCCAAGCAGCGTCGATGGGCAGCTTCCTGCTTGCAGCCGGCGAGCCCGGCATGCGCGTTGCGCTGGCGAACGCGCGTGTGATGGTGCACCAGCCCTCGGGCGGCGCGCGCGGCATGGCATCGGACATCGAGATTCAGGCCAAGGAAATTCTGCGCATTCGCAAGCGGATGAACGATCTCTATGTGAAATATACCGGCAAGTCTCTGAAAGAGATCGAGAAAGCGATGGATCGCGACACTTTCCTCGAGGCTGACGAGGCCAAGGAATTCGGCATCGTCGACCAGGTATTCGACCGCCGTCCCGGCATGCCCGACGCGGAGACTCCGAGCGAGCTGAGCGAAGGCCCCACGCCCTGATCGGTGGACGCGACAAGATTGCGGTAACCGCGTTTCTTGACGCGTCTTTCGCCGCCCTGCCCCATGATGGGATCCGGGTCGGAACATTGTCTGCAAGTCAGCCAATTGCCATATTGTAATTGGATGGACGGGGGCTAGGATATAGGCGCTGGCGCTCATTTCGGCGTCGGCCAAAGGAAGTTTTATGACGAAATTGAGCGGCTCGGACAGCAAGAGCACTCTCTACTGCTCCTTCTGCGGCAAGTCGCAGCACGAAGTCCGCAAGCTGATTGCCGGGCCGACCGTGTTCATCTGCGACGAATGCGTCGAGCTGTGCAACGACATCATCCGCGAAGAGATCAAGGGCGCAGTCGCCGCGCGCAAGGATGGCGCGGTGCCGACGCCGCTGGAAATCTGCCAGCATCTCGACGCCTATGTGATCGGACAGAACACGGCCAAGCGCGTCCTGTCGGTCGCGGTGCACAACCATTACAAGCGGCTCGCCAACTCGGGGCGCGGCGATGATGTCGAGCTTGCCAAATCCAACATTCTGCTCGTCGGCCCGACGGGCAGCGGCAAGACGCTGCTCGCGCAGACGCTCGCGCGCTTTCTCGACGTGCCCTTCACCATGGCCGACGCGACGACGCTCACCGAAGCGGGCTATGTCGGCGAAGATGTCGAGAATATCATCCTCAAGCTGCTCCAGGCCTCTGACTATAATGTCGAAAAGGCGCAGCGCGGCATCGTCTATATCGACGAGATCGACAAGATCAGCCGCAAGGCCGAAAATCCCTCGATAACCCGCGACGTGTCGGGCGAGGGCGTGCAGCAGGCGCTTTTGAAGCTGATGGAAGGCACGACCGCGAGCGTTCCCCCGCAGGGCGGCCGCAAGCATCCGCAACAGGAATTTCTGCAGGTCGACACGACGAACATCCTCTTCATCGCGGGCGGCGCCTTTGCCGGCCTCGAAAAGATCATCGGCGACCGCCTGCAGGGCAAGTCGATCGGCTTCGGCGCGCATGTCGCGGGGCCTGATGAGCGCCGCGCGGGCGAAGTGCTGAAGCAGATCGAGCCTGAGGATCTTCTCAAATTCGGTCTGATCCCCGAATTCGTCGGGCGCTTGCCCGTCATCGCGACGCTCGAGGATCTCGACGTTGACGCGCTGGTCAAGATTCTGGGCGAGCCCAAGAATGCGCTGGTGAAGCAGTACAAGAAGCTTTTCGACCTCGAGGAGGTCGCGCTGACCTTTACCGACGACGCGCTGGTCGCGGTCGCCAAGAAGGCGATCGAACGCAAAACGGGTGCGCGCGGTCTTCGCTCGATCGTCGAGGCGATCCTGCTCGACACCATGTTCGATCTTCCCGACCTCACCGACGTGGTCGAGATCGTCGTCGACAAGGATGTCGTCGAGGGCCGCAAGCAGCCGGTGCGCGTCTATGCCGACAAGGCGAAGGAAGCCGGCGACGCCGCCTGAACGGGACGGCGCGCTGAGGAAGAGCTGCCTCACCCGCTTATCTGACCCTCGAACGAGGGAATGGGGGGTTAGGCCGAGTCGCCCTGGCGCAATGTTGCATTGCAGCAACAGTTGCCGAAAAAACGCCCCCTTCGACGGATAGCTTCCCCGTCATTGTAACGGAAAAACCGCGCTTTTCTGCCGCGTCCTGTTCGCGGGAGGCCAGCGGCGGGGTTGCACTGTCACAATCATGCCATAGAGGGGCGTCAGGGGCCCGGCCAGGTTATCGCGTGCCTGTTGCACGCTACAGCCAGCCATCCACCAAGGGGACATTCTGACATGAAATTTCGTCATTCGCTCGCCGCTAGCTGCGCGCTGCTTCCCGTCGCGTTGCTTTCCTCGCCCGCCTTTGCACAGTCGACGGGTTCGCAGGACTTCGAAAACGAGATCGTCGTCACCGGTTCGCGTGCGAACCAGGGCGTGGCGGGCGTTGTCGCGCCCGACACGACCAAGGCGAAGGCCGTTCTGACGCAGGAATTCATCGCGCATCAGGCGCCGGGCCAGACCGTCAACGACATCATCAATCAGCTTCCTGGCGTCAGCTTCCAGAACAACGACCCGTTTGGATCGGCCGGCGGCAAGATGACGATCCGCGGCTTCGACAATACCCGCATCAACCAGACGTTCGACGGTATTCCGCTCAACGACTCGGGTAACTATCACTACTTTGGCAGAAATGTGATTTTTGGGATTCCCAAAAGGAGATTTCCCTGATTCATGGGGAGCCAGCTTTTATGGAGGCTGGCGATGTCAGAGGATTGGCGCAATGATCTTGAGGTTTGGCTGACGCCATTTTTGTCGGCGTTGCGGCACAAGGCGCGGAAGCGTGTGTGCCCGGCCTATATCGCGGGATTGATCGGCCCCGGTGACCGCAAGAGCGTGCAGCCGATGGCGGCTCGTGATGGTGAGTTTGGCTACGACCAACTGCATCATTTCGTCGCGGACGGGGTGTGGGATAGTGCGCCGCTCGAGGCTGTTCTTCTGAAGGAAGCCGATCGTCTGGTTGGAGACGAAGCGGGATATCTGGTCATTGACGATACTGCCTTGCCGAAGAAGGGCCGTCATTCGGTCGGCGTGGCTGCGCAATACGCCTCCTCCCTTGGCAAGACCTCGAACTGCCAATCCCTCGTTTCGGTGACGCTAGCGTCCGGGGAGGTTCCGGTGATGGTGGGCCTGCGGCTCTTTTTGCCTGAAAGCTGGACGGACGACGCCCCCCGCATGGAGCGCGCCCGTGTCCCCCAGGAGCGACAAGTCGCTCGCACAAAGCCGGAGATCGCTATCGAGGAGATCGATCGGGTCATTGCCTCGGGCACTCGGTTCGGCTGCGTTCTAGCCGACGCCGGCTACGGGGCGAGCGGCCCCTTCCGCCAGGCTCTGAGCGAGCGTGGTTTGCGGTGGGCGGTGGGCATGTCACGGCGTCAGAATGTCTATCCGGCAGACACCGGGCTGATCTTTCCCGAGGCAGCAACAGGCAGGCGCCGCAAATATCACGTCCCCGACCGCACCGCCGTTTCTGCCGAAAAGATGCTGGGAGAAGAAAAATGGAAGAAAATCAGCTGGCGACGCGGGACCAAAGGCAAGCTGACCTGTAAATTTGCGGCATGCCGCGTCCGGGTGGCCGATGGCCACAGGCACCGCATGAGTGACGGGCGGGTCCAGGCCATGCCCAGCGAGGAGGAAGTCTGGCTGGTGGGGGAACGGCGCGAAAGCGGAGAGCAAAAATACTATCTCTCGAACTTGCCAGCCGACACGCCGATCAAGGCGCTCGCCGGTGCCATCAAGGCGCGGTGGATCTGCGAGCAGGCGCATCAGCAGCTGAAGGAGGAACTCGGTCTCGACCACTTTGAGGGCCGATCATGGACCGGACTACACCGACACGCGCTGATGACGATGATCGCCTATGCCTTTCTTCAGTCCCGCCGTCTAAGCGCAGCGGGGCGGAAAAAAAAGAAACTCGGGACCGCCGCCGCAACCGACCATGCCTGCCGTCAGGCAGGCGATAATCAACCTCTTCGCAAGACCGCCACCGACGATCTGCCCTCACTGCAATAAACTGGTTACAGCGACCGATCCGAATAATCTGCCAAAGTAGTGCTATGCGCTCTACTCGAACCAGCAGCTCGACCCCGAGCTGATCGAACAGGTGAACGTCAACCTGGGTTCGACCGACGTCGACAGCCCGACCGCCGCGGCTTCGGGTTCCACCGTCAACTACCGCACCCGCAACCCGGGCGAGGAGTTTGGCGTCAAGCTGGTCGGTTCGGCCGGCGACTTCAGCTTCTTCCGCGTCTTCGGAATGGTGGACACCGGCGTCTTCACCCCCTGGGGTACGCGCGCCTTTTTCTCCGCCAGCAGCGCGACCAACGATACGGTATTCGGCAATGTCGATCTGCCCGGTGTCCCGTCGCACAAGGGGCAGATTAACAAGCAGCAGTATAATGCCAAAATCTATCAGCCGATCGGCGACAATGGCGACTTCGTCGCGATCTCGGGCCATTACAACCAGAACCGCAACAACTTCTTCGGTTCGGTCGCGCTGCGCAATGACCGCGACGTTCCGGCTGGCTTCCCGCAGACGAAAGACGAACGCGATTACGGGATCGCGCGCTGCCAGATCAACACGGTAGCGACTCCGGGCGTTCGTGACACGGCTAACAGCTGCGGTTCGACCTTCGACGAACGCTTCAACCCGTCGAACACCGGCAACATCCGCATCAACTCGCGCTTCACCCTGTCGGACGGCCTCGTGCTGACGATTGACCCGAGCTATCAATATGTGAAGGCGAACGGTGGCGGCACCGCGACCGGAAACGAAGGTTTCCGCGACGTCGATCCTGGAGCGGGCGTCTCGCTGCAGACCGGCTACATGTCGGGCTCGCCCTATTATGGCCGCGATCTCAATGGCGATGGCGACATTCTCGACACCGTCCGCGTCCTGGCGCCCAGCCAAACGCAGACCGACCGCATTGGCGTCATCGCCGGCCTCCGTTACGAGCTCGATGACAGCAATACCTTCCGCGTCTTCTATAGCTTCGATCGCGCCAGCCACCGCCAGACCGGTCAGACGGGCTTCCTCAAGCTCGATGGCTCGCCGATCGACGTCTTCCCGGTCAACGATCCGCTGACCGATGTCGACGGCCATGTCCTGCAAAAGCGCGACCGCAAGTCGATCGCCATGCTGAACATGTTCGGCGGTGAATATCGCGGCGAGTTCGGCGCGCTGACCATTCAGGTCGGCGGTGCATACAAGATGTTCAAGCGCGACCTGACAAATTATTGCGCCACCTCAAGCGTGACCGGCTTTGTCGAATGCTTCGGCACCAACACCGACGGCCTCGAAGCCTGGCTCGCAGCCAACCCGACCCAGACGGTCGCGGGTGTGACCTTTGATACGCAGGGCCCGCAGCGCCGCGTTCGCAAATACAACAAGTTCACGCCGAACGTCGGCCTGACCTATGACCTGACCGATGCTTTCAGCATCTTTGCCAACTATTCGAAGGGCGTTCAGGTCCCCGGCACCGACAACCTCTACAACGCCTTCTACTTCCCGGCGAACACGCCGTCGGCGAATCCGGCCCCGGAAACGACCGACAATTTCGACGCGGGTGTGCGCTACAGCAGCAGTCAGGTGCAGGCGCAGGTCGGGCTGTGGTACACGATCTTCAACGATCGTCTCGCCTCGTCGTTCGACCCTGAGACTGAGCGCAACGTCTATCGCAACCTCGGTCGCGTGGACAAATACGGCATCGACGGCAGCATCTCCTATCGTCCGATCCCCGAGTTCTCGATCTATGCTTTCGGTTCGTACCTGAAGTCGAAGATCAAGGACGACGTGCTGAACGGCATCGACGGCAACGGCGACCCGATCTATGCGC
This sequence comes from Sphingopyxis sp. 113P3, assembly GCF_001278035.1. Taxonomy (NCBI): domain Bacteria; kingdom Pseudomonadati; phylum Pseudomonadota; class Alphaproteobacteria; order Sphingomonadales; family Sphingopyxidaceae; genus Sphingopyxis; species Sphingopyxis sp. 113P3. The sequence goes on from NZ_CP009452.1 coordinate 3,392,951, forward strand.
CGACCGCCGGCAAGCGTGAATCGGGTGCGCCGGTGTACACCTTCGGTGGCCGCGTCCAGGGCGAGCTGGGCCCGATCCAGCTCGGCGCGCAAGTCAAGCGGACCGGTCCGCGCTATGTGAACGACCAGAATCTCCCGCTGACGGTCGGCGGAGTTGAGGTCTATGGCGCGAAGACGCCAGCTTATACGCTGGTCGATCTTGATGCTCGCGTCGGGCTCGAATGGGCGGGTCTCGGCGACAAGACCTACTTCCAGTTCAACGTCTCCAACCTGTTCGACAAGCTCTATGTCGGCGGTTTCGACGGCCAGCTGGCGACCAACTCGGCGCCCTTCGTGCAGATCGGCGCGCCGCGCACCTTCATCGGCTCGATCATCGTGGGCTTCTAAGCCGCGGCATCACCGAAAAGATCAGGGCGCGGGAGGCAACTCCCGCGCCCTTTTTCTTGCGCGACACGGTTCGGCGGGATTGCGTTGCTTCGCTCCCCGCGACTTCCCCCTACACCGTCCCCTCTTCCTTCTCCGCCTGCTGACGCGCCCACATGTCGGCATAGAGGCCGCGCATCGCGAGCAGTTGCTCGTGCGTCCCGGTCTCCGCAACGCGGCCCCTTTCCAGCACGATGATGCGGTCGGCGTTGACCACCGTCGACAGGCGATGCGCGATCACCAGCGTCGTGCGCCGCTCCGCGATGCGGTCGAGCGTCGCCTGGATCGCCGCCTCGGTGCGGCTGTCGAGCGCGCTCGTTGCTTCATCGAGGATCAGGATCGGCGGGTTTTTGAGCAGCGTACGCGCAATCGCAACGCGCTGCTTCTCACCGCCCGACAGCTTGAGCCCGCGCTCGCCGACCTCGGTCTCATAGCCTTGCGGCAGGAGCGCGATGAAGCCGTCGATAGCAGCACCCTTTGCCGCCGCCGCGATCTCGTCGGCGCTCGCATCGGCGCGGCCATAGGCGATGTTATAGCCGATTGAATCGTTGAACAGCACCGTATCCTGCGGAACGATTCCGATCCCCGCTCGCAAACTGGCCTGCGTCACCGCCTTGATGTCCTGCCCGTCGACCAGGATCCGCCCGCCCTGCGGGTCATAAAAGCGAAAGAGCAACCGCGCGATCGTCGACTTGCCTGCCCCCGAGGGTCCGACGATTGCCAGCGTCTCGCCCGCGCCCACCGCAAAGCTCACGCCGTTCAGGATCGTCCGGTCGCTCTCATAGCCAAAGACCACATTCTCGAATGTCACCGCGCCGCCATTGACGGCCAGCGGCGGAGCGTCCTCGGCATCACGGATTTCGGGCGGGGTGTCGATCAGGCGGAACATCGCCTCCATATCGATCAGCCCCTGGCGGATGATCCGGTACACCATGCCGAGCATATCGAGCGGGCGGAAAAGCTGGGCGAGCAGCGTGTTCACCAGCACGACGTCACCGACCGCGAACTGCCCCGTCGACCAGCCCCACACTGTATAGGCCATAGCCCCCGCCATCGCGGCGTTGGTGATCAGGCTCTGCCCGATGTTGAGCCAGGCAAGACTGTTCTCGCTCTTTATGGCGGCGCGTGCATATTGGTCGGCCACGTCGCGATAACGCGCCGCCTCGCGTTCCTCGGCACCGAAATATTTGACTGTCTCATAGTTGAGCAGGCTATCGACGCTGCGCCCGACGGTGAGTGTGTCGAGGTCGTTCATCCGGGTGCGTAGCGCGTTGCGCCAGTCGGTTACCCGCCGCGTGAAGCCGATATAGACGACGACCATCAGCGCGGTGGCGCCCGCCAGCCCCAGGCTGAACTTGCTCCAGAAGATGACCAATACCGCGACCAGTTCGATCAGCGTCGGTGCGATGTTGAACAGGAGAAAATAGAGCATCGTGTCGATGCTCTTGGTCCCCCGCTCGATCACCTTCGTGACCTCGCCCGTCCGGCGCGCGAGGTGAAAGCGCAGGCTCAGGGCATGGAGGTGCGTGAAGGTCGCGATCGCCAACTCGCGCGTCGCGTCCTGTCCGACACGCTCGAATACCACGTTGCGCAGGTTATCGAACAACACCCCGGCAAAGCGCGCGCCGGCATAGGCAAGCACGAGGCCGATCGCGAGCGCGACACCTTCCTCCATTCCGGGCGCCATGCGGTCGATCGCAGCGCCGTAGAGAAAGCCCATTGAAAGCTGCACGCCCTTCGAGGCGAGCACGATCGTTGCGGCGAGGACGATGCGGATCTTGTGCTCGCGGTGCCCGGCCGGCCACAAATAGGGCAGGAAGCGCTTCAGCGTCGCGAGAACTGGCGGTTCGCGTGCCGCATCGGCGGAAGTGGAGGTGTCGGGCGGCATGAAGACGCCATGTAGGCGCTGCAGTGCCGAACGCCAACCCGGCACCGATAAACGGGGACCGCGCTTCGCTCTTGGGGAAGCGCAAACGCCCAAGGCGATGCGGGGACGCCGGCCGCCGGTCGCCTACCGCCCCTCCCGTTTACCCGCGTGGCGCAGGATGCGATCGATCAGCCGCCGCGCCTCCGCATCGGGCCCGGCAATGGCAGGCGATTCGGGAACGGAAGTCTGGCGACGGCCGAAGCTCGGACGGCGGGGCGGGAAAACGGGAGCGAACAAGCGCATGGGGGGCATACCTCTCCAGGCGGCGTCGCCCCCGGCCGCCGCGGTCGATCTGGTCCCTGCCCCGATCTTTGCCGCGCATGGTTTCGCCGCGGTAAAACGCGATGGTTACCGCTCTGTTGGCGTTATTGAGTCGTGCGCTGCGGTACGGTGAACGTACCGGTCACCCGCCCGCCGGTGCCACCTTGCACGGGGTTGCCGTCGGGCCCACGGGCGGCGCCGCGCCCGTCGACGGTTGCCCGCCCCGAATTGAGGTCGATCACCATCCGTCCGCCCGACAGGCGGTTCGCTCCCTGGCGCAGCTCGACGTTGCCGACCATGGTTATCAGCCGCCGCTCCAGATCATAAATCGCGACATTGCCCTTCGCAGTCTCGTCACCCTTGGTCACGGTTACCCCGCCCGAGGCGTCGAGCCGATTGACGTCGGTGCCGCCCGAACGGGTGTAGGCCACGGTCATCCGCTGCGCGGTCAGGGTCATCCCGGCCTGCGTCACCCGAACATTGCCCGAGATGACGACGCGGTCGGACCGGTCCTGCACCTCGATAACATTGGCGGCAAAATCCACGGGCGCATTACTGTTGTGATTGGCGAGCGCCTGGGCATGGGCCGGCGCGCCGCCGCCCGTGGCGAGGATCGCGAGGCTGGTCGCCGCGAAGCTGGCGCCGGCAAGCGCCAGGCTCTTCCAGCCAAAGGCGCGCGGCGCGGTTGGGCGGTTCATTTGATCACTCCCTGGTTGATCCGCAGCCGCGCATTGCCCGACAGGCGCACAATCCGCGTATCGAGGTCGGCATAAAGCTGGTTGGCCGAAAATTGCCCGATGTTCAACGTGCCTTGGACCCCGCTATTGCCCGCGAGGCTGCGATTCTTGAGGTCGAACGCCACACCGTCGGCAACGATGCGATAGCCGTCGGCGCTTTTCACAAGTACTTCGCCCGGGACGAGGACCTTTTCGGTGTCCATGTTGTAGAGGCTCTGCTTGGCAGCGATCGTCGCCGGGCCATCCTCGAGCCGGATCGCACCCGACAGGTCGGTCATCCGCACGATTGGCTCGGCGCTCGATTTCTGCACCGCGCTTCCCGCGATCAGCGCGAAGGGCTGCCCCTTGCCGTCCTGGCCCCGGTATTCGGCGCGGGTGACGCGCATCCGCTCCTTCGCGACCTCGACCTTGTCCTTCGCGAGCAGAAAGCTCACCTCGCTGCGCTGCGTAAAAGGTGAAAAGACGAGCACCGCGGCCACCACCCCGATGACGAGCGGCAAGCCCACGCGCAGAATACGCACGACCCTGTCGTGGCTCGACCCCTTGGCCGCCCACAATTGCCGCATCGTCCGGTCGAGTTCAGCGCGTTCGGACATCGTCGCTTTCCGCTTCGCTCCTAGCTGTGCGAGAAAATATCGACCTCGGGCCAGCCCGCAAGGTCGAGCGCGGCGCGCGTCGGGAGGAAATCGAAGCAGGCTTGTGCCAGATGCGTGCGGCCTTCGCGCGCGAGCCGGGCATCAAGCACCTCCTTCATCGCGTGGAGGAAGCGCACGTCGCTCGCGGCATAGTCGCGCTGCGCCTCGCTCAGGATCGCAGCGCCCCAGTCGCTCGACTGCTGCTGCTTCGATACTTCCTGACCGAGCAGTTCGCGTACGAGTTCCTTGAGCCCGTGGCGGTCGGTATAGGTGCGCACCAGCTTCGAGGCGATCTTCGTGCAATAAACGGGTGCGGTGACGACCCCGAGCGCATGCTGGAGCGCAGCGATGTCGAATCGCGCGAAATGAAAAAGCTTCAGACGGTCGGGATCGGTCAGGATCGCTTTGAGCACGGGGGCGTCGTAGGCGCTGCCGGGACCGAAGCGGACGAGATGCTCGTCGCCCGTCCCGTCACTGATCTGGACGAGACACAGCCGGTCGCGCAGCGGGTTCAAACCCATTGTCTCGGTGTCGATCGCGACGGGGCCCGGCCCCAATACGCCTTCGGGCAGGTCTTCTTCGTGAAAATATACGCTCATCGCCTCGCCTTAGAGCCTGTTGCCCCGCCGCTCAATGACTGGTTTTCCCCAATAGCAAGCGACGGCTTCGCACGACGTCCAAGCGTGGCAAAGACGCCACAGTATCCTTGAATTTTCTGTTCGCAGAAGCCGCTTTTATAGGTTATATATTGCGCCCTTCGTGGCACGGGGCGAGTCTGTGCCTGTGGTGAACTGCGTCCCCGTCCGGCGCAAGGAGCCGGTTCAATAGGGCGTGGACGAACCGAAAGCGACTACTAAGCAATGAGTTTCAACAAGGATCGCCGTGGCCATCGGGGACGCGGTAAGCGCGATGATTTCGGAAATTTCGACAGCTTCGAACCGTCGCCTTACGGCGGCGACAGCTTTGGCGGCCCGCGTGGCGGTTATGGCGAGCGCAGCGGTGGTTATAACGATCGCGGAGGCTTTGGCGGTGATCGCGGCGGCTTTGGCGGCGGCGATCGCGGCGGCTTCGGCGGCGGGCGCGGCGGCGGCATGCCGGCGCAGGTTGTCGGCGAGGGCCAGGGCACGGTCAAATTCTTCAACCCGTCGAAGGGCTTCGGCTTCGTCGCCCGCGACGATGGCGGCGAAGACGTGTTCGTGCACATCAGCGCGGTCGAGCAGGCCGGCCTTCAGGGTCTCGCCTCGGGGCAACCGCTCGCCTTCACCCTCGTCGAACGCAACGGCAAGGTGTCGGCGATCGACCTCAAGATCGAGGGCGAACCGCTACCGGTCGAGGAATTCTCGCCGCGCCAGCGCGAGGATCGCCCCGGCGGCGCGCGCGGCCGGCGCCAGCTGACCGGCGAGCGCACCTCGGGCACGGTCAAATTCTTCAACACGACGAAGGGCTTCGGCTTCATTGCGCGCGACGATGGACAGGCGGACGCCTTTGTCCACATCAGCGCGGTGCAGCGCGCTGGCATGGCAGGCCTTGAAGAGGGCGACCGCGTTGCCTTTGACATCGAGGTCGACGACCGCGGCAAGTTCGCGGCGGTGAACCTCCAGCCCGCGAGCGACTGAGCTCGCGCGGAACAAGCGGCACGATGAAGGGCGGTCCTGAAGGATCGCCCTTTTTCGTCGAGGCGAGTGTGCCGGCTCCGGAGTTTTGAAAGGTCAGTCTGCGAGGCGGCGAGCCGTGTCCTGGACGAGCGCGATCATGTTGGGCACACCTTGGGTGCGGTTCGACGAAAGCTGGCGCGTCAGCTCGAAGGGGGCGAGCGCGGCGGCGATATCCATGCCAGCGACCTCGGCGGCGGGCTTGTCCTGCACGGCGGCGAGGACCAGCGCGACAATGCCCTTGGTGATCGCGGCATTGCTGTCGGCGAGGAAGTGGAGCCGGCCGTCGTCGCGCGGCACGGGATAAACCCACACGCTGGCCGAGCAGCCGCGCACAAGCGTCGCTTCGGTCTTGAGCGCATCGGGCATCGGTTCGAGCTCGCGCCCCAGTTCGATCAGGAGCCGGTAGCGATCGTCGCCGTCGAGGAAATCATATTCGTCGAAAATGTCGGTGAGGCTGCGCATGGGCGCGGCAGTGGCAGATTTGACGCCCGGTGGGAAGAGAGCCCGTGTATTGCCGTGCCGGCCGCGTGAAGGCGAGAGGGGCGGGTCCCGAAGACCGCCTGCGGCCCTGTCGCCTTCTCCAGCTGCGGACGATCCGCCGAGCGCCTAGAGATCAACGCCAGCGGCGATGGCCTCGAGCTTGCGCAGCCGCTCCTTGAGGTCGGCGATCTCGATTCGCGACCCGGTGTGCTGGGTGCTCGCCTCGTGCGCCGGAGCATGGCCTGCGGCGAGCTCTTCGCGCTTGAGCTGGATCCAGTCGCGCCAGCCGCGCAGCGCGACGAGACTGATGATGGTCAGCGCGCTCAGCGCAATGGCGGCGGTGATGAGATTGGTGCTGATGTCGGACGTAATGGCGGCCATGCTTCGGCTCCTTCTTCGTCGCGTTACGGGAGGGACCGGTCGCGCAGCCTCTCGATCTCTTCGTCGAGGGCGGCGGCACGGTTGTGATCGGTGGCGATGCGTTCGAGCACCTGGATGCGCTCCTTGAGCGCGCGGATTTCGGCCTGCAGGGCCTTGGTCTCGGCATTGTCCTGGCCGGAGATATATTCGCCGCCACGATGGTAGCGCCGTACGCCATATTTCGCACGGATGATGCTGCCGATCGTCACGATGAGGACGATGCCGATGACCATTTCAAAGGGGTTCATGGGGAAGGATCCTTTCGCCTGAGTCTCGTTGTTTTCAGTTGAGCGGCGCGCCGCGCAGCTTTTCGATTTCGTCGGCCACCGCCATGCCCTTGTCGGTCACGATGCGCTCGAGGACGCGGACACGCTCCTCGAGCCGCTGCGTCTGAGCCGCATATTGCGCCGCCTTTTCCGCGGTTTCATGGGTGATCGCCGCCAGCTGCCGTTCCTTGAACTTCAGGTGTCTCCTGTACATGTCGGCGGCGATGCCGAAGATCACCGGGATGCCGACGACGATGAAGAAAAAGCCAAGGACAAAGGGGCCGTTCATCGTCTATCTCCTCAGTTCGCCGGGCGCCGCAGCGCCTCGATCTCGCTGGCCACACGGTGACTCTCATCGGTGACGATGCGCTCGACCACGGCCAGCCGGTCCTTGACCGAGCCGAGCTCGGCGCGAAGCTGGGCATTTTCCTGGCTGAGCAGCTTGACGCGCTCGACCGTCTCGTCGCTTGTCTTGGGGTAGACCGCCTGCCCCCAGGCGCCATCGAGCGGATAGCCGTTCTTGATGCGAAGCCAGGTGGTGAAGACCCAGCCACCGATCGCCACCACCGTGATGATGGTCACGATCGGGGCGATGGCGCCGATGACCGTCAATGCGTTCATGTCCAATCCTCTCTAAGCAAGTCTTAGCGCAGCCGTTCGATCTGGTCGGCGAGCTGGGCCGCGCCGCCGTTCGTTTCGGTTGCGATCCGCTCGAGCACCGAAATCCGGTCTTCGAGCCGCGTTATCTGGTCGGCGAGCTTGGCATTATCGCTTTCAAGAAGCGTGATTTTTCGATCAGTGTCGGGGGCGGTTCGATGAACCGTGCCGCCCCATTCATTCTCGACCGGATAGCCGTGTTTCGCGCGCATCCACGTCGTCGCCATCCATCCGACCATCGACATGGCGACGATTGCGAGGATGAAGGCGGGGCCACCGATGCTCATGTCTCTTCTCCCTGCTGCCTGCGTTTGCGCTCAGCGCAGCGCATCGATCTCGTCGGCGAGGCGGCGGTTGTGGCTGGTGTAGTATAGTTCGATGTCGGCAAGCCGGCGGTCGATGTCGCGGAAGCGTGAGCGGATGTCGCGTGTCGAGGCGCTGGGGTTCGAGCGCACGCCCTGCCAGAATTTCGCTTCTTCGTTCGAGCCATAGAGAGCGAAGGGTTTGGGCGTTCCCATCCAGGCGACCATCCAATAGGCGATGAGCGTCCAGGGGAAGCCACCCATCAGCGTCAGGAGCACCGCGCCGACGCGAACCCAGAGGACGTCGACGCCGCTATAGTCCGCGATCCCTGCGCACACGCCGCTCCATTTGGCGTTCTGCTTGTCGAGATAGAATTTTGTGCGGCTGGCAGACATCTCAGTTCCTCCTGCTTGTATTTTCGAGCTGCGCCAGGTCCTCATCGCTGCGCACCGCAGGGCGGAAGTCGGGATGGTCGGCGCTGATGATGCGTTCGACGGTATGAAGGCGATTCTCGAGCCTCCGGGCCGTGTCGTAGAGTTCGTCGAGCAGTTGCTCGTCCTCACCGGTCAGCGTCTTGGCCTGTTTCCACTTGGTGATGTAGTGGAGGATCAGCCAAGGCAGACCGAGGAAGAGCGTGCCGATGACGATCGGGACGATGATGATGTCTTCCATCGGTCGGAATCCTTACTTCTTGCCCTGCGCCGCTTTGAGCGCGGCGAGCTCGTCGGCGACCTTGTCCGCTGCCTGCAGTTCGGCGATTTCTTCATCGAGCGACTTCTTGTAGCCCATGCCCAGTGCCTCTGCACGGCCTTCGGCCTCGTCGACGCGGCGTTCGAGCAATTCGAAGCGCGAGAAGGCATCCTCGACGCGGTCGCCATTGGTCATTTCGCGCAGCTTGTAGCGGTTCTCCGCGCTTTCGAGGCGGTTCACGACGCTCGCCTGGCGCGCCCGCGCCTCCGAAAGCTTCTTCTGAAGCTTGGCAATGTCGGCCTCATAACCCTTCAGCGACTCATCGAGGACCGCAATCTCGGCCTTCAACCGCTCGGCCATGTCGCCGGCCTTCTGCTTCTCGATCAGCGCCGCGGTCGCGAGGTCTTCGCGGTCCTTCGACAGCGCGAGCTCCGCCTTTTCCTTCCAGCTGTCCTGGAGGTTCTCGAGCTTGGCGATATGACGGCGCATCTCCTTCTGGTCCGCGATCGTGCGCGCGGCCGAGGCGCGAACTTCGACCAGCGTCTCGTTCATCTCGAAGATGATCTGGCGGATCATCTTTTCGGGATCCTCCGCGCGGTCGAGCAGATCGGTGACGTTGGCGGCAATGATATCGCGGGTCCGTGAGAAAATACCCATTTTACTAACTCCTGTCGAAATTCTTGAGACCTTGAAGAATGCTGGTGCCGGGGCGGGGCAAGGGGGGAGAGTGCCCCGGCACCAGAGCCGGTCAGGCCAAAGGACTGACCGCCGGGGACGCTGCAGCGGTCACCGCCAGGACGCCGACGGGATGTCCGGCGCTGAAGGCGATTTGCGGCTGGTCGATCACGCCGACGAGGATGGCCAACGCTCCGACCGCGCTGAGCGCGAAAGTAGCGGCTTGGGCAAACGTCGTTTTCATGGGTCAACCTTCCTGTTCTCGCTGCTCCGGCACACCATCGTGCCAGTTCGTCAAAAGCTATGCAGGGGCTGTGCCAATTGGCCACAAGCGCGGAAAAGCCGCTCATTATGCCCCAATGTCGGCGCCCGCGTCGATTTGCCTTGCCAATGAGCGGGAAATTTTGCCAATGATTGGGAATGGAGCGGGAAACGCAGTTTATCGGCCAGTCGGCGGCCTTTCAGGACGCGGTCGAGCGCGCAAGCCAGGCCGCCGCGCTGGACCGCCCGGTGCTCGTCATCGGCGAGCGCGGTACCGGCAAGGAACTGATCGCCGAACGCCTCCACCGCCTGTCGGCGCGCTGGGACAAGCCCTATCTGATCATGAACTGCGCCGCGATGCCCGAGACGCTGATCGAATCGGAACTGTTCGGGCACGAGGCGGGTGCTTTCACGGGCGCAACGCGCAGCCGCGCCGGGCGCTTCGAGGAGGCGGACGGCGGGACATTGTTCCTCGACGAGCTTGCGACCATGTCGATGGCAGCGCAGGAGCGGCTGCTGCGCGCGGTCGAATATGGCGAGGTGACGCGCGTCGGTTCGTCGCGGCCGATCCGCGTTGATGTACGCATTGTCGCGGCGACCAATGAGCATCTTCCCGCGCTGGTCGAGGAAAACCGCTTCCGCGCAGATCTGCTCGACCGGCTGTCGTTCGAGGTCATCACATTGCCCCCCTTGCGCGCCCGGGAGGGCGATATCGAGGTGCTTGCGACCTATTTTGGGCAGCGCATGGCCGCGGTGCTCGGGTGGGAGGAATGGCCCGGCTTCGGCCCGCGGGCTCTCGCGCAGATGGAGGGTCACGACTGGCCGGGCAATGTCCGCGAGCTTCGAAACGTGATCGAACGCGCCATCTATCGCTGGCCCGATCCTGCAAGGCCCGTCGACGCGCTCAGTTTCGACCCCTTCGCAAGCCCCTGGCAGCCGGTTCACCGCCCCAGGGGAAAAGATGGCGCGGCGCCCGCGTCCGCCCCCTCACCCGCAGCCCCCGCCGCACCGCCCACCGGGTCCGTCAGCGACCTTCGCGCAGCGGTCGACAGCTATGAGCGGCAGATCCTCGCCGATACGATGGCGCGCTGCCGCTACAATCAGAAGGTAGCGGCCGAGGCGCTAGGGCTCAGTTACGACCAGATCCGCCACGCCCTGAAGAAGCATGGTCTCAATCAGTAGCGCGCCGCGGCACCCATGGCGGCGGGGCACGATCCGGGGCAAGCCCATCCACGGCTCCGCCCAGCCGCTTGCTGCGGCGCGCGATGCGCCTATTGCTCGGGCAGCTGGGCCTCAAGCGCCTCGATCACCGCGTCCTGCGCCGAAACCATGTCGGTAAGCCGCTCGCGTAGCGCATAGATATCGGGCAGGCCGTCAATCGCCTCCTCGACGCTGCGGTCGATATAGAGACGGTCGATCTCGGCAAGCGCGCCGGTGAGCGGGGCGCGCGCTGCAATAAGGCGAGAGACCGCCTGCTGTGCGACCACCCACGCCTCGCTCGAGACCCCCGAACCGGCGGCCGCGGAGACGAGGGGCGCAGCGACGCCGCGCTCCGCGGCAAACGCCCGCTGCGCCTCGACGGCATCCGATTCCCAGCGAGCGAGCCGTCCTGCAAGATCGTTGGGCAGCGGCCCCGGAGGCGCCACGACGACCGCGGGCGGCGCGACATCGAATCGCCCTTCGACCGGCCGCTTGGCGAGCGAGGGCGCCTGACTTTCCTGCGCGGTGGCGCAGGCCGACAGCGACAGCGAGGCGGCGATCGCCGCGGGAAGCAGATGGGGGATGCGCGTCATTGCCGCTCCTGATATGGGCCGCGGGCGCGGGCGGCAAGCCGAATCGCGGGACGGACGCGCAGCGCGGGAAAAGGGACGGTCGAAACCCCGAAAAACGCGGAAATATGCGGTTGACAGCAAGGGGCTTGGCCGTTAGTGGCGCTGACTTTCCCGCATGCCGGAAAAATCGCCTGCTTCGGCGGGCAACTGGCAGCGCGGGTGTTTTAGTTTCTGATTGGATGGAAGACCATGTTCGCAATCGTGCGCACGGGCGGCAAGCAGTATCGCGTCGCCGCTGGAGACAAGATCGCCGTCGAGAAGATCGAAGGTGAAGCCGGTGACACCGTGTCGCTGGGCGACGTCCTGCTGGCCGGCGACGGCGGCGAAGTGAAGGACGCCAAGGGCCTGACCGTCTCGGCTGAGATCATCGCGCAGACGCGCGGCGAAAAGGTCATCGTGTTCAAGAAGCGCCGTCGGCACAATTACCGCCGGCGCAACGGTCACCGCCAGTCGCTGACTCTGCTCCGCATCCTCGCCGTGGGCGACGCCAAGAAGGCGGCTCCGAAGAAGGAAGCGGCGCCCAAGAAGGAAGAGGCCGCCCCGGCAACCGAAGCCAAGGCTGCGCCTGCGAAGGAAGCCGCGCCGAAGAAGGCGGCGGCTCCCAAGAAGGAAGCCGCGACCGAGAAAGCCGCGCCGGCCAAGAAACCCGCTGCCAAGAAGGCAGCCCCCAAGAAGGAAGCCTGAGCGCGGTCCCCGCGGCTCGGCCCCAGAGATTAAGGAGCATCAGTCATGGCACATAAGAAAGCAGGCGGTTCCTCGCGCAACGGTCGCGACTCAGCCGGCCGTCGCCTTGGCGTGAAGAAGTTCGGCGGTCAGGAAGTGATCGGCGGCAACATTATCGTGCGTCAGCGCGGCACCAAGGTCTATCCGGGCGTCAACGTCGGGATGGGCAAGGACCACACGCTGTTTGCCACCGCTGACGGCCGCGTCCGATTCCACGACGGCAAGCTTGGCCGCAAATATGTGTCGGTCGACTGTATGGCAGACGCCGCCGAATAAGGGACGACTTTCACCGAGGTCGTCCACCAGGGACGACCCGGAGCCGCCCTTTCCGCCGCCAAGCGGAAACCAGGTTCGAAAAGAGGGAGACGGGTCGCCCCCGGCCTCCCTTTTTTCTTGCCCGCTAGCCGCCGCTCGGCGCGGGACGCAAAAAAGGAACCGATCATCTCCCTCGCATATCGGCTGTCGTCAAAGCGTCACCATCCGACGCCAGAGCGACCGCCAATGGGAGTGACGAACATGTTTGCACGCACCGACAGGCTCCTGCTGCGGCCCGGCTGGCACGAGGATGCCCCTGCGCTTGCGCGCGCGATCGGCGAAGAGGCGATCGTGCGGAACCTCGCGCGCGCGCCCTGGCCCTATCACGAGAAGGATGCCCGCGCCTTTCTGGCGGGCTGGACCGACGGCCACCCGAGCCGCTTCCTGATGCTCCAGCGCACCGCAAGTGCGCCGCGCCTGATCGGCGGTGTCGGGTTGGACCGGACCGAAAGCGGCGAGTTCGAACTCGGCTATTGGGTCGCGCGTCCCTATTGGGGCCTTGGCTATGCGACCGAAGCGGGGCGGCACATGATCGACCTCGCGCACACGCTCGGCATAGGCCGGCTCGTCGCCTCCCACTTTGCGGACAATCCTGCCTCGGGCGCGGTGCTGCGCAAGCTCGGCTTCCGGCCAAGCGGGCGTTGCCCGCTGCGCACGAGCCTTGCCCGCAGCGAGGCCGCTCCGACGATCGAATATGTCCGGGACATCGCGGCGCCGGGCACCGATGGCGACGGTGACGAAGAGGCCGTTGCCATGCCGCGCGGCGCGCGGTGGCCCGATAGGCTTCGCAGCGATTGGCGACTGGAGGCGGCCTAACCCCCTCTTCCCTTCCGGCGGAAGAGGGCGCGCCCCGCGCCCTAGCCGCGCATCTTCCCCGCCATGCCCAAGATGTCGTCGAGGGGATTGCCATCGCCGTTCATGTCGATGAGCTTTCCGAGGCCTCCGAGGCTGCCCGCGAGCCCGCCTGCCGCGGGCGCGCTGCTGCCTCCTCCAACGAGTCCCCCGAGGACATTGCCGAGCATGCCGCCCAGTCCGCCGCCGGGAGATTGTCCGCCCTGCTTCGCCATATAGCCGGCGACCATCATCGCGAGCATCGGGAGCATCTTCTTGAGAAGGCCGGCGTCGAGGCCGGTCTTTGCCGCTGCGTCACCCGCGACGGTGCGACTGACGTCCTTGGACCCGAAGATCTGGCCAAGCACCTCATTGCCCTGCCCGACCGGGGTCGGCTGCGATCCGAGCACCGAGTCGAGCAGCCCCCCACCGCCGAGCTGGCCGATCAGGCCGCCAAGCCCTTCAAGCCCCCCGCCCTGCGCTTGCTTCTTGAACCCGCCGAGGATTGCGGGAAGGAGTGCATCGGCACCCTGCTGCGCGACGCCGGGCGAGACGCCGAGCTCCTTCGCCATCGATTCAAGGCCGCCGGCCTGCTCAAAAATGTCGGTGAGGTTCATGAATTTTCTCCGTCTGGGGCGCGGATCGAAATGCGCCGACAAGGGTTGGTATAGCAGTGCACGGACGGGCGGGGAGCCGTTCATTCTCCTTTTGTCTGTCGGTGCCGATCTGCACGCAAGCGGCCTTTGCGGTCGCATGAGGAGAGGGAGTTCCACCATGAGCATTTTCGGCAAGATCAAGGACGCAATTTTCGGCAAGAAGGCTGCGGCCGCCGAGCCCGCGGCTGCTCCCGATGCGGCGGCCGCCCCCGCTGCCCCGCAGCCCGTTCCCGCCGCACCCGCCCCGATCAGCGAGATCGACGTCGAAGCGATCCTGACCGCACAGAACGCCTATGCGACCCAGCCGCTCAACTGGCGCACGTCGATCGTCGATCTGATGAAATTGCTCGAGATCGACTCGAGCCTGCAGAACCGCAAGGAATTGGCGCAGGAGCTCGGCTACACCGGCGAACTCAACGGCAGCGCCGAGATGAATATCTGGCTGCACAAGGCGGTGATGCGCGAGCTCGCGGCCAATGGCGGCAAGGTGCCGGCCGATTTGATTGATTGACCATCCCCCCTCCTCTTCAGAGGAGGGGGCAGCGAGACCAGCCGGCTTGCCGGCCTGGTCGCAGCGGGGGTGCTGCTGCTGCCCTGCGCGCTGCCGCGCGCCACCACCCCGGCCTCTCCTGACGAGGAGGGGCTTTATGCGTTTCAACGCCATTGACCGCGCCGACTTGCTCCCTAGACAGGTTTCAGAAGAAACAAGGTCGCAGGGAGCCGCCAGTGCAACATCCGCTTTCCACCCCCGTCAGCCGCCGCCAGACGCTCGCTGCGCTCGGCGCCGGGGCCGCGACGCTCACCGTCGCCCGCCCCGCCGCTGCGCTGCAGGAGGCGCCGAAGAGCGATGCCGAGCAGCTTCTCGATTCGGTCGCGGACAATCTCCTTGCTCACGCGCCCGAGGGCGCGACCGCGCTGGGCATCGACACCGGCGAGCGTGCCCCGATGCGCGGACAATTGTCCGACCGCTCGCCCGCGGGGGTGGCGGCGCTCGCTGCGACGCTGAAGGCCGATCTGGCGCGCGTACGCGCCGCCGATACGAGCGGGCTCGACCATAAGGCGCGCACCAGCCTCGCGGTGGTCGACAGCGCTTACAGTGTTGCGCTCGAAGGCTTTGCGCTTCCCTATGGCGATGTCGCGGTCGGGGGCTGGCGCAACACGCCCTATGTCGTGATCCAGAATGTCGGCGCCTATCTCGACATCCCCCGCTTTCTGGGCAGCGACCATCCGCTCAGAAACGCTGCCGACGCCGAGGCCTATCTTGCGCGGCTCAACGCCTACCCCGCCGCGCTTGACGGCGAGACCGAGCGGCTGAAGGCGGCCGGCGCGCAGGGGCTGATCGCGCCTGCCTTCCTTATCGACGCCGCGCTGACGCAGATGGACGCGAGTCTTGCCGACGCGCAGGCGGGGGGCGAACTGGTCGGCAGCCTTGCCAAGCGCACAGCGGCGCTGAAAATCGCGGGCGACTGGGGCTCGCGCGCCGAGCGTATCGTCAAGGGCGCAGTCGTACCTGCGCTCGAGCGGCAAATTGCCGAGATGCGCTCTCAGCGACCGAAGGCAACCATGGATGCGGGGCTCTGGGCGCGGCCCGGCGGCGAGGAATGGTATGCGTGGGGGCTGCGTGCCTCGACCACCACCCGCATGACCCCCGATGAGGTGCACCAGATGGGTCTCGATCAGCTTGCCGAACTTCATGGGCGGATGGACCCGATCCTCAGGAAGCTCGGCTATAGCGACGGCCCGGTCGGCGCGCGGATGAACGCGCTGGCGCAGGATCCCCGCTATAAATTCCCTGAAGGCGACAAGGGGCGGGAGGAGATCAAGGCCTATATCCAGACCTGGCTCGGCAAGATCCGCGCCGAACTGCCGCGTGCCTTCCGGACCTTGGTGAAAGGAAATGTCGAGGTGAAGCGGCTGCCTCTCGCCGAGGAGCCCGGCGCGCCCGCCGCCTATGGCGGCGCGGGATCGATCGACGGCAGCATTCCTGGCAAATTCTGGATCAATCTGCGCACGACCGACCTTCACAGCAAATATTCACTGCCGGATCTTGCGATGCATGAGGCGATTCCGGGGCATGTCTGGCAGGGCGAATATGCCAATCAGATGCCGTTGATCCGCTCGATGCTCGCGTTCAACGCCTATTCCGAAGGCTGGGCGCTCTACGCCGAACAGCTCGCCGACGAGCTTGGGCTCTACGATGATTTCGAGGTCGGGCGGCTCGGCTATCTCCAGTCGCTGGCGTTCCGGGCATGCCGCCTCGTCGTCGACACGGGGCTCCACGCAAAACGCTGGACACGCGAGGAAGGCGTCCGCTTCTTCGTCGAGCGCAACGGATCGAACCCGCTCGAAGTTGCAAGCGAGGTCGACCGCTATTGCAGCTGGGCGGGCCAGGCGTGCGGATACAAGGTCGGCCACAGCGAAATCGTCCGCCAGCGCGGGCGCGCGCAGACAGCACTCGGCACGAAATATGATCTGCGCGATTTCAACAATGTCGTCGTCGAGGGCGGCAACGTCCCGCTCGACGTGCTGGCAAAGAATGTCGATGAATATATCGCGGGCGGGAGGAGCTGATCGTCCCGTCGGCGCGAGTGCCGCCGCGCGATGCTGAGGTTCAAACCGAGGGCAGCGGCGCCAGATCGGGCTCAATGAACCCGCGCCGCGCCTCAACCGAAAACAGGCGTTCGGGGCTGTAGAAACGCAGCGGCCAGTCGCGCTGCCCCACGTCTGACAGCAGCAGCGCGTTGACGCGCGCGGACAGTCCGGTTTCGGCGGTCCGGGACAGGAAGAGCCGCACCCCCGTGACAAAGGCGCGGGTGATGCTGTCGTGATAGCCATTATGATCGTCGTTCACGCCGCCGAGGCTCTCGTTGAAGCGGCAGATCAGCCCCGCGATCTCGGCATCGACATCGATGTCGGGCCGCTCTGTCAGCAGCCACAGGCAGGCGGCGAGATGCGCCTCGTGGGTCCACGCCTCGCGCGGGAGCGCGCAGGCGAGCAGCCCCTCGCCGAGCATGCGAATGTCATGGTCGCGCTCGAACAGGCGCGGCGAAAATCGGGTCGTCATCGTCCGGCTCCTTCCGAGTGATGGACCACCCGGAAGAACCGGGCGGGATCAGGCTGCGACGGCGGCCCGCGGTGCGGCCTGGCGGACGCCCTCGTCGACATGGTCCGCAAATTGCGCGAAATTGTCGATGAATTGCTGCACCAGCGCCTCGGCCGTGCGGTCATAGGCCGCCTTGTCGGTCCAGGCCTCGCGTGGATCGAGCAGCGCGGAATCGACGCCCGGTACCGCGACGGGCACGAGGAAGCCAAAATTCGGGTCCTTGCGGAATTCGGCGTCGTTGAGGCTGCCGTCGAGCGCCGCGTTGAGCAGCGCACGCGTCGCCTTGATTGGCATGCGCGCAATGCCGTCCATCGTCGCCATGCCCCCGGTCCAGCCCGTGTTGACAAGCCAGCACTGGACGCCGCCTTTTGCAATGCGCTCCTTCAGCAGATTTCCGTAGACCGAAGGATGGCGCGGCATGAAGGGGGCGCCGAAACAGGTCGAGAAGGTCGCCTCGGGCTCGGTCACGCCGATCTCGGTGCCGGCAACGCGCGCAGTATAGCCTGAGAGGAAGTGATACATCGCCTGGTCGGGGGTGAGCTTTGCGATCGGCGGCAGCACGCCGTAGGCATCGGCGGTGAGCATGATGATGTTCTGCGGCACCGGCCCCATATTTTCCGCCGACGCATTCGGGATGAAATCGATGGGGTAGGAGCCGCGGCTGTTCTCGGCCAGGCTCGCATCATCGAAATCGAGTTCGCGCGTCTCGGGGTCGATCACGACGTTCTCGAGCACGGTGCCGAAACGCTTGGTGGTCGCGAAGATTTCAGGCTCTGCCTCCGGGGAGAGGCGGATCATCTTGGCGTAGCAGCCGCCTTCAAAATTGAAGACGGCCGTGTCCGACCAGCCATGCTCGTCGTCGCCGATCAGCGTGCGCGAAGCGTCGGCCGACAGCGTCGTCTTGCCCGTCCCGCTCAGGCCGAAGAATACGGCCGTATCGCCCTTCGGACCGATGTTCGCCGAGCAGTGCATCGGCATCACGCCCTTCACAGGCAGCAGATAATTGAGGATGCCGAACACCGACTTCTTCATCTCGCCGGCGTACGCCGTTCCGCCAATCAGCACGAGCTTCTCGGTGAAATTGACCGCGACGACGGTTTCCGTCCGCGTGCCATGCTTCGCAGGGTCAGCACGGAAGCTCGGCAGGTCGATAATCGTATATTCAGCCGCAAACGCCGCGAGCTCAGCTGCGGTCGGTCGGCAAAGCAGGGTGCGGATGAACTGGCTGTGCCAGGCAAGCTCGGTAATGACCTGCACGCCCACGCGATGCTCGGGCTGCGAGCCGCCGAACAGCTGCTGGCGATAGAGGCGCGGACGGTCGGCAAGATAGGCGAGGAAATCGGCCTTGAGAGCGGCAAAATGGTCGGGGGTCATCGCAACATTGGTCTTGCCCCACCAGATGGTGTCGCGCGTCTCTTCGTCCTGAACAATGAACTTGTCCTTGGCGCTGCGACCCGTGTGCTTGCCGGTCGCGACAACGAGCGGACCGTCCTTGGCGAGGAGCCCTTCGCCATGACGCACTGCTTCCTCGACAAGCTGCGCTGTGCCCCAGTTTTCGGCCACGTCCGCGCGCGTCTCGACGGCTTCGCTACCGATCACCACCTTGGTCATGTCCTGGCCTTTCCCTTCTTCGCCGGACCCTTGCATACCTATGCAACGCCCGCCGCGCAAAAGGGCAGGCCCGCATCGTGATGGGTGCCGACGGTGACGCCGATTCCGAAAATTCCCGGTCGCGTTAGCGGTGATGGCCCATGAGGTCAAAGATTAAAGCAGGACCCGTGCCGGAGGCACGACGAGTGCGCCGTAAGGGAACCGGTAAGGCGCGGGCGCAGTTGTCGGTGGGTGCGGGATCGGCTAATCGAGCACGCGGGTCCCGCCCCAATGGAAAGAGCATGACGGCAACCATCGCGCTGGTCGACGACGACCGCAACATTCTTCAGTCCCTGTCGATCGCGTTGCAGGCCGAAGGCTTTGTGACGCGCGTCTATTCGGACGGCGAGGCGGCGCTGAAGCCGCTGATCGACAACCCGCCCGACCTTGCGGTGTTCGACATCAAGATGCCGCGGATGGACGGACTCGAACTTTTACGCCGCCTGCGCGAGAAGAGTCAGCTTCCCGTTATCTTCCTCACCAGCAAGGATGATGAGATAGATGAGGCGCTCGGGCTTGCGATGGGGGCAGACGATTATATCGCCAAGCCCTTTTCCCAGCGCCTCGTGATCGCACGCATTCGGGCCATCCTTCGCCGCGTCGAGCTCAACCGAAGCGCGCCGAGCGAAGAGGACGAGCCCGTCGCCGAGCCGATTACGCGCGGGCGGCTGACGATGGACCCGGCGCGGCACAAGGTGGCGTGGGACGGCAAGGATGTAACGCTCACCGTCACCGAATTCCTGATCCTCGAAACGCTTGCCAGCCGTCCCGGAATCGTACGCAGTCGCAACCAGCTGATGGACGCGGCCTATCAGGACGATGTCTATATCGACGATCGCACCATCGACAGCCATATCAAGCGTCTGCGCCGCAAATTTCGCGAGGTCGACCCCGATTTCGATGCGATCGCGACCCTTTATGGTGCCGGATACCGTTTTGCTGACGAGGGCTGACAACCGCGATGCCGCGGCCGAGGACCTGCCGCTCGTCTGGTCGGCGCGCTGGTCGCTGACGACGCGCATCCTGGTGGTCAACATCCTCGCGGTCGCGCTGCTCGCCGGCGGTTTCTTCTATCTCGACACCTATCGCAGCCGCCTCGTCGACACGCGGATAGCCGTGATGGAGGATCAGCTCGCGCTGCTCGACAGCGCCCTCGAGGCCGCGCGTCCCGACCAGCGCGAGAGACTGATCGGCGAATTCACGCGCGCGACGGAATCGCGGCTGCGCTTTTATGCGCCAGATGGGCGCAAGCTTTACGACAGCTTCGCGCATGGCCCGCCGACCTATGCGCTGCGCGACCCCGACCTGCAGCCCTGGAAGCGCGATGCGGCGCGCGCGATGGACCGCGGCATAGACTGGATCGTGGGCGCCCCCGCATATCCCGAGTTCGAGGAGCCCGCGATCGATCGCGGCGCCGCCTGGCCTGAAGTCAAGGAAACGCAGCGAAGCGGCGAGGGCACGAGCCGCTTCCGCTACGCCCCCGAGCGCACTCCATTGCTCAGCGCGACGCGCGTGGTCGATCTTGAGACCCCCGAAGTGATGCTGATGACGGTCAATGCCCGCGACATCACGCGAACGGTGCGCGCCGAGCGTTTCCGCCTCGCGGTGGTGCTCGCGATGGTGCTGATCGCCTCGGTGCTTCTATCGCTGTTTCTTGCCCGCACGATCGTCCGCCCGCTGCGCCGCCTCGCGCGCGCCGCGGTGCGGGTCCGTCTCGGCCGCGCGCGCGAAGTGGTCGTCCCGCGTCTCCCGAGCCGCCGCGACGAGATCGGCACGCTGGCCCGCGCGCTCAGCGACATGACGCAGGCGCTGCGCGAACGTATCGACGCGGGCGAGCATTTTGCCGCCGACGTGACGCATGAGCTGAAGAACCCGATCGCCTCGGTGCGTTCGGCGATCGAGGGTCTTGGCCGGGTCAAGACCGACGAGCAGCGCGCGCAACTGCTCGCAATCGCGGACGAGGATGTGCGCCGGCTTGACCGTCTGGTCAGCGATATAAGCGACGCGAGCCGGATCGACGCACAGCTCTCGCGCACCCTTTTTGAACCAATCGACGTCGGGCTGATGATCGAATCGATGTTGGCGGCGCGCGCCGCACGCGCGGAGCAGGGAGGGCCCCCTCAGCCGCGCATCGCGTTCGCCCGACCGCGCAAGGGCACCGCGACCGTGATGGGCGACGGCCACCGGCTCGAGCGTGCGATCGACAATATTATCGACAATGCGATCAGCTTCTCCCCCCCGGGCGGCCTCGTCTGCGTGCGCGCGACGCGGCTGGGACAAGAGGTGCATATCGGCGTCGATGATGACGGCCCAGGCATCGAGCCCGCACAGCGCGAGGCGATTTTCCGCCGGTTTCACAGCGAACGCCCCAATGGCGAAGCCTTCGGCCGTCACAGCGGGCTTGGCCTCGCAATCGCCCGAACAATCGTCGAGGGACATGGCGGAACGATCACCGCGGGCGACCGCGATGACGGCAAGCCCGGGGCGAGCCTGCTCATCACCCTTCCCGCGGCGGAAGAAGGCGGGGCGGCCTAGCCATCCGCCTTGCGGCGCCGCGCGCGCGCCGGTAAGCCTCGCTGCATGCTTTCGAGCCGGACCGCCCCTGTCATCACCAATATCCACGCAAGCTGCGTTGCGGCTGGCAGCCGGGGAATTCTGCTGCTCGGCCCCTCAGGGCGCGGCAAGTCCGATCTCGCGCTGCGGCTGATCGATCGCGGAGCGCGGCTGGTCGCCGACGACCGCTGCGACGTCTGGTTCGACCGCGGCCGGCTCTGGTGCCGCCCGCCTGCCGAACTCGCCGGCAAGATGGAAGTGCGCGGCCTCGGCATCGTCGAGCAGCCCTGGACAGCGCCGGTGCCGCTGGCGCTCGCGGTGCGGCTCGCCGAACGCTATGAACGCATGCCCGCGGCTAACGAGATCGAGACTGTGGCGGGCAATCCTCTGCCCGCGGTGACGCTCTCGGCCTTTGAAGCTTCGGCACCGGTCAAGGTCCTCCTCGCGCTCGACCGGCTGGAGGCGGCATGACCGGTACCGTTCCTGCCGCCGAGCCGCGCCTCCTTCTCGTTACCGGCCTGTCGGGCGCAGGCAAGTCGACCGTTCTCAGGGTGCTTGAGGATCTGGGGTGGGAGGTTGTCGACAATCTGCCGCTGTCGCTGCTCGAGCCGTTGATCGAAGCTCCCGTCAAACCCAGCGAGGCAGCGCGGCCGATCGCGGTTGGTATCGACAGCCGGAGCCGCGGCTTCAAGCCTGCGCGACTCGTCAAACGGATCAAGGAATTGCGCGAGGCGGGCGGGCGCGACATCCAGACGCTGTTTCTCGACTGCGCCGGCGCCGAACTCGAACGCCGCTTCTCCGAGACGCGGCGCCGCCATCCGCTCGCCGAAGACCGTCCCGCTGCCGACGGCATCGCGCGCGAGCGCGAGATGATGGAATCCCTCCGCCGCTGGGCCGAGCATGTCGTCGACACGACCAATTACAGCAGCAATGATCTGCAGCAGGAAATCCGCCAGCGCTTCGCCGATACAGGCGGCGACGAGCCGTCGCTGACCGTGATGAGCTTCGGTTTCGCCCGCGGACTTCCGCGCAATGCCGACCTAGTGTTCGACATGCGCTATCTGCGCAATCCGCACTGGGATCCGAAGTTGCGGCCCGGCACCGGTCTCGATGCCGACGTCTCCGCCTATGTCGCTGCCGACCCCGCCTATGAGACCACGGTTGCCCAGATCGAGACCTTGTTGCTCACCTTGCTGCCGCGCTATCGTGCCGAAGGGAAAAGCTATGTCACGATTGCTTTTGGCTGCACCGGCGGGCGGCACCGGTCCGTGCATGTCGCCGAGCGCGTCGCCGGGACGCTGCGCGCTGCCGGCCACGCTCCAAATCTCCTCCATCGCAACCTTGACTCGGCCCCGCAAGATGGGCTTGAGGGCAAGCCCCCGCCCGCGTCCGGCGGTAAAGCATAAGGGTCCCCGACTGCATGCCCAGCGATAAAGCATTGCCGCTCATCGGAATGGTTCTCGTCACGCACGGCCGCCTCGCCGAAGAGATGGTCACCGCGATGGAGCATGTCGTCGGTCCGCAGCGCGCTGTGGCGACCGTGTGCATCGGCCCCAACGACAATATGGAGATGCGCCGCCAGGAGATTGCCGAGGCGATCCGCGCGGTCGACGGCGGCCGCGGCGTCATCATGCTGACCGACCTGTTCGGCGGCACCCCGTCCAACCTCGCGATCAGTCTGCTCGAGGCCGGACGGACCGAAGTGATCGCGGGTGTCAACCTGCCGATGTTGATCCGGCTCGAGAGTGCGCGCAAGACAATGGATCTGCGCCCTGCGGTCATCGCGGCGCGCGAGGCCGGACAGAAATATATATCGGTCGCGTCGGAAATGCTGGGAGTGGGCCTTTGAGCGAATTGTCGGAGACCGTCGAAATCACCAATCAGCGCGGTCTTCATGCGCGCGCCAGCGCCAAATTCGTCACCTTCGTCAGCCGCTTGCCCGAAAGCGTGACCGTGGAGGTCGAAAAGGGCGGCAACCGCGTCAACGGCACCTCGATCATGGGGCTCATGATGCTGGGCGCGGCAAAAGGCGATTCCATCACCATCCACACGAAAGGGGATGGCGCCGACGCGGCGCTGCTCAAGCTCGTCGGGCTGGTCAAGGACAGCTTCGGCGAGGATTGACCCATGGCGACCGGTCGCCGTTCCCGGATCGAAAGCCTTTCGAACCCGCTCGTCAAGCGGATGCGGCTGCTGCGCGAGAAGCGCCACCGCCGCGCTGAGGGACTGTTCCTCGCCGAAGGGCTGCGCATTGCGACCGAGGCGCGCGAGGCGGGGGTGCTGCCGCAGTGGCTGTTCCTTGCGGACGAGGGCGCGGGGGGGCATCCGCTCGCCAAAGCGCTTGTCGAGGCCACCTTGGAAGGCGGCGGAGAGGTGATCGACACGACGCCGGCCATTCTCTCCAAATTGTCGGGCAAGGACAATCCGCAGACGGTCGTGGGCATTTACGCGGAGCCGAAAACGCACCTCGCCGATCTTGACCGGGCCGCAGCGCCGATCTGGCTCGTTGCTGAACGGCTGCGGGATCCGGGTAATCTCGGCACGATGCTGCGCACCGGCGATGCGGTCGGCGCCGGCGGGCTGATCCTGCTCGACGAATCGACCGATCCTTATGCGGTCGAGGCGGTGCGCGCGAGCATGGGGGCGATCTTCACCCAGCGGCTCGTGCAGACGCACTGGGACGAATTTCTCGCCTGGCTGCGCGCGGGTCCCGGCGAACTGGTCGCGACATGGCTGGGCGAGGACACCAAGGATTATCAGGCGGTGCGCTATGCAGAACCGACCTTCATCCTGATCGGCAATGAGTCCCAGGGGCTGCCCGAAGCTTATGCTGCCGCGGCCGACGTGCGCGTGAAGATGCCGATGATGGGCAAGGCCGACAGCCTCAACGCCGCGGTCGCAGGCGCGGTGATGGCCTATGAGGTTCTGAACCAGCGGCGACGATGACATTCAGGATTGGGACATTCGGCGCCTTCCAGGAACCTCGCTCGGCTGAAGCTGTTTCAGGGTGACGAAAAAGAAAGGCCGTTCGATGATACGTTTCCTGTCCCTGCTCGCCCTGCCCCTCGGGCTCGCGGCATGCACCGCGATTCCGCCCCAGTCGCCGGGCGCCCGGCCCGAGGCCTATATGGCGCTCGGCACCGAGCCCGGATGGACGCTCGAGATCACGCCGGGCCTCCTCAACTATACCGGCGACTATGGCGACACCAGGATATTGGAGCCGAATCCCGGCGCACGGCCGAGCTTCAATGGCGAACGCTATGCCGGCAAGCGCCTCGCGGTCGACATCACCCATGTCGAATGCAGCGACGGAATGAGCGACCGCCGCTACCGCGACACGGTAACAGTCACCGCCGACGCGAAGACGGTAAAAGGCTGCGGCGGCGGCATCCTTGCGCCCGAGACGCTCGCGGGAACCAACTGGTCCTTCGTCTCGATCGGCGGAGTTTCCGTGGCGGGCGACCGGGTGGCCACGCTCGCCTTCGAGGAGACGAAGCTCAGCGGCAGCGCGGGCTGCAACCGCTTTTCAGGAAGCTATACGAGCGACGGCACGACGCTGCGCGCCGGTCCGCTGATGGCGACCAAGATGGCCTGTCCCGGCGCAGCGATGACGCAGGAGAGCAGCTTCCTTGCGCTGCTGGCAGGACCGGTGCGGCTCGAGTTTCCCTCCGACGGGACGCTGATCCTGACCGGCACCGATGGACAGAGTGCGGTGCTCAAGCGGGCGATTTGACGAAGCTCTACTCGCCGTCGTTGACCGCGCTCGGTGCTGCCGAAAGCTTGGCGAGCGGCCGCGCCGCCTGTTCGGCGACGGGCAGCGCCGCAATCTCCTTGCCGCCGGTTTCGATATCGAGCGCCTCGAAGCGCTTTGCCTGTGTGAGTACCTGCGATTCGAAGCTGCCGACGAAGGCATTATAAGCGCCCGTCGCCTGATCGAGATTCTTGCCGACGCGCGCGATATGGGCGCCCATTGTTGCCATCCGCGCGTAAAGCTCCTTGCCGAGCGCCGCGATCTCGCGCGCCTGTCCCGCGAGCTTTTCCTGCCGCCATACCGCTGCCACGGTGCGCGCAATCGCGATGAGGTTGGTCGGCGTTGCGAGCAGGACCTTGCGCTCGAACGCATAGTCCCAGAGGTCGGCATCATGGTCGAGCGCCGCGGCAAGGAAATGCTCGCCGGGTACGAACATCACCACATAATCGGGGGTGTCGTCGAACTGGTTCCAATAGGCCTTGGCACCCAGCGTGTTGACATGCGCCTTCATCGCGGCGGCATGGGCGGCAAGATGCGCCGCCTTTTCGCTCTCGTCGACCGCGCCGAACGCATCCTGATACGCGTTGAGCGATACCTTCGCGTCGATGACAAGGCTCTGCCCGCCGGGCACCTTGACCACGACATCGGGACGCAGCCGGCCGCCATCGCCGCCGGTCACGCTGACCTCGGTCTGGAAATCGGCATGTTCGGACAGGCCGCAGCTTTCGAGCACATTGCGCAGCTGCTGCTCGCCCCAGCGCCCGCGCGCCTTGGGAGCGTTACGCAGCGCGTTGACGAGCTTCGCCGCCTCGCTCGATACGCGTTCAGTGCCCTCGCGCATCGCCGCGATCTGCCCCTGAAGCAAACCAAAGGCATCGCGCCGGTCTGCCTCGACCTTGTTCACGGTCTCCTCATAGCGCGCAAGCCGCTCGTGAACCGGCTGGAGCAGCGACTTCAGCGTCTGGCCCGCGCTTTCCTCGCTCTGCCGGAAGCGCTGGTCAGCGCGTTCGAGAAACGCCTTTTGGGCCTCGCTTAGCATCACCTGCCCGACTTCGCGAAACTGCGCGGTCAGCGCCGCTTGCGCATCCTTGAGCTGGGCGATCTGCGCCTCATGTGCAGCATCGCGTGCCTTCTGCTCAGCGAGAAGCGCCGAAAGCTGGATGTCTGCAGCCTTGCGCGCCTCGGCCTCTGCCGCAAGGTCGGTGACCGCGGCCTTGAAGCGCTCGGCAAGTCCGTCACGCTCGGCCTTGAGCCCTCCCGACTGGCGCGCCGCGAAGAGCCATCCAATGAGTGTGCCGACCGCGAGAGCGACGAGGGAAGCGAGCAGCGAGACAAGGGTCATGCGAAGGAACATAGAATGAACGCCGTGGGCTTGGCTAGGATTAATTGGAAAAAGCCAGGGCAGCGACCTTCGCGCCTATCGCCCCTTGGCCTCAAGACGCAGGGGCGAGCGCCGCTGCGATGCACCCCGCGCCCACGCGAAAACTCTTGCATATGCAAATCGCTCGCATTAGCGGCCACGCGGACAGGAGATGATAATGAATCGCAAATTGGCCCTTGCGGCGCTCGCGTGCACCGCGCTGTCCTCCCCCGCCTATGCGCAGGAGGGCGCGGCTGCTGTAGCGGGCAGCGACGCAGACAGCATCGTCGTTACCGCGGCGCGCTCGATCCTGCCGGCCAATGCGCTCCCGCTCACCGTCGATGTCATCGACAAGGAGGCGCTCGACCAGCAGATCGCCATCTCGGGGTCGGTTACCGATGCGGTCGCGACGCTGGTCCCCAGCTTTTCCCCGACCCGGCAGAAATTGTCGGGCGCGGGCGAGACGCTGCGCGGGCGCTCGCCGCTCTATGCGATCAACGGCATCCCGCAGTCGACCCCGCTGCGCGACGGGAGCCGCGACGGCTTTACGATCGACGGCTTCTTTATCGACCGGGTCGAGGTCATCTTCGGGTCGAATGCGCTGCAGGGAATCGGCGGGACCGGCGGCATCGTCAATCAGGTCACCGTCGGCGCCCCGACCGAGGAAGGCGTATCGGGCCGCGCCCTCCTGCAGGGAACGGCGGACAATGAGTTTTCGGATGCCGGCATGGGCGGCAAGATTGCCGGCCTCGTCCAGTACAAGGCGGGTCGCTTCGACGCCTCGGCCGGCGCGGCTTACGAACTGCGCGGGCTGTTTCGCGACGGCGAAGGCCGTCCGGTCGGCATCAACCTGACGCAGGGCGAGACGATGGATTCAAAAGCGCTCTCGCTCTTCGGGCGCTTCGGTTATGCCGTGACCGATACGATGCGGCTCGATCTCATTGCGAGCCGTTTCGAGCTCGAAGGCGACGGCGATTACGCTCCTGTTGCAGGCAACAAGCTTGGCGGACTGCCGACGAGCGCGCAGCCCGGCGTCCCGCCCGGCATCCCGGCGACCAATCGCACCGAAAGCGTCGCGCTGTCACTGACAGATACCGACCTTGCAGGGGGCAATTTCGTCAGCCAGATCTTCTGGAATCGCAGCCGCGACACCTTTGGCGGAGAGCCCGAGCCGATCGCGAGTTTTCAGGACCCCTCGATCGCGCCGGTCGGCACACTTTTCGACCAGTCGCAGAACCGCAGCCGCAAGATTGGCGGCAAGCTGAGCTACGAGCGCGCGGTGCCGGGCCTTGAGGCGCTGACGCTGATCGCGGGTTTCGACGCCCTGTGGGACACGACCGAGCAAAGACTGATCGCGACTGGCCGCACCTGGGTTCCGCCGAGCGAATTTCGAAGCTTTGCGCCCTTCGGTCAGGCCAATCTCAAGCTGCTGGACGGCGCGCTGCGGCTCGCCGGCGGGGCGCGCTATGAGAATGTGAAGATCAAGATCGGCGATTATCACACGCTCGCCGCCAACACCTTTGTCGCCTGCCCGGCGCCGCCTGCGGTGCCGAGCGGACCGTGCGGTCTTCCGACCTATGGCGGCGTGGATGTCGCGGGCGGCAGCCCGAGCTTTGACGACGTACTGCTCAACGGCGGCGTCATCGTCGAGCCGCTCGCGGGCATCCGCGCGTACGCGAGCTACGCCGAGGGCTATACGGTCCCCGACATCGGCCGCATCACCCGGGCGGTGAAGGTCGACGGGGTCGATATCGACAATTATCTCGACATTGCGCCGATCGTTTCGAACAATCGCGAGATCGGGGTCGAGGTGAAGCGCGGGCCGCTCGACGCCAGCGCGACCTATTTCTGGTCGACCAGCACCAAGGGGCAGCTGCTGATCGCCCGGCCCGACGGCATTTTCGACGTCGTTCGCCAGCGCGTCGAGATCGAGGGGCTTGAGCTCAACCTTGCGGTCAAGCTGCCGATCGACGGGCTCACCGTCTCGGGAGGCTATGCCCATATCCAGGGCCGCTTCGATGAGGATCAGGACGGCGCAGTCGATACCGACCTCGACGGCGCGAACATCTCGCCCGACCGGCTGAACCTCGCCGCAGCCTATGCGAAGGGGCCGCTGTCGGCGCGTGTCCAGACCCAATTCTATCTCTCGCGCAGCTTTGGAGGACCAAAGCGCGACCCGCGCAATGACTTCGAGGGCTATACGCTCACCGACGCCTTCGTTCGCTATCAGACGCGTTTCGGCGGCATCAGCCTCGCGGTGCAGAATCTGTTCGACAAGCAATATATCAGCTACGCGAGCGATACCCAGCGCCCCACCGACAATTTCTTCAATTTTGCAGGGCGCGGGCGCACCTTCACCCTCGGTTGGGATACCCGCTTCTAGATGATGAAGCTGCTCGACACGCTGCACCGCTGGACAGGGGGGCTGATTGGCCTCGTGCTGGCGCTGCTCGGCCTGTCGGGCACAATCCTGCTTCACAAGGATGCGTGGATCGGTGTCGCGCATGCTGGCGATCCGCTGCGCAGCGACCTTGCCAGCGTTACCGCGGCGACCGAGGCGATCATGGCGCTGCCCGGGGCGCCGCAGGGCATTATCTATGCCCGCGACGGTTTCGGGCTCCACCAGGGGCGCTTCAGCTTCGGCGAAGGCGCAGGTTTCTACGCCGATCAGTCGGGCGAGGTCATCGCGCGATGGGCGAGCCAGTGGGAGCGGCCCGAACTGTGGATTTTCGATTTCCATCACCATCTCTTCGCGGGCGACAGAGGCGAATGGGTGATCGGAACGGCTGGTCTGTGCGGTCTCTTCTTCGTGGTCTCGGGGCTGATCCTCTGGTGGCGCACGCGCAAGACCTTCCGCTTTCGGCTGTGGCCCAAGCGGATGAGCCGCGCAGCGATCGTCACCCACCACCGCGACCTCGGCGCTGTCTTCGCGCCGCTCCTCCTGCTCTCGATCATCACCGGCACGATGATGATCTTCCGCCCCTTCGCGATGGCGATGGTCGCGCCCTTCGGCTCCGTCGCCGAAACGGTAAAATCGATGGAGGTGCCCCAATATGAAAGCGGGCCGCTCGCCGCGAAGCCCGATTATGCTTCGATGCTTGCAGAGGCGCAGCGGCGCTTTCCGAGCGCCGAGTTTCGCATCCTCAGCCTGCCCCGCAAGGCGGGCGAACCGATCAGCCTGCGGATGCGGCAGCCTGCCGAATGGCTGCCCAACGGACGCACGACCTTGTGGTTTGACGCGGCGACCGGCCAGGTCCTCGGAGCCCGCGACGCGCTGGCCATGGCGCCCGGCGCGCAAGCATTCAACAAGGCCTATCCGCTCCACGCCGGCAAGGTTGGCGGACTTTTCTGGCGGCTGGTGCTCACAGTCTCGGGCCTCTCGCTGACGATGCTTGGCAGCTTCGCGGTCTGGAGCTTCTGGTTCAGGCGGCCGAAACCCGCGAAGCGGATGGTGGAAACGGCGGCGCTCGCGTCGACATAGCGGCCTTGGGCTGTGAGGCCGCCAACTATCCCTGGGAGTTCAAGCGCCGAGCGGCTGCAAGGCCGCTGTAAAATTTTCGGCGCCCAGCCGCGAGCGGGACGACGGGCCTGGCCTCGATAGCTGCCATCCGGCTTGGTCGCGTAAGCCAGACGATGAGCGGCAGGCTCAGGGAATCCGGCAAAGGACGCCAGCCCGCACAGCCCCTTCGCCACCCTTCCAGGTGCTCCGACAGCAAGAAGGGCAAAATCCGTCAAAACCGCGAACATAGGACAATATCCGAAATTTTCTCGCGCGGGCGTCGCAGCGTTTGGGCCGGTCAGGTCTCGACCCGTGCAACCTCTCGCCGTTTCCCCTCACGGCTTTCCTATTTTCCCCGCGGGCCTATATCCTCCCCAGCCCATGACCCGCGCCCGCGTTCTCCTTCTCACCGCCGCCCTCGGGCCGCTTGACTATCGCGTCCCCGAAGGGAGCGATGTGCCGCTCGGCAGCGTCGTCGTCGCGCCGCTCGGGCCGCGGCGGATGGGAGGCGTGGTCTGGGAAGATGAAAGCTTCGGCGCGCCCGAACCGGTCGGCGACAATCGTCTGCGCAACCTCTACGAGATTGTGTCCGTCCCCCCGGTGCCCGCGCCCCTGCGGCGGCTCGTTGAATGGACGAGCGACTATTATCTCGCCCCGCCCGGGTCGGTCCTGCGCATGGTCTTGCCCGGCGCCGCCTTTGCCGACGCGCGGCGCCCGATCGTCGAGTATCGCGCGACCGGCGAGCTGCCTGCGCGCATGACGCCGCAGCGCACTGTTGCGCTCGAAAAGATCGGCACGCGGCAAGGGCTCGTGCGCGAACTCGCAGCGCTTGCCGACGTCAGCGAGGCCGTGATCCGCGGGCTGGTACAGGCGGGCGCGCTCGAAGCGGTTAGCGTGTCAGCCGACGCGCCCTATCCCGAGCCCGACCCCGGCTTTGGGCCGCCCGACCTTTCCGCCGAACAGGCCGCGGCTGCGGGCCAGCTTCGCGACGCCGTGGCCGCTGCGGCCTTCGAGACCCTGCTTCTCGATGGGGTCACCGGGTCTGGCAAGACCGAGGTCTATATGGAAGCGATCGCCGCCGCGGTCGAAGCGGGCAAGCAGGCGCTCGTCCTTCTCCCCGAGATTGCCCTGACCGAGCCGATGCTGACGCGATTTGCCGCGCGATTCGGCTGCGAGCCTGTCGCCTGGCACTCCGGACTGCGCTCGACCGAACGCCGCCGCGCGTGGCACGCCATATCTCGCGGCGAGGCGAAAATCGTGGTCGGGGCCCGCTCGGCACTCTTCCTTCCCTACGCCCGCCTCGGCCTGATCGTCGTCGACGAGGCGCATGAGACGAGCTTCAAGCAGGAGGATGGCGTTCATTATCATGCGCGCGACGTCGCCGTGATGCGCGGACATTTTGAGGCGCTGCCGGTGATCCTTGCGAGCGCCACCCCCGCGCTCGAGAGCCTCGCGCAGGTCGAGGCGGGGCGCTATCGCCACATCATCCTGCCCGCGCGCTACGGCGGCGCGACGCTGCCCGACCTTGCGGCCATCGACATGCGGCAAGACCCGCCCGACCGCGGCAACTGGCTCGCTCCGCCGCTCGTCGAGGCTCTCGCCGACCGGCTCCACAAGGGCGAACAAAGCCTCCTGTTTCTCAATCGCCGCGGCTTTGCGCCGCTCACACTTTGCCGGACCTGCGGGCACCGCATCCAGTGCCCGAACTGCACCGCCTGGATGGTCGAGCATCGCCTCGTTCACCGCCTCGCCTGCCACCACTGCGGACATGTGATGCCGCCCCCGCGGCTGTGTCCCGAGTGTGAGGACGAGGACAGTCTGGTCGCCTGCGGCCCCGGGGTCGAGCGCGTCGCCGACGAGGTGGCGCTGCGCTTTCCCGAGGCGCGCACCGCGATCGTCACGTCGGACACGCTCTGGTCGCCCGCCAAGGCTGCAGAGTTTGTGGCCAATGTCGAGGGCGGACTGGTCGACATCATCATCGGCACGCAGCTTGTCACCAAGGGCTATCATTTCCCCAATCTGACGCTCGTCGGGGTGGTCGATGCCGACCTGGGGCTCGACGGCGGCGACCTTCGCGCCTCCGAGCGAACCTTTCAGCAGATCGCGCAGGTCGCGGGGCGCGCTGGGCGCGGGGTCAAGCCCGGCGAGGTGCTGATCCAGACCCGCGTGCCCGACGCGCCCGTCATGGCAGCGCTCGTCGCCAACGATCGCGAAGGTTTCTATGCCGCCGAGGCAGCCTCCCGCCGGCAGGCAGGAGCGCCGCCCTATGGCCGTTTTGCTGCGCTCGTCATCTCTTCGGAAGATATCGATGTCGCGCGCGGCGTCGCGCAGCGTCTCGGGCAGAAAGCGCCGGTCGCCGACGGTCTCGCCATCTATGGCCCAGCCCCCGCCCCGCTCGCCATGCTCCGCGGGCGCCACCGCTTCCGCCTCCTGCTCCACGCCCCGCGCAGCTTCGACCTGCAAGGGGCGATCCGCGACTGGGTAGCGCGCATCGACTGGCCCGCAAAGGCGCGGCTGGCAATCGACGTCGACCCTTACAGCTTCGTTTGAACCCAAGGGCTTGAAGGCGCCGAGGCGCCCGCTATGCTGGGCCTTTGAGAAACCATAAGGGGTAAAAAGGGTGACGGGGACAGCGTGGATGCGGGGAGCTGCGCGGCTTCTCGGCGCGGTGGCGGCGATGCTGGCGATGCTTGCGAGCCCGGCGACGCGAGCAGAATGGTGGGAAGCGACGACCTCCCACTTTGTCGTCTACTCAGAAAGCAGTCAGCGCGATGCCGAGAAGTTCGCGGTTCTGCTCGAACGCTTCGACAATGCGCTGCGCACCCTCCAGGGCATGCCGGTTCCCGGCCCCGAAATCGGCGTGGCAAACCGGGTGAAGGTGTACCGAACCGGTGACACCGACAATATTGCGGTCTTTGCCCGGGCGCCAGGATCGGGCATCGCTGGCTTCTATATCCCGCGCGCAGGCAATCCGGTTGCCTTCGTCCCCGCCCGCGAACGCATCGCGACGAGCAAGGGTATCGAACAGGGACCCCGCCTCGACATCAAGACGGTGCTGCTCCACGAATATACGCACCATTTCATGCTCTCGAATTTCAGCACCGCCTATCCGCAGTGGTACACGGAGGGCGTCGCCGAACTCTACAGCACGATCCGCTTCATGGACGACGGCAGCTTTCACGTCGGCGACGTCCCGCAGGCTCGCGGCGCCGCGCTCGACTATCTGCCCGACGTCCCGCTCACCCGTCTGTTCGACACCAAGGCGACGCTGAGCGGCATGCAGCAGTACCAGTCCTACACCTTCGGCTGGCTCCTCTCGCACTATCTGAACTTTGCGCCCGAGCGGAAGGGACAGCTTGTCGCTTATCTCAAGGCGCTCAACGGCGGCGAGGACAGCCTGACTGCCGCGAAGCGCATCTTCGGCGACCTTGAGGCGCTGCAAAAAGAGGTGCGCCGTTACAAGCGCGGCCCCTTCCTCGGCTATGATGTGAAGCCAGGCGATTACGTCGAACCCAAGGTGGCGATCCGCCGGCTGACCTCGGCCGAAGAAGCACTGATCCGTCATCATATGCGCTCGCAGCGCGGGGTCGACCGCAAGGAAGCGCGCGACGTCGCGGGCGACATGGGGGGCAAGGACGCGCTCTATTCCGACAGTCTGCCGGCGCAGCTCTGGGTCGGCGAGGCGCAGATCGACGCGCGCAACTGGGACGCTGCCGAGGCAGCGGCAGACCGGGCGCTCAAGATCGACCCTGAATCGTCGGCCGCTCATCTCCTCAAGGCCGAGGTCTTCATGGGCAGAGGCAAGACCGACAAGAAGGCTTATGCCGAGGCGCGGCCCTATTACATCAAGGCACGTCACCTTGACCAACTCGATCCGCGCCCGGCGATCGGCTATTTTATGTCGTTCCGCCAAGCCGGAGAGCCGATCCCCGCACCGGCCATCACGGCGCTCGAACAAGTCTATCCGGAGGCATCTTTCGATCCGCAATATCGCCTGCTCATGACCCGCCAACTCCTCGACGACGGTAAGGGCGACCTCGCGCGCACGGTCATCGCGCCGATCGCCTTTCGGGGTCATGAAGGTGAAAAAGAGAATTTGCCGCTCGAAGTGGTGAAGGCCATCGACGACGGAAAGCTCGATGACGCGCGGGCCAAGATGGCCCAGATCTTCAAGAAAGCGGAAGACGAGGACGAAAAGTAGGGCTCGCCTGGCAGACCAAGCTTTACAGCGCTCGCGCGGCGGTTAGACCTCGGGCATGATCCGCTTTGTCTCGCGCCGCGCGCTTTCGCTCCTTGCCCCCGTCATCGCCCTGACACTTGCCGCGCCGGGTCCTGCGCAAGCCGACCCTGCCCCCCTTGCGGTGCCTGTCGTGACAGCGTGGGATCTCGGCAGCGATGCAGGCGGCCGGCTGCTCGTCTTTGCGCAGCGGATCGAGCCCGGTGCCAAGCCGCAGGAAAAGGTCGATACCTCGCCTTTCGATCCGACTGGCACCGCGGTCGCCGCGCTCGAGGTCCGGCGACTGGCCCCTGGTGCGGCCGCCCTCGTCGGCACCGAAGTCGACGCCTTTCCCACCGCCTGGTCGAAGCTTCCGCCTGGAACCTACCGGTTGCAGGCGGTGCTAGACCGCAACCACGACTATAATTACGCGGGGCGCGGTCCCGGCGACCTTGTCTCGGCCGTGGTCGAGACGGCGCTTCCAGGCCCAGTTCCGGTGCTGACGCTTGTCACCGAAATCCCCGAGCGCGATTTTGCCGCACGGCTCGCATCATTGCCGCCCGAAACGCGCGCCGAGGTCGAGGTCGGATTGAAGAGCGTCGAGGCTCTCGACATTCCCTCGAAGCTGATGACCGATTTTTCGGGCCGTGCGACGTCGATCAAGGGCTGGGTTGCCCTTCCCCCCGGCTATGGGGAGGGACAGGCGCGCTATCCCACCGCCTATTCGGATGGCGGCTTCGGTAGCACCCTCGACAGCGCGAAAATGAACGCCGCGGGCGTCGCGGCGGCGATGGCGAAGGGTGAGATGCCCCCGATGATCTGGGTCATCCTCGACCATCATATTGCAACCGGCACGCATGAGTTCGCCGATTCTGCAAACAACGGCCCGTGGGGCGCCGCGCTGACGAGCGAGGCGATTCCTGCGCTCGAGGCGAAATACCGGATGGACGCGCGCGCGTCTGGCCGGTTCCTCAATGGCCATAGCTCGGGCGGCTGGTCGACGCTCTGGCTGCAGGTCGCCTATCCCCAGGTCTTCGGCGGCACCTGGCCGACCGCGCCTGACGCCAGCGACATCCACGACTTTACCAACATCGACATCTACGCCGCGAATGCCAACGCCTATGTCGGCGCTAAGGGCAAGGATTTTCCCCTGATCCGCGACAAGGGCAAGGTGATCGCGACGCTCAAGCAGTTTGCCCAGCTCGAAGCCGTGCTCGGCGCGTACGGCGGCCAGTTCGCAAGCTTTGACTGGGTTTTCTCGCCGCGCTGCCCCGACGGACGCCCCTGCCCGCTGTTCGACCGCGCGACCGGCGTGATCGATCCTGCCGTCGCGGCTTATTGGCGCGAGAATTATGACATCGCGCATATCGTCGAACGCGATTGGGCGCAGCTCCAGCCCGACCTCGACGGGAAAATCCACCTGATCGTGGGCGACGCCGACACCTTCTATCTCGACGGCCCCGCCCGCCGCCTCAAGGCCGTGCTCGACCGGCTCGGCGCGAAATCATCGTTCCGCTTCGTCCCAGGCCGCACCCATTTCGACCTCTATACCGAGGGCGAGGACCGGATGGCGCTTTTGAAGACTATCGCGAAGGAAATGTATGCAGTGGCACGGCCTGCGGGGGCAAGAGCGAATTGACCCCGACAGGTTCGTATGGAACTTGCCAACATTCCCTTCACCGTTTCGGAGAATGAAAAGGGGCCCTTCGCCACGCTCAGAGCAAGCGGCGTTTGCGGCGCGCACACGCCATGATCAATAATCCGGCTCGCCGCCGCCCAGTACCATTTCCGCCTGCCCGGCCAGCCATGTCATTGCCGCCGCCCAGGGCTGATGCCCGTGGCTGATCCGCGCAACGCCGAGCCCGGCAAGTTCCTTGTGCGTCGGGCCGGCCTTGCTGCGCAGGATGTTCACCGGAAGCGGTGAGCCTTCGCAGATCGCGCCGATGCACTTCGCATCGGCGAGGAAGGGGACGAATAGACCGCTCGCCCCGGCATCGGCATAGGCGCGTGCGCGCTCGAGCGTCGCGGCAATCAGCGCCTCCCCCTCCTTCGCCGCATCAGCCCCGCGGAACATGTCGCAGCGCGCATTGACGAACAGACCGGTATCGGCCGCCGCCCGGTAGCGCGCGGCCGCCTCGCCGAGCGGGAGCAGCTCGTTCGTGCCAGGCAGCCGGTCTTCCATGTTGATCCCCGCCGCGCCCGCAGCGCGCGCACGGCCGATCGAGACGCCGACCGCGGCCGGGTCGGCGCCGTAGCCCGACTCCATGTCGATGGTGACGGGCAGGTCGGTAACCGACAATATGCGCGCGAGATTCTCGAACACATCCTCGATCGGGAAGTCCTCCCCGTCCGCGCGCCCCTGCGCGCCCGCGACGCCAAAGCTGCCGGTCGCAATGGCTTTCGCGCCCGCGGCCGCAACCGCCTTTGCGCTTCCCGCGTCCCAGATGTTGACAAGAATCAGCGGGTCGCCGGGCACGTGCAGCGCGCGGAATTGAGCAATGCTGTCGGTCATTTCACTTCCCTTCTCAAAAGCTCTTCCTTGATTTCGAGCCCATAGGCGTAGCCGCCTAGCGACCCATCGCTGCGCACGACGCGGTGACAGGGGATGAGCACTGCAACATTGTTCGCGCCATTGGCGCTCCCCGCCGCGCGCACGGCACCGGGCTTGCCGACCGCCGCGGCGATCTCGGCATAGCTGCGCGTCTCGCCCGCCGGGATCTTCCGAAGCTCGCGCCATACCGCTTCCTGAAAGGCGGTGCCCTTTACGTCGATGGGGATATGATCGAAGCCTTGCGCGGGGGTTTCGACCGCATCGACGACTTCTTTCAGTAGCGCCTCGAATTCAGCGCCCCCCTCGACCAGCGTTGCCGCGGGAAAGCGGTGCTCGAGCGCGTCGCGCCCCTCGGCGAACGACAGGCGGCACACACCCTTGTCGGTTGCAGCAACGAGCATGTCGCCAAGGCTCGTCGGCACGACCGCCCAATGGATCGTCGTGTCCTTGCCGCCGTTCACCCAGGCCGATGCCGTCATTCCCATCCGTCCTTCCATCTGTCCGTAAAAGCGCGACGGACCCGAAAAGCCCGCGTCATAGATGGCGTCGGTCACCCGAGCCGTGTCGCTGAGCGCCGCGCGTGCGCGCTCCTCGCGCAGCGCCCGGGCGTAGGCCGCGGGCGACAGGCCTGTCTGGCGGGTAAAGACACGCTGGAAATGCGTCGCCGAATAGCCGGTGCGCTGCGCAAGATCGGCGAGCGCAAGCGGCTCCTCGCTGTCCTTGATCGCTTCGATCGCTGCGAGCACAGCTGCCTCGTCCCGCCCGACATCGTCGGGCAGGCAGCGCTTGCAGGGGCGAAGCCCCGCGCCGCGCGCGCTGGCGCCGTCGGCGAAGAACCGGACATTTGCCCGCAAGGGCTGACGCGCGCCGCAGCTTGGCCGGCAATAGATGCCGGTGGTGAGGACCCCGACGATGAAGCGCCCGTCATAGGCCTTGTCCCGGCGCCGCATGGCGGCCCAGCACTCGTCCTCGGTCATCGCGGCGAAGCTCATGGCTCGTCCCTTTCGATCCGCGCGGCGAAGCAGCCATAGGCGGCGTTATGCGCATCGATATAGGCGGTGGCGGGGTCGGCGAACAGGACGCGGATTGCGTCATCGGCATCGCCCGGCGGGGCGAGCCGCGCTGTCCGCAGCATCCCCTCGCGGTCGAAGGCGCGGAGCGAAAGCGTTCGGCCTTCGAAGACCGGCGGCGGCGCATCGCGCCAGCGCGTCGCCGCCGCACCCTGCCGCACATAAATGGCATAGGCGCTGCGATAGGGCGTTGCGACATCGTGGTGGACATGGTGGAGCAGAAGCAGCGCCTCGCCCGCACGGGCATCCTCGAGGCTGACCCGGCAGGGAAAGCCTCGATCGCTGTCCGCGATGACCCGGCGCGCGCCGCGTGCCGCAAGGTCGGCGCCATTCATGGCGAACAGCGGTGCAAAGCGTTCAGGGGCGAGACCGGTAATGATGTAGGTCATGGCATTCTCCTCTCGTTGTGCTGGTGCCTGTCTGCCATGATGGACCGTCTCCGCGCGTCCCGATGCTTGCGTTCAAAGCGCGCGTCTCTAATCTGCCCCGCCATGACCCGCCTCATCGCGCTCTTCCTCGCCCTTTTCGCCCTCACCCTGCCGGCGCGTGCTGCCGACGACATCAGCGCGGTTTCGCGCAGCGTCGTACGCGTCGTCACCGTGGCTATGGTTGACGGAGAGGTGGTCGGCTTTGGTCATGGGAGCGGCATCGCCATCACCCCGACGCGGATCCTGACCAATGCGCATGTCGTCGAATCGGCCGCCAAATATCCCCAGAATGTCGCGCTCGGCATCGTCCCGTCGGAGGGGCAAAAAAGCTATGCCGGCAAGCTCATCGCCATCGATACCAAACGCGACCTCGCGCTGATCCAGATGACCGAGGGGCGCGTGCCCTCGGCTGCGATCTACACCGGCCCGCTCGATTCGGGCACCGACGTCGTCGCCCTGGGTTATCCTGGCAATGTCGACCTTGCGACCGCGCGCAGCGCCGCCGACTATATAACACCCCGCACCCCGGTGCGCAGCGAGGGGAATCTGTCGAATACCCAGAGCGTCGACGGCATCGCAACGCTCGTCCACACGGCGAAAATCTCGCGCGGCAATTCAGGCGGACCGCTTGTCGACCAGTGCGGCCGCGTCGTGGGCATCAACACCTTCATCACCCGGGCCGACGACGGCGATTCGCCCTTCGCTTTTGCGATATCGGTGCGCGAGATCGCGCGCTTCCTCGCCGACGCGCAGCAGGATTATGCGAGCGTGGGCACCTCCTGTCTTTCGTTGGCCGAAGCCTCCGAGCGCGATCGCGCCGCCATGGAAGCGGAGGCCCGCGCAGCGGCGGAAGCCAATGCCGCGAAGGCGGCGGCAGCCCAGCTTGAGCGCCAACTCCGCCTGCAGCGTGCGAACGAAGACGCGCTCGCCGCGCGCGAAAATC
Source organism: Sphingopyxis sp. 113P3 (assembly GCF_001278035.1). Lineage (NCBI taxonomy): Bacteria > Pseudomonadati > Pseudomonadota > Alphaproteobacteria > Sphingomonadales > Sphingopyxidaceae > Sphingopyxis > Sphingopyxis sp. 113P3. The sequence goes on from NZ_CP009452.1 coordinate 3,431,821, forward strand.
GTATCGCCCTTGCCGGCGTACTATTCGTCCTCGGCGCGCTCGGCGCGGGCGCCGGGCTGCTCCTGTACAGCCAGCAGAAACGGCGCGAGGCAAAGATTGCGGGCGGCGGCGGCGCAGCGCTGATCGTCCTTGCGGCAATCCTGTTCGTAACCCGCCCTGACGCCCACGCGGATATTCCGGACGATCGAGCGGCAGACGAGACGCTAACGGCTGCAGCGCCCGCGCTCGCGGAGGGCAGTTTTCTCTGCACGATCGAACCCAACCGCAGCCGGATCACCGTGTCATCGACCGACGACGTGCCGGTCAGGCTCGGCGAGAGCGGCTGCGTCAACGAGCGGACCCAATATACCCAAGGTGCCGACGGGCGCTGGCAGCGCATCCTCGTCCCGAATGAAGAAGCGACGGTCACCATCGCCTCGATCGACACCGCCGGGCAGGACTATCGCGTCGAGCGCTATCTGCTCGACGCCGAAACCATGGCCAAGGCACGCGAAATTCGCTCGGGTGCGACGATCAAGGGCTGCACCGCCGACCCGGACGCGCTCGCCGCCTTCGCCACCCAGCAGGAAGCGATCAAGAGTACGCTGCCCCCGACCCCGAACGAGCGGCTGGTCTATGGCTGCCAGAGACTTGCTGGACCCGCGGCCAAGCAGGCAGCGGCCGGAAAATAGCTCGCGTCTCTAACCTCCGCACGCCTTGAACAGCATGAGCGTGCGCTCGCGCGCCAGCTCTGCGCTCGGCTCGTGATAATCCTTGCGGCGGTCGCTGTTGAAGCCGTGCCCTGCTTCATAGACGAAAACCTGCGCGGTCGGGTGGTCCCTTGCGATCAGGGCCTCGACCCCCTCCATGGGGATTCCTGCATCGTACCGGCCGAAATGCGCGATCGCTGCACATCGCGGCGCCTCGCTGGCAAATTGCGTCGGCACGAGGCTGCCATAATAGGCCGATGCGGCAGCGAGGTCGGGGCTGATCTGTGCCATCCTCCACGCGACCGACCCGCCATAGCAATAGCCGGTGATGAAGACCGGGCCTTTCCCTTTGAGCGCGTCGATGCAGCTTTGGGCATCCTTCAGGCTCTGCTCGAAGGGATGAAGCTGACGCGCAAGTTCCACCGCTCTTTCAAACTGCGGCCCCGAATAGTCGCTTTCGAACCCCGGATGCTCGCGGTCGAAGAGCGCGGGGGAGAGGACCTCATAGCCGTCGGCGGCATATTCGTCGCACAGCTCGCGAATATGGTCGGTGACCCCGAAGATTTCCTGGATCAGCACCAGGCCTGCGCGGCGGTCGCCTTCGGGCCGGGCGTGATAGACGGCAATATCCGCCCCATCGTCCATCGTCATGCGGATAGTCTCGCCCATCACTCTTTCCTCTTCGCGCTGTTCCTCGGGAGCCAAGGCTGTTCTTTCTCCGCCTTTGTGGAGAAAGCTGTGCCCTTCGACAAGCGCGCAGGGCGCAGCCGCACAGGCCGGAAAGAAGCGGGCCGGGAAAGCCGGTGTGATTCCTTCCTCCCCCACCTTGCATTGCAACAAAATCGTTGCTACGCGCGCCGCGACTGTGCAGCGGGGGGCCTCTTCGGAGACCATGTAAATCCGCGCAGCCATCCCCCTCGGGATCGTAGAGAAGGACTTTTGCGCGTGGAGAATTCCGGCGGCATTCAGGGCAACATCACGGCGGGCCTTACGGGTCGCTATGCCAGCGCGCTGTTCGATCTGGCGCGCGAATCCAACGCCATCGACAGCGTTCAGAAGAGCCTCGCGGCGCTGCGCCAGGGCCTCGCCGATTCGGCCGATCTTGCCGCGCTTGCTGCAAGCCCGGTCGTCAGCCGCAGCGACGCCGCGAAGGCCGTCGCCGCTGTCGCAAAGGCGATGCAGCTCGATTCGCTGACGACCAATTTCCTCGGCGTGCTCGCGCAGAATCGCCGCCTCGCCGATCTTTCCGGCATGATCGACGCCTTCGACGCGATCGTTGCAGCGCACCGCGGTGAGGTGACGGCCAAGGTCACCAGTGCGCATCCGCTGAGCGCAGAGCAAGTCAAGGCGCTCGCCGCCAATCTCAAGACCCGTGTCGGCCGCGATGTCAGCATCGCAACGACCGTCGACCCCGCCATTCTCGGCGGTCTCGTCGTCCAGCTGGGCAGCCAGCTGATCGACGGCAGCATCCGTACCCGTCTCAATAGCTTCGCGACTGCGATGAAAGGCTGAATAATGGAAATCCGCGCCGCTGAAATCAGCAAGGTCATCAAGGACCAGATCGCCAATTTCGGGACCGACGCCACGGTCAGCGAAATCGGTTCGGTGCTCTCGGTCGGCGACGGCATCGCCCGCGTCCACGGCCTCGACAATGTCCAGGCCGGTGAAATGGTCGAGTTCGCCAATGGTGTGAAGGGCATGGCCCTGAACCTTGAAGCCGACAACGTCGGCATCGTGATCTTCGGCTCGGACGCCGAGATCAAGGAAGGCGACACCGTCAAGCGCACCGGCACCATCGTCGACGTTCCCGTCGGCAAGGGCCTGCTCGGCCGCGTCGTCGATGGCCTTGGCAATCCGATCGACGGCAAGGGCCCGATCGTCGCCGAAAAGCGCATGCGCGTCGAAGTGAAGGCTCCCGGCATCATCCCGCGTACGTCGGTCCACGAACCCGTCCAGACCGGCCTCAAGGCCCTCGACGCCCTCGTCCCCGTCGGTCGCGGCCAGCGTGAGCTGATCATCGGCGACCGCCAGACCGGCAAGACCGCCGTTGCGATCGACACCTTCATCAACCAGAAGGAAGCCAACAAGGGCGACGATGAGAGCAAGAAGCTCTACTGCATCTACGTCGCCGTCGGCCAGAAGCGCTCGACCGTCGCGCAGATCGTCCGCCAGCTCGAAGAGAATGGTGCGATGGAATATTCGATCGTGGTCGCCGCGACCGCGTCGGAACCCGCACCCCTCCAGTTCCTCGCGCCTTACACCGGCTGCACGATGGGCGAATATTTCCGCGACAACGGCATGCATGCCGTGATCGTCTATGACGACCTGTCGAAGCAGGCGGTTGCCTATCGCCAGATGTCGCTTCTGCTCCGCCGTCCGCCGGGCCGCGAAGCCTATCCCGGCGACGTCTTCTATCTCCACAGCCGCCTCCTTGAGCGCGCTGCGAAGATGAACGCGGACAATGGCTCGGGTTCGCTGACCGCGCTGCCGATCATCGAGACGCAGGCGGGCGACGTTTCGGCCTATATTCCGACCAACGTGATTTCGATCACCGACGGCCAGATCTTCCTTGAGACCAACCTCTTCAACGCGGGCATCCGCCCGGCGATCAACGTCGGCTTGTCGGTGAGCCGCGTCGGCTCGGCCGCGCAGACCAAGGCCATGAAGAAGGTGTCGGGCTCGATCAAGCTCGAGCTCGCCCAATATCGCGAAATGGAAGCCTTCGCGCAGTTCGGGTCTGATCTCGACGCGTCGACGCAGAAGCTGCTCAATCGCGGCGCGCGTCTGACGCAGCTGCTGAAGCAGCCGCAGTTTCAGCCGATGCCGTTCGAGGAGCAGACCGCGTCGATCTTCGCCGGCACCAATGGCTATCTCGACAATGTCGCCACCGGCGACGTGTCGCGCTATGAACAGGCAATGCTCGCCTATCTGCGCAGCGACCATCCGCAGGTGCTGAAGGCCATCCGCGACAGCAAGGATCTTGGCGACGATGCCAAGAAGGGTCTCGTCGAAGCGCTCGACGCGTTCGCCAAGATTTTCGCGTAAGCCAAGTGTGACCGTGAGCCCGGCCGGTTGCGCCGGGCTGACGAACAAGAGGGGCCGTAATGGCATCGCTTAAGGAACTCAAAGGGCGCATCGTCTCGGTCAAGTCGACCCAGAAGATCACCAAGGCCAAGAAAATGGTCGCCGCAGCAAAGCTGCGCAAGGCGCAGGCCGCGGCCGAGGCCGCGCGCCCCTATGCCGAGCGCCTCGAAGGCGTTGTCGCGAGCCTCGCATCGAAGGTCGGCGCGTCGGATTCGGCGCCGAAGCTGCTCGCGGGCACCGGCAAGAGCGACACCCACCTGCTCGTCGTGCTCAACAGCGACCGCGGCCTGGCCGGCGCGTTCAACTCGAACATCGTCAAGGCCGCGCGCGACAAGGCCCTCGAACTGCAGGCCGAGGGCAAGAAGGTGCTGTTCTACCTCGTCGGCCGCAAGGGCCGCCCGGTGATCGCGCGCCTTTTCCCCGGCCAGATCATTGAGCAATATGAGACGACGGGCATCCGCGACATCGGCTTTGAACAGGCGAGCGAAATCTCGGCGAAGGTGATGGAGCTTTATGAAGCCGGTGCCTTCGACGTGGCGCACCTTTTCTATTCGAAGTTCCGCTCCGCGCTGCTTCAGGTCGCCACCGGGCAGCAGATGATCCCGGTCCCGCCGCCCGCCGAAGCGCCGGTGGCAAGCGGCGCTGCGGTCGAATATGAGCCCGACGAGGAAGCGATCCTCGCCGACCTCCTGCCGCGCAACGTCACGATCCAGATCTTCAAGGGCCTCCTTGAAAACGCTGCCTCCGAGCAGGGGGCGTCGATGACCGCTATGGACAATGCGACGCGCAACGCAGGCGAACTGATCAACAAGCTGACGATCGTTTACAACCGCACCCGTCAGGCGGCGATCACCACCGAACTCATCGAAATCATCGCGGGCGCCGAAGCGCTCTAACCGATCAACCCAAGGAAGAAGACCATGGCAACCGCACCTGCCCCCGAGAAGAAGGCTCCCGCCAAGAAGGCGGCCGCGCCCAAGGCCGCCGCGCCGAAGAAGGCCGCAGCAGCGAAGACGGCTGCGCCCGCCGGCACTGCGACGGGCCGCGTCGCGCAGGTTATCGGCGCCGTCGTCGACGTTCAGTTCACCGGTCCGCTGCCGGCCATTTTGAACGCGCTCGAAACCGACAACAACGGCAGCCGCCTTGTCCTTGAAGTCGCGCAGCACCTCGGCGAGAACACCGTTCGCACCATTGCGATGGACGCCACCGACGGCCTGACCCGCGGGCAGCCGGTGATCGACACCGGCGCGCAGATTTCGGTCCCCGTCGGTCCGCAGACGCTTGGTCGCATCCTCAACGTCATTGGCGACCCGATCGACGAGCGCGGCCCCGTCACCAGCGACATGAAGGCGCCGATCCACGCCAAGGCCCCCGAGTTCGTCGACCAGTCGACCGAAGCCTCGATCCTCGTTACGGGCATCAAGGTGATCGACCTGATCGCTCCCTATGCCAAGGGCGGCAAGATCGGCCTCTTCGGCGGTGCCGGCGTCGGCAAGACCGTTCTCATCCAGGAGCTGATCAACAATATCGCCAAGGGTCACGGCGGCGTTTCGGTGTTCGCGGGCGTCGGTGAACGCACCCGTGAAGGCAACGACCTCTACCATGAGTTCCTCGACGCCGGCGTTATTGCCAAGGACGCCGACGGCAATCCGACCCCCGACGGGTCGAAGGTGGCGCTGGTGTTCGGCCAGATGAACGAACCCCCGGGTGCGCGCGCCCGCGTCGCATTGTCGGGCCTCACCATGGCGGAATATTTCCGCGACCAGGAAGGGCAGGACGTGCTCTTCTTCGTCGACAACATCTTCCGCTTCACCCAGGCGGGTTCGGAAGTGTCGGCGCTGCTCGGCCGTATCCCCTCGGCGGTGGGCTATCAGCCGACCCTGTCGACCGACATGGGCGCGCTGCAGGAGCGCATTACCTCGACCACCAAGGGCTCGATCACCTCGGTGCAGGCCATTTACGTTCCCGCGGACGACTTGACCGACCCCGCGCCTGCAACCTCCTTCGCGCACCTCGACGCGACGACGACGCTGAGCCGTGCGATTTCGGAGCTTGGCATCTATCCGGCCGTCGACCCGCTCGACTCGACCTCGCGCGTGCTGACGCCCGCCGTCGTCGGCCAGGAGCATTATGAGACCGCCCGCCGCGTTCAGGAAACGCTGCAGAAGTACAAGTCGCTCCAGGACATCATCGCGATCCTCGGCATGGACGAGCTTTCGGAAGAAGATAAGCTTGTCGTCGCCCGCGCGCGCAAGATCCAGCGCTTCCTGTCGCAGCCGTTCCACGTTGCCGAAGTCTTCACCGGCATCCCCGGCAAGTTCGTTGCGATCGAGGACACGGTGAAGTCGTTCAAGGCGGTTGTCGACGGCGAATATGACCATCTGCCCGAAGCAGCCTTCTACATGGTCGGCGGGATCGACGAAGCGGTCGCCAAGGCTGCAAAGCTCGCCGAAGAAGCGTAATCATTGCCCCCTCCCCCCTCGGGAGGGGTCGAAGGACAGATCATGGCCCTGAAGTTCGAACTCGTCACCCCCGCCCGCCTCGAGCGGTCGAGCAACGTCTATATGGTTACCGTGCCGGGCAGCGAGGGCGATTTCTCGGTGCTCGAAGGCCACGCGCCCTTCATGGCGACACTGCGCAACGGCCCGCTGACCATCTATGCCACCAATGGCGCCGAGCCCGAGACGATCGAGGTCGAAGGTGGCTTCGCCGAAGTCAACGAGACCGGGCTGACTGTGCTCGCCGAGCATATCGCGGCCTGACGCCGCTCGGCATTATCAGAATTAAAGGGGACTTCTTGGGTCCCCTTTTCTTTGGCCGAGTGAAAAATCCGCGTTCCGTCGTCGTCCCTGGGGCACACTTGCGGATTGATCGGATGCCTGCCGCACTAGCGGGGCCTAGCCTGCGCCGGGGTCGCGCCGCCCATCGGGCCATAGTCCCATTCCTCCGCCTGGCTGCCGTCCATTCGCGAGATGCGCGCCTTTAACCGGTCGCCCTCGCGCCAATAGCGGATGCGCTGCGGATAATCATGCGCGGGGTTTGCAAACTCGATCATCGTACTCCCCGCGTCGACCGTGGGGAATTCCACCGCCGGACGCCCGAAAGGCTGGGCAAGGAAGACGAGGGTGCCATCATCCCTCCGGATGATCCGCATATGTTCGAAGACCACCGCCTTATCGCCCTTGCCGATGCGCGCCGCGCCGATCATGAGACCGCCGCGGGGCGGGGTCCAATATTCGTCCGCCCATTGCCCTTCGGGGCGGTTTTGCTCCCACGCCCCCGTCATCCAGCGCGGCGATTCGGGCGAATCGGCGGCGGCAAGAGGTGACGCAGAAAGCAAGCCCGCGAGCCCCAAGATGATGATTCGCATCCTTATTCCCCTTCTTCGCCCGCTGTGTCCCCGAACGGCATTAGGAGAATATCAAAGTTTCCCTCTTATTCACCCTGGCCGATGAGGGTTCGCTTGCGAAAACCGCGGCTATCCCCGCTTGAGACCAAAGCGAAGCAAGGTGAAACGATGAGTGCATTCGGACGCCGACCGGGAACAGCAGGCCGCCCCGCCTTTGGCGTAGCCAAGCCGATGCAGGGGGGTGCCGTCGGCGGTGGCCAGTTCCCCGCGCTCGACACCGCGCCGATCGCCGAGCCCCTGTCGAGTCCGCTCAGCCCCGAACTCGAGGCGATGGACCGGCTGAACCAGCGCTCGAGCGCCGAGGCGATGGAGCCCGAAAAGCTGCAGGGCTTCGAAGCGTCGGTTCACAAGATCAAGGAGCAGGTGCTTCCGCGCCTGCTTGAACGCGTGGATCCTGAAGCGGCGGCGACGCTGAGCAAGGATGAGCTCACCGAGGAATTCCGCCCGATCATCCTCGAAGTGCTCGCTGAGCTTCGCATCACGCTCAACCGGCGCGAGCAGTTCGCCCTCGAAAAGGTGCTCGTCGACGAGCTGCTCGGCTTCGGCCCGCTGGAAGAATTGCTCGCCGATCCGGACATCAGCGACATCATGGTCAACGGACCTTACCAGACCTATGTCGAGCGCAAGGGTCAGCTCGTTCTTGCACCTATCCAGTTCCGCGACGAGCAGCATCTCTTCCAGATCGCGCAGCGCATCTGCAACCAGGTCGGCCGCCGCGTCGACCAGACCACCCCGCTCGCCGACGCGCGCCTCAAGGACGGCAGCCGTGTCAACGTCATCGTCCCGCCGCTCAGCTTGCGCGGCACGGCCATCTCGATCCGTAAATTCTCGGCCAAACCGATTACGCTCGACATGCTATGCCAATGGGGCGCGATGAGCCAGAAGATGTGCACCGCGCTGAAGATTGCAGGCGCCAGCCGTTTCAACATCGTGATCTCGGGCGGCACGGGCTCGGGCAAGACGACGATGCTCAATGCCCTTTCCAAGATGATCGACCCCGGCGAACGCGTCCTGACGATAGAGGACGCCGCCGAACTTCGCCTGCAGCAGCCGCACTGGCTGCCGCTCGAAACGCGCCCCGCGAACCTCGAGGGCAATGGCGCGATCCACATGGGCGACCTTGTCAAGAACGCGCTGCGTATGCGCCCCGACCGCATCATCATGGGCGAGGTTCGCGGCGCCGAGTGTTTCGACCTCCTCGCCGCGATGAACACCGGTCACGACGGGTCGATGTGTACGCTCCACTCGAACAGCCCGCGCGAATGCCTCGGCCGTATGGAAAATATGGTGCTGATGGGCGACATCAAGATTCCAAAGGAAGCGATCTCGAAGCAGATCGCCGATTCGGTCGACCTGATCATCCAGATCAAGCGTCTGCGCGATGGCTCGCGCCGCGTCACCAACGTGACCGAGGTGATCGGCATGGAAGGCGATGTCATCGTCACCCAGGAATTGTTCAAGTTCGAGTATCTGGACGAAGACAAGGACGGGAAGATCGTCGGCGAATATCGCTCGATGGGCCTGCGTCCCTATACGCTGGAAAAGGCGCGCCAGTTCGGCTTTGACCAGCCATTCCTCGAGGCGTGCCTCTGACCTGGCAAGGACCGGGCATGCACGCAGGCCGGCGGGTTATCCCTGGTGCAGCCACACCGCAGCGCTCAAGAGCGCGACCGCGACCGAAGCGAGCGCGATTCCGCGCCACGGCATGAAGCCGACATTGTCGACGTCGCGGCGATTGCGGCGGCGCCAATCTGCGATTTCAGCAAAACCGAACAGCGCAGCAGCGCCGATGCTGACCGACAGCATGGACACTTGCATTGACCCCGCTCCCTTCGCACTATGGCCGCTCCCAAGCGGAGCCGGCCCGGCCGGTCCACCCCAGCCGAGAGGTGCGGATATGCGTCATTTACCTTCTGTTGCAAGTGCCCTTCTGATCGCCGCCTGCGCCGCCTTTGCGGGGTTCGCGGGAAGCGCGGCGGCGCAGGAAGCGACTGAAAAGGGCGAAGATGCGATCGCGGCGGCTGTCGCGGCGCCGAGCCGCACGCCCGCAAACACCGCGCGCGATGCCTACCGCCACCCTGCCGAAACGCTTGGCTTTTTCGGTGTGAAACCGGGCGACACGATCGTCGAACTGTGGCCAGGCGGCGGCTGGTATACCGAAATACTCGCTCCATTCGTCAACGCTGGCGGCGGCCGGCTCTATGCCGCAGCTCCCGCAGGGCGGCTCAAGACAATCGAGACGTGGCAGGCCGAAAAACCCGAGATCTATGGCGCAATCCAGCCAGCCGAATTTCCGCACCTCGAGGGCGCCAAGGTTCCCGACGAAAGCGCCGACGCCGTGCTGACCTTCCGCAATGTCCACAACTGGCGCTTTTCGGGAAGCGACAAGGCCGCCGAGGCGTTCCGGCAGATCTTTGCAATGCTGAAGCCCGGCGGCACGCTTGGCATCGTCGAGCATCGCCTGCCCGAGACGATGGATTCAGCGCTCGAGGAAAAAAGCGGCTATATGAAACGCTCCTCGATTATAGGCTTCGCCGAAGCGGCGGGCTTCAAGCTCGCGGGCGAGAGCGAGGTCAATGCCAACCCTAAGGATACGCATGATTATCCGGGCGGGGTCTGGACGCTGCCTCCGACGCTGAACCAGAAGGAGGACGGACGCGACACCTATCTCGCGATTGGCGAATCCGACCGCATGACCCTCAAGTTCGTGAAGCCTGCAAACTGACACGGCACCAGGAGACGATCGACCCCGCGCTGCTGCTCAGTGCCTATGCGCAGGGGCTGTTCCCGATGGCGGACGGGGCCGACGACCCGTCGGTGCATTGGGTCGAGCCGCGTATGCGCGCGATCCTGCCGCTCGACGGCTTTCGCCTGTCGCGCAGCCTCAGGAAGGTGATCTGCGCCGACCGTTTCCGTGTCACTACCGACAGGGTCTTCAGCGAAATGCTCGCGCTCTGCGCCGAGCCCGCACCTGACCGGCCGACGACGTGGATCAATCCGGTGATCAAGGCGAGCTACGAGCGATTGTTCCGCCTCGGTCATGCGCATAGCGTCGAGTGCTGGCTGGATGGCGAACTTGCAGGCGGGCTCTATGGCGTCTCCCTGGGGCGCGCCTTTTTCGGCGAATCGATGGTCAGCCGGGCCCGCGATGCTTCGAAGGTCGCGCTCGCGCATCTTGTCGCCCGGCTGCGCGCCGGCGGCTGGCAATTGCTCGACTGCCAGTTCATCACCCCGCATCTTGCAAGTCTCGGCGCGATCGAAATCCCGCAGGCCGACTATCTCGCGCGGCTCTATTCGGTGCTGTCGGGCGCGGACGGAGCAGGAGCGGCCGGCGCAGCTGCCTCCGGGGCTGAGCTTCCCTCACCGCCATTCGTCGCGGGCGACTGGGGAGCGCTCGACGCCTTGGGCGCGGCCGGCGATGCGGCTTTGGATGCCGAGCGTGCGACAGGCTCGCCGCCGGGATATGTCATCGCGCAGCTTTTGACATAAACGTCGAATATGGGGTGCTGGATGATGTTGCGTTCCGGCCGCTCCCTGAAGATCCAGCCCGAAAAGACACGATACCATTTGTCGTCGCGCTGATCCTGCACGCTCAGCTGCACGAAGGCGCCGGTTTCCGGCGGGTCTTCCCAAGGGGCAGTCTGTTCGCAGGCCCGCAGACGCACGATCGCGCGGCCGACGCGCGCCGTATCGCCAGGTTTCATCTCAAGCTCGCGCACCAGCCCGTTTCGCTTGTTGAGCAGGCCCAGCACCGCGGTGCGCTCGGCCATCGGGGTCGCGCCTTCGATGCCGCCGACTTCCTGCGGCACCTCTTCGGAGCGCACAATCTCGCCGGTCTTGGCCTCGCTGCCACGCTTGTCGCTCGTGCGGTCGCACCCCGCGAGCGCCGGAATCGTCAGCGCCAGCAAGAGCGCGGGAACGAGCGGGCGCGGCATCGCGGCTCTCACTCGGCGCCGGGCCGCCAGGCCTCATAATCGCCGGTCGCGGCTGCGCGGCGTCCCCCGCGCTCGAGCGCACCCTGGGGACGATAGGCGCCGGGGCTTCCGGTCAGGTTTGGCGTCGGCTCCTTCTGCCACGCGCGCGGCGCGGGCAACACTTCAGCCGGCAGTTCGTCGAACGTGCGATGCAGCCAGCCGTGCCATTCGGGCGGCACGCGGCTCGCGTCGTTGGACCCCTTGTAGATGACCCAGCGCCGCTTGCCGTCGCGCGAGCGGTAATAACGGTTGCCGAGCGCGTCCTCGCCAACTTTCTCGCCGGTACGCCAGCTATTCCATAATGTGCCGACGGTCGCGCCGTCCCACCAGGTGAAAATCTTGCCCAAGATGCTCATGGCTGCGGCGTTTACAGGCAAGGCCGTGCGCTTCGCAAGCGCGAAAGGGTGCGAAGGGGACGTTTATGCGCCGACCTCAGCGATCCTTCCAGCTGACCCTTGCCTCCTCGTCGAGGCCGAGTTTCGCCGCGGTTCCCCCCGCAAGCTCGAGCACGGCCGCGACCTCCCCTCCGCTCACAACCGGGTCGAGCGATTCGGGAATCGTATTTTCGGCGATCCGGTCGATGCTGCCGTCAGAGCGGATGAAGATCATGTCGAGCGGGATCAGCGTGTTCTTCATCCAGAAGCTCGCGATGCGAGGCCTCGGGAAGGGAAAGATCATGCCTCCGTCGGCGGGAAGGCTGGTGCGGAACATCAGCCCGCGCGCCTGCTCCTCGCTGGTGCGCGCGACCTCGACGTTGAACCTGTGGGTCTTGCCGTCCGCCTCGATCGTCAGCGGGATCGTCGCCGCGCTTTCGGACTGGGCGTCGCTGTCGCGGGCGCACGCCGCCATCGGCATCGCCATCGTCAGGGCTAGAGCGGTCAAGATCACGCGCATCGGCACATCCTTTTGCCAGCAGGGGCGCAAGTCCTAATCGAGCGCCGCGGCCTCGTCCAGCGCTGCCAGCGCCGCCTCGTCGCCCGGACCGATCGCGAGGATACGCCGCGCGAGGCTGGGCGAATGACCGGCGCGGACAAAAGCCGCGACCTGGCGCTCGCGCAGCGCGGGGTCGGTCGCGCTGGCGGCGGCATAGGGCCCCAGCCTTCGCCGCCGCGCAAAGCCCAGCGCCGCCGTGAGCGCCGCCTTTCTTGCGTTTTCGATCGCCTCCCCGGCGTCGCCCTCGCCGATCCCGTCGATCCGCAGCTGCGCCCTCACCCGCCGCTCGCCGAGACCGCGCCGCGTCATCGCCGCGCCGCGCATTGCAGCATATTGCTGATCGTCGACGAAGCCCAGCCGCTCCATCTTCGCGACCGCAGCCTCGCATGACGTCATGGCGTCTGCTCCGTCGCGCCAGTCGGATTCGCGTATCTTTCGAGCGAGATAGCGCGCAAGCTTTGCCCGGCTGGTTGCGAATCGCGCGACATAGGCGAGCGCGAGTTCGTCGAGCCGGGCGGCGTCGAGGGGTTTTGGGTGTCGGACGGATCGAGCGTGGCCATGGCCCATGCCATGTTTATGCCACAGTCAAGCCCGATTGAGAACGACCAGCGCCGCCATATCGGATCATCATGGTCCGAAAAGGGCCGATTTGTTCCACTTGCAAGGGATCGCCGAGCGCGTCATGGGTCCGAAAGATGAGATGCTTGTTGCCCCGCGCCCCGCTTCCCGGGACTGTGCACCCCCTATGACCGAAAAAAACAATGTCGCCGCGGACGAACTCGTCCCTACGCCCACCGAATGCGCACAGCCGCGCCGTTTCTCGGACTTTTCGACCGTGGGCGAAGCACTTGATTACGCTGCCGCGGGCACGCGCGGACTGAATTTTCATGATCCGCGCGGCAAGCTCGTTCGCGCTTACAGCTATCGCGAGCTCAGGGAGGATGCGAAGCGCGCCGCCTATCGGCTCATTGCCGCGGGCATCAAGCCGGGCGACCGCATCGCGCTGATCGCGGAAACCGGCCCCGAATTCGCTGCGCTCTTCTTTGGCACAATCTACGCAGGAGCATGGCCGGTCCCGCTGCCGCTGCCGACCAGCTTTGGCGGCCGCGAATCCTATGTCGGCCAGCTCACCGTGCAGCTTTCAAGCTGCGACCCGGCGATGCTCTTCTTCCCGCCCGAGATTGCGGCGATGGCGACCGAGGCGGCCGAGGCGAAGGGGGTCACCCCCGTCGACTGGAGCGAGTTCGAGAACCGCGCTGCCCCGATCGCGGATCTGCCGCAGCAGAATCCCGATGCAACCTGCTATCTTCAGTACAGCAGCGGCTCGACGCGCTTTCCGCACGGCGTTGCAGTCACCCATGCCGCGCTCCTCAACAATCTGTCGGCGCACGCGCACGGCATGAAGTTGCAGGACAGCGACCGATGCGTGTCATGGCTCCCCTGGTATCATGATATGGGCCTCGTCGGCTGCTTCCTGTCGCCGGTCGCCAATCAGGTGTCGGTCGACTATCTCAAGACCGAAGACTTCGCGCGGCGGCCGCTCGCCTGGCTCGATCTGATCAGCCGGAACCAGGGCACGACCCTCAGCTATTCGCCGACCTTCGGCTATGACATCTGCGCGCGGCGCATTTCCAGCCAGACCAATGTCGCCGAGCGTTTCGACCTTTCGCGCTGGCGCGTCGCCGGCAATGGCGCCGACATGATCCGCCCCGACGTGATGCAGAGCTTCGTCGACGCCTTTGGCGAAGCGGGCTTCAAGGCGAGTGCCTTCCTCCCGAGCTATGGCCTCGCCGAGGCAACACTCGCGGTCAGCATCATGCCGCCGGGTGAAGGCATTGTGGTGGAACTGGTCGAGGAGACCGAGCTTTCGGGCGGCACCGGCGACGCCGGGCGGCCGACCCGCTACCGCGCGATCGTCAACTGCGGCAAGGCCGTCAAGGATATGGTGATCGAGGTACGCGACGAGGCCGGAAACGTTCTTCCGGACCAGACGGTCGGCAAGATCTGGTGCACAGGCCCGTCGCTGATGACGGGCTATTACCGCGACCCCGAGGCGACCGCCGCCTGCATGTCGGACGGATGGCTCGACACAGGCGACATGGGCTATCTGTCGGACGGCTATGTCTATGTCGTGGGCCGCGCCAAGGACATGATCATCATCAACGGCAAGAATCACTGGCCGCAGGATATCGAGTGGGCGGTCGAGCAGCTTCCCGGCTTCAAGTCGGGTGACATTGCCGCCTTCGCGATTACCGCGCCGGGAGGCGAGGAGACCCCCGCGGTACTCGTCCAGTGCCGCACCAGCGACGAGGCCGAGCGCCTCGCGCTGCGCGAGACGATTCGCGAGCGCGTCCGGGCGATCACCGGCATGAACTGCCTTGTCGAACTCATCCCGCCGCGCACGCTGCCGCGCACGAGTTCGGGCAAGCTCAGCCGGTCGAAGGCGCGGGCGCAATATCTGGCCGGCGAAATCCAGCCCTTCGCGATCGCGGCGTAGACGCCACCTCCCGATCATTCGATCGGCAGGGGGCGGCCTCGCCTCCTGGCCATAGGCATACCCCCTCCGCCGATGGCCGAGCTCCGCCCGGCAGGAGGTTTGCCTCCATCGGCGCGCCCTCGCCTTTTCGTCCCGCAGCGGCACAAATGGCCCCCGAAGAGCGCGGCCGCGGTTACCATCGGGTAACCCTGCGCCGCTATGACGGGCTTTGTGAAGAGCCTGCTAACCGACCATGTACCGGCCGACGATGTTTCCGCCCGCGCCCTGATGGGACTGGGACCGAGAAGCGAGGATAGCGGTGACCTGCGTCAGCTTCAGCTTGCCCCGCTCCGCGGCAAGGGGAAGCTGCGGCTATGGATGGGTATCGGCATGGCGCTCGTCGCGGCCTTCACCATGGTGACCCGCCTGCCCTGGGGACTTGCGGGCGGCTGGCTGACGACCGCGCTGCTGTTCAGCCTCTGGTCCAGTCGCTCCTTTGCCGTTCTGCCGCTCGGAGATCCAAAACTTTCGAGCGCCTCGATCTTCCGGCTCTGCCACCGCCACGCCCTCTATTCGGCGCTCCTCTGGTCGGCTCCCTTCTGGTTCGAGGGTGTATCGCCAACGCTCGGGCATGTCCTGTCGCTCTGGCCGATCGCATTGCTGATGATGCTGACTCTCGCGATGGTCGCGCACAGCCTTCCGCTCGCCTGCGCGCTCTTCATCCTGCCCGTGAGCGTGTCGGCCGGGGCGGCGCTGGTCCTCGCCGGAGCGCCGCAACTCGCCGTGATCGCGCTCGTGGCGGGGCTCCTTCTTTGCGGCTTCTGCATTCGTTTCGCGCAAAATCATATCCGCTTTCGCCGGGCAGAAGAAACGCTGCACGAGAAGACCGAGACGGTCAGTCTGCTGCTGCGCGAGTTCGAGGAAACATCGGCCGACTGGCTGTGGCAGACCGACAACAGCCGCCGCCTCGTTCACGTCTCCCCGCGCCTCGCCTTTGCATTCGGTGCATCGCCCGACGCTCTTGAAGGCATGCCGCTGCTTCAGGCGCTTGCGGGCGATGCCTGGGAAACCGGCGACTTTCCCAAGAGCCTTCACGATCTCGCCGAGCGCATGAAAAGGCGCGAAAGCTTTTCCAACCTGATCGTCCCGGTGACGATCGGCGGCAAGTCGCACTGGTGGGAACTCTCCGCGTCGCCGAGGCTCGATGATCAGGGCAAGTTTCTCGGTTTCCGCGGGGTCGGTTCCGACGTTACCGAACAGCGCGCATCGGCCGAGCAGATCGCCCGCATGGCGCGTTTCGACAACCTCACGGGCCTTCCCAACCGGCTGAGCCTGCACGAAGACCTCGGCCGCGCGCTCGCGCATGCCCAGGGCATGAAAGCGCGCTGCGCGCTCATGATGATCGACCTCGACCGCTTCAAGGCTGTCAATGATACGCTCGGCCACCCGACCGGCGATCAGCTGCTCGCGCAGGTCGCGACCCGGCTCAAGAGCCTGATGGGCAGTGACATGACCTGCGGCCGGCTCGGCGGAGACGAGTTTGCGGTGGTGCTCCACGACGTCAGCTCCGCATCGGAGGCCGAAGCGATCGCGCACCGGATCATCGCGGTTCTGAGCCGTCCCTATGTCGTCGACAATCATCAGCTCTTCGTCGGCGCGAGCATCGGTTATGCGATGGGGCCGCAGGACGGCGCGACGGTCGAAACCCTCACTCGCAACGCCGATCTTGCGCTCTACAAGTCGAAGGACAAGGGCGGCAATGTCGTCGCCCCCTATGTGGCTTCGCTCCACGCGCAGGCGGAGGAGCGGCGCGTGATGGAGCAGGAACTGCGCGGTGCGCTCGAGCGCCGCGAGTTCGAGCTTTACTATCAGCCGGTGGTCACTGCGGAAGATGGCACGCTCAACGGCTTCGAGGCGCTCATCCGCTGGAACAACCAGACGCTCGGAAATGTCTCGCCTGCCCGCTTCATCCCGCTCGCCGAGGACAGCCGGCTGATCGCGCCGATCGGTGAATGGGTGCTGCGAAATGCCTGCGCCGAAGCGATGCGCTGGCCCTCGAACCTCAAGGTCGCGATCAACGTTTCGGCCGAACAGCTCACCGACCCCAAATTTGCCTCGCTCGTCGTCTCCGCGCTCGCCCAGAGCGGTCTCCCGCCCCAAAGGCTCGAGATCGAGGTGACCGAAAGCGTGTTCCTGCGCGACGGCGGGGGTGCGGCCCAATTGCTCGACCAGCTCATCGCGCTCGGCATCCGTCTCAGCCTCGACGATTTCGGTACCGGCTATTCGTCGCTCGGCTATCTTCGCAAGACGCAGTTCTCGACAATCAAGGTCGATCGGACCTTCGTTGTCGGCGCCGCCAAGGGGCACACCGAGTCGATCGCGATCATCCGCGCCGTCGTCGCGCTCGCGGACAGCCTCGGCATGGCGACCACCGCAGAAGGCGCCGAGACCGAGCGCGAGGTCGAAACGATCCGCAGCCTGGGCTGCAGCAATATCCAGGGCTATTATTACGGACGCCCGATGCCCGCGAGCGACGTGCTTACCCTCTTCCGGCCCCCCGAATCGCGCTCCATCGCCGCGGCCTGAAAAGGCGCAGCCAAGCGACAGGCTGCAGGCCCCGCGCGGCGGATGGAGAGCTTACCGAAAGGTTCCGCAGCTTGCCGCAGCCACACCGCATTTCATCGCTGCACACTGGTCCCAATGCACGGCTTCGCGCACACCGGCCTCAACGCTTGAAGACAAGCCAATGGGGGGTCGCATTTCATGATCGTTCGCCGCTTTTTCGGTGCCGCCGCTGCATCGGTGATGGTACTCACCGGTCTGATGACGAGCGTTCCGAGCGCGGCGCGCGAATATCTGCAGTGCGTTGCCTTCGCCCGCGCCGAATCGGGCGTCGAAATTCGCGGCAATGCGAAAACCTGGTGGGCGCAAGCTGCTGGCGATTATGATCGCGGCCAGGAACCCCGCAAGGGCGCCGTCATGGCGTTCGCCGGCACGCGCAGCATGCCCATGGGACATGTCGCGGTGGTCGAGAAGGTCTTGAACGAGCGCGAAATCCTCATCAGCCATGCAAATTGGTCGCCGATCAACGGCCGGCGCGGCCAGATCGAGCGCAATGTCCGCGTCGTCGACGTCAGCGATGCGGGCGACTGGAGCATGGTACGCGTCTGGTACGCGCCGATCGGGGACCTTGGCCTGCGCGCCAACCCGGTGCAGGGTTTCATCTATCCCAGCGGCCGTTCGGGTGAAGACGGCAGCTTTAGCGCTCCGGTGTGGGCGAAGAATGACTGGAAGCCTGGCAACGGGCTCGACCTGGTCGCCGCTTCGCTGAGCAACTGATACGGTATCACCTTGCAGGCGACTGCCTGCGACAGAGGGCTCTTCAGCCCTCGTCGCCCTTTTCCGCAGCCCCGTCCTCGAACCAGGCTTCGACCTCGCCCGAGAGCTTGATCGTCATCGGCTGACCGAAACGATCCTTCGACTTGCCCGCAGCGACGCGAATCCATCCTTCCGAGATCGAATATTCCTCGACGTCGGTGCGTTCCTTGCCCTTGAATCGGATGCCGATGCCACGCTGGAGCACCTCCATGTCGAAATGGGGCGACCTGGGATTGGTCGACAGGCGGTCGGGCGGGGTATCGGTCATCTCAAAAAATCTCCGGCTTGCCCGGCGCGGCTAGGCGAGCGGAGAGTGCAAATCAAGGGGGCCTTGCGCCGCGGCGGGAAGCGCACACCGCGGCGTCTTCATCGCGACGCCGAAAGCGTCGCGCCGGCGAGCTGGTCGACCACCGGATAAAGCTCGCGATTCTCGCGTTCGATGCGCGCGGTGATCGCTTCCAATATCGCGGTGCTTTCCGCGCAGAACCGGTCCCATTCGGCCGCGACCCGAGAAGGCGGCCAGCGCCGCTCGTAATCGTCGTAATCGTCCGCGGCATGGCCCATCGCGCCTGCAAATTCGCGCGCAAGATCGGCTGCTGCCGCCTCGCCAGTCGCCCGCAGCCGCGGATAGAGTGCCCAGTCTTCGCATTTCAGATGCCGCCGCAACGTGCCGCGCAGCTCTTCGCGTACCGGCTCGATCACAGCCGATGGCGGTGCAGCGGATGCACCCAGAAGTTCGGTGAGCGCGCGCGCGAGCCGCAAGAGCTCGGCATGCTCGGCGCGCAATCGGCGGAGCTCGTGGACGAACGACATAGATTTTCCCGCGATGCGAAGAGCTCCCATCCTCGCATGCCCGCATGAAAAGAGCGTTAAGTCGGCGCAGCGCATGAGCTGCGGAACCCGCGGGCGCGCCGATCATTTGAGATGCAAGCAGCGAAAGGACTCTCGATGGCCGCACGCGCCTATTGGAAGGGGCAAATCCGGCTCGCGCTGGTGTCGATCCCCGTCGAAATCTACCCCGCGACCAAGTCGGGCGCGGGCATCAGCTTCCGCCAGATTCACGAACCGAGCGGCAAACCGATCCGCTATGAGAAAATCGTGCCCGGCATTGGCGCGATCGACACCGATGACATCATCAAGGGCTATGAGACCTCGAAGGGAAATTATGTCCTTCTTGAGGATGAGGAGATCGAGGCGGTCAAGCTCGAGAGCAAGCGCACCCTCGAACTCGTCCAGTTCGTCGACGCGAGCGACATCGACATCCTCTATTACGCCAAACCCTATTATGTGGTGCCCGCCGATGAATTGGCCGAAGAAGCCTATATCGTCCTTCGCGAGGCGCTGCGGCGCACGAAGAAGGTGGGGCTCGGCCAGCTCTCGGTGCGCGGGCAGGAACAGCTTGTAGGCCTGCGCCCCTGCGGGCGCGGGCTGGTGCTCGAGGTGCTGCGCTACGCGGACGAGGTGAACAAGGCCGCCAATTATTTTCGCGACGTCGGCAATGGAAAGCCTGACGCAGACCTCCTCGACCTTGCCGAAACGCTGATCGACAAGAAGAGCGGCAAGTTCGATGCATCGGATTATCACAATCATTATGTCGACGCGCTGAAACGCGTGATCGCCAAGAAGGCGAAGGCCAAGGGCAAGAAAGTTCTGGAGGACGTCGAGGAACCGGCGGGCATCGACCGCGGGTCGAATGTCATCGACCTGATGGCCGCCCTCAAGGCCTCGGTCGAGGGCAAGAAGAAAGCGCCCGAAAAGGACGCCGGGAAGGAACCGGCGAAGAAGGCGCCCGCGCGAAAGGCCCCCGCAAGGAAGCGGGCGTAAGATGGCACGCGCAGACCCCCTCGCCCCTTACAACGCCAAGCGCGACTTCGCGCTGACCCCCGAACCTGCGGGGAAGATCGAAAAAGGTGCAGGTCACCGCTTCATCGTCCAGAAGCATGATGCGACGCGCCTCCATTATGACTTTCGCCTCGAAGCCGACGGCGTGCTCAAGAGCTGGGCGGTGACCAAGGGGCCGAGCGCCAACCCCGACGACAAGCGCCTTGCCGTGCGTACCGAGGATCATCCGATGGCCTATGCCGAATTCGAGGGCGTGATTCCGAAGGGCGAATATGGCGGCGGCACGGTGATGCTGTGGGACAGTGGCAGCTGGGCGCCGGTCGAGGGAAAAAGCGCGAAGGACATCGAAAAGGGCCACCTCCACTTCATCCTCGACGGGCAGCGGATGAAGGGCGAGTGGCTGCTCGTCCGCATGAAACCGCGTCCGGGCGAGAAGCGTGAGAATTGGCTCCTTCGCAAGGTAAAGGATGCCGAGGCCGGCGGGAGCGACGATCTGACCGGCCGCCACCTCACCAGCGTGCTCACGGGACGCACGATGGCCGAGATCGCGGGCGACGAGGGCGGCGAGCAATCGCTCGAAGGCGCAAAGGGCGCGGCCTTCACGAAGAAGATGAAGGCGGCCGCGGCGCATAACAGGAAGGTCGCCAGGCCAAGGGCGAACGCCAGGCGCGCGAGGCCCCCCGGATTTCGTCCGCTGCAGCTTGCAACGCTGGTCGATGCAGTGCCGGCGGGAAACGGCTGGATGCACGAGATCAAATTCGATGGCTATAGAGCCGAGATCGCAGCGGCCGGCCGCGACGTGCACGTCTACACGCGAAGCGGGCTCGACTGGACCGAAAAATTCGCGCCGCTCGTGCGTCACATTGCCGCGCTCGACCTGCCGCCGTGCCTGATCGACGGCGAGATCGTTGCCTATGGCAAGGATGGCAACCCCGACTTCTCATCGCTGCAGGCCGTGCTGAAGCGCGGTCACGGGGCGCAGGACGAGCAGACCGAGCTGCGATTCTTCGCGTTCGATCTGCTCGAAGAAGGCGGAAAGTCGCTCGCGAACCTTGGCAATCTGGAACGCAAGGAACGGCTGGAAGCGCTGCTGCGCGATGCGAGCCCCCCAATCGCGGTCGCGGACCATGTGATCGGCGCGGGCGAAACCCTTTACGGCGCAATGTGCAAGGCAGGACAGGAAGGCATTATTTCAAAGCGCGCCGACGCGGCCTATTCCGGCCGCCGCACGAAAAACTGGGTCAAGGTGAAATGCACCCGGCGGCAGGAATTCATCATCGTCGGCTGGAAGCCCTCGTCGACGAAGCAGCGCCCCTTCTCCTCGCTGCTGCTCGCGCAGTGCGAGGGCGACGAACTTGTCTACAAGGGCAATGTCGGAACGGGCTTCGACACGAAGGTCATGGCCGAGCTTGCGAAGCAGTTTGCGCGGCGCGAGCGCAAGAGCGCGCCGCTCGAGGTTGACAAGGCTGCGGCGCGCCATGTCCGATGGCTGAGGCCCGACCTCGTCGCCGAAATCGCCTTTGCTGAATTCACCGCAAGCGGATCGGTGCGCCATGCAAGTTTTCTGGGCTTGCGCCACGACAAGGAGGCAAAGGACGTGACCCCCGAAACGCCGCAGCCCGCTCCCGCGCCCGACAGCGACATCGTGATCACCAACCGCGAGCGGGTGATCTTTCCCGAGGCCAAGGCGACCAAGGGAGATCTCGCCGACTATTATGCAGCCGTCGCGCCCGTCATGCTCCCGCACATGGCTCGGCGTCCCGTCAGCCTCGTACGCTGTCCGCAGGGGCGGGCGAAAAAATGCTTCTTCCAAAAGCATGACGCGGGAAGCTTCGGCGGCCATGTCCATCATGTCCCGATCCGCGAGAAGGACGGAGGACACGAGGATTATCTTTACGTCGAGGATGCGGAAGGCATCCTCGCCTGCGTCCAGATGGGAACGATCGAGTTTCACGGCTGGGACAGCCACGTCGACGCGCTCGAGACACCCGATCGCATGGTCTTTGACCTCGATCCCGATGAGGGGCTCGGCTTTGCCGAGGTCAAGAAGGCGGCGGTCGACCTTCGCCGCCAGCTCGCCGACATCGGCCTTGTCAGCTTCGCCATGCTCTCGGGCGGAAAGGGCATCCACGTCGTGGTGCCGCTCGAGCCTGGGCATAGCTGGGAGAAGCACAAGGATTTCTCGAAGCGTTTCGCCGAAGCGCTGAGCCTCGCCGAGCCCGATCGCTATGTCGCCACGATGAGCAAGGCAAAGCGCAAGGGAAAGATCTTCATCGATTATCTGCGCAACCAGCGCGGCAGCACTGCGATCATGCCCTACTCGGCGCGCGCGCGCGAAGGCGCGCCCGTCGCCGCCCCGATCGGGTGGGACGCGCTTGCGGGCATCGAAAGCCCGGCCCGCTGGACCATCGGCGACGCCGAGGAGCTTCTGACCCGCGCCGCGAGCGCCGAGCTCAAGGGCTGGGGCTTTGCCCAGCAGAAGCTGCCCGATTTCTGACAGCTCCCCGGGCCGGCCTCCCCCGGCGCCGCCCTCGATTTCAAGCCCGTACCGCTAAATGTTCAAACCCCCGGGCTGCTCGCGCTCGAATTGGTATGACACAATGTCCTACCACTTATCGCCTGCTATAATATTTCTTGGTATGCATCATTGGTTGACATTTAATGCAGACCAATCCAGCGTCTCTGCCATAACCAGAAGTGGTGAGGGAGAGAGTCGATGAAACGGGTGGGGACAGGGGTAGCCGCAAGGCGTTCGCACGTGCTTGGAACGCTGCTCGCGAGCACGGCACTGGTCATGACGGCAGCGCCGCTCAAGGCGCAGGAGGCAGCGGCCGACGAGAGCGAAGGCGACGCGATCATCGTCACCGGGATCCGCAGCTCGCTTCAGAACGCCCTCGTCGAAAAGCGCGACGCAAACAATCTGGTCGAGGTGATCCAGGCTGAGGATATCGGCAAGCTGCCCGACCAGAATCTCGCCGAAGTGCTCGAAAACGTCACCGGGGTTCAGATCACCCGCCAGGCGGGCGTCGGCAATGCGGTGCAGATCCGCGGCACCGACGCCAACCGCGTCGAGATCAACGGCGTGTCGACCGTCGGGTCGGGCGCGGGGCGGTCGGGGATCAGCTTCGAGGATCTGCCTGCATCGCTGATCGCTTCGGTCGAGGTGGTCAAGGTGCCGACCGCGCAGACGATCGAAGGATCGGTGGGCGGCACGATCAACCTTCGCACGATCCGCCCGCTCGACTTGCAGGGACCGCTGATCGCGGCGCGCGCGCAAATGGAGAACAGCGACCTTGCAAAATCCACCCTGCCGCGGCTCTCCGCGACCGTCGGCAACAATTGGGAGACCGGAATAGGCGAGATCGGCATCGTCTTGAGCGGCAGCTACGCGCGCCAGGACGTCGCCGCGTTCAAGCCGCGCGTCGACCGCGACGCAGTCGTTCTCCCGGGATCGGGGCCGAGCGCGGAGGCCTTTCCTTTCCTGCGTATCCAGTTCCTTCAGCAGGGGCTCGAGAATTACGAATATGAAACCTACAACGGCACCGCTGCGCTCGAGTGGAAGCCGGACGACAATCTGAAGCTTTATTTCGACGCAACGCTCAACAACCAGAGGCGCGCGCAGGAAAGCCACCGGGTCCAGATTTCGGGCACCGCGACCCCCTCGGTCGTCGATGCGATGAACAACACCGCCTTCGAGACGGTCGACTTCGGCAGCCTCAACGGCCCCGACGGCCCGGTCAATCTCGGCACGGTCGAGGCCGCGGTCGCGGGCACGATCGGCATCGGGGGCTCGACGGGCACCTTGATCGATCCCAACATGCGCATGTCGAGCGACACAGGGGCGCGCGTGACCAAGAGCCGCGTTTTCGATCTGGGCACCCAGTGGGACGCGACCGACAAGCTCAGCGTGCGCGCCGAGGTCTCGCTGTCGACCTCGAAGTCGCGATTCCCGAACTTCTCGACCACGCTCGATTTCATCAACCCGAACGGCCCCCAGCCCGTCATCGGGCAAAGCCTCGACAACGGCGTACCGCTGGCATTCGACCTGCGGGGCGGCACGCTGCAATTCGGCATCGATCAGTCGAGCCCCTTCGCGCCGACGACCGCGCAGTTGCTCGACCCCGCCAATTACCGGTTGCAGCAGGTGGCGCAGGGGGCAAATACCACCGACAATCAGGAGCGCGCCGGCCGGCTCGACGTCCATTATGACACGAGCGACCTCAACCCCTTCGTGACCTCGATCGACATCGGCTATCGATGGAACCGCACCTCGGCCGAGAATGTTGAATTCTCCCGCAACGTCAGTCTCACGCACACCACCAATGCGTGGAACCGGCCATCGGGCGATCTGTTCTCGGACATCCTCATTCCCGGGCCCAGCAATTTCAACGCGGCCGACGGGCGCGATCTTTATTTCGGCGACTTTCTCCTCATCGATGGCGGGCTCGCATTCCGCGACCCGGGGCGGGTGCTCGACGCACTCAACGAAGCGATCGCGGCGAGCAATGCAGCGGCCACCCAGGGCCCGCCGGTCGCGACGCTCGAAACGCCGACCGAATCCTTTTCCGGCTTCTTCAAGATCAAGGAAACAACGAGCGCAGCCTATTTCCAGGCCAATATGGAAGGCGACATCGCGGGCATGCCGCTGCGCGGCAATGTCGGCGTCCGGTGGCTGCGCACCAGCCTCGCCTCGATCGGCAACAATATCGCAAACGGCGAGGTCACCGGGCAAATCGTCGCGAAGAGCCACTACACTTTCCTGCTCCCGCGGCTCAGCCTCGTCCTTGAGCCCGCTGACAAGTTCCTCGTGCGCGCCGGCATCTCGCGCGACATCCGGCGCCCGAACTTCGACACGCTGTCGACCTCCTATTCGTTCGGCACCGGCCCCAACACGCCGGTTGCGGTCGGCAATCCGGACCTCGTTCCCGAAGCGGTTTGGTCGTTTGACTTGTCGGGCGAATATTATTTCGCCCCCTCAAGCCTGATCAGCGTCGGCCTCTTTCACAAGAGCCGCACCAATCTGTTCGCGCAGCGGCACGAGGACCCGGCTCCCAATCTCGACGCCGATGGCAATCTCAACATCTCGATCGATCCCTCCTGCCCCGGCGGCGGCATCTACAACCCGATTGCCAACCGCAACATCAACAATCCCATTCAGGGTGTCGGCATCTGCGTCCCGCGCAGCTCGACCTTCAATGTTCCCGGCACCACGACGCAGACCGGCATCGAAATCGCCCTTCAGCATGACCTGTCGGCGTGGGAGGATGTGCTGGGCTTCGCCTCGGGCTTCGGCTTCATCGGCAACTTCACCTATCAGAAGACCGGCGGCTCGGCGCGCGAGTATCGCGAGGCGGACGGCCCGCGCACCGTCTTCACCCAGCTCGGGCACCCCGGCGCGCAGGACCTGATCAGCCTCGCGAACCTGTCGAAATATGCGTATAACGCGACGCTCTTCTACGACAAATACGGCCTCAACGCCCGGCTGCGCTATACGTGGCGATCGAGCTATGTCTCGACCGACCCCTTCTTCTTCGGCCTGCCGCTGATCAATGGCGCCCGCGGCCAGCTCAACGCCAGCATCAATTACGACATCAACGACCACATCAATGTCGGGGTCGAGGGGATCAACCTCCTGCGCGGCGACCAGAACCAATATTGCGTCAACAACAAGGCGCTGCTCTGCTTCCAGGGCCTCACCGACCGCCGCATCACGGCAGGGGTGAGCGTCAAGTTCTAGAAGGGGCGCGGGGGTGCGGGGGCGCAGCGCGCCTACGCCCCCGGCACCCCGAGCAAACCGGCCTGCGCCTTGAGCCGCGCAGCCGCGTCCGGATTGGCGGCGACCGCGTCCTTGAGCGCCTGCGCAGCCTTGGCGGTCTCGCCCAGCGTCATGCGGCTGCGCATCAGCATGATCCAGCGGTCGACATCGCCAGGGTTCGCCTTCAGCTTCGCCTCGAGCCCGTCGACCATGCCCGCGATCATCGCATCCTGCTGGCCCTTGGGAAGCTGCGCGGCGGCCTCCATTTCGGCGCGGCTCGGGCCGGGGATCGCGCGCGCAGCGACGGGAAGCTCGTCAGGCGTCAAGGGCCGCGCCTGCGTCCGTGCGAGCCGGTCTGCGACCTCGATCTTGTGGATTGCTCCGACCTGCTCGATCGTGCGGCGAAGATCCGCCTCCCACGGCGCGCCCTGCGGCGTGTCGGCAAGCAGCGCGAACCAGTCGTCGATTGCGCCCTTGTGATCGCCCGCAATATCCTTTTTCACCGCCATGAAATAGCGCGCGCGCGGATCCTTCGCATCGAGCGCGATGGCCTTGTCGAAGGCCTCGCGCGCCGCGGCCGGCAAGGGGTCCCGCTCGCTCGCCATCACCCGCGCCTCGCCGAGCGCCGACCAGATGGGCGCGCTTTCCGGGGCGAGCGCCACCGCCTTTTCATAGGCCGCGACCGCCCCTTTAAAATCGCCCATATCGAAGCGCGCCGCGCCCAGCATCGTCCACGCCTCGATGCTCCGGGGCTCGCGCCGGGTGCGGTCCTCCAGCGCGCCGATTGCATCGGCGGGCGCTGCGCCGCCAGCCTCGGCACGGGGCGGCGGCGCGCCTGCATCGCGCCACATCGCATAGCCGACGGCCGCCGCGAGCAGCACGAAGGCAGCGATCAATATCGCGCGGTTGGCACCCGACAGGCCCTTGGTCTCACTCATTTTTGCCCCTTCCGCATCGCGCATGAAAAAGCTGCCGGCAGCGCTGCTGCCATCTTGCCATTGCGCGGTGATGGTGTAGCCTTTATCGGGCAAGGTCGGTCAACGACAATTTCGTAAAACAATGGGGTCGCACCAATTTTCCCGGTTTGAGCAAGAAGGGGGAGGGGTGCATGGCAGTTTCGGATCACGTCGATTTTCCGACGTTCATGGAGGGCGTGAAGAAGCGCAATCCGGGGCAGAGCGAGTTCGTCCAGGCGGTGCAGGAAGTCGCCGAGGATATTTTCGACTTCATCGCCGACAAGGAAGAATATCATTCGCAGCAGATATTGCGCCGCATCGCCGAACCCGACCGGGTCGTGTCGTTTCGCGTCTGCTGGGAAGACGACAATGGCAATATCCGTGTCCAGCGTGGCTGGCGTGTCCAGAACAACAATGCGATCGGCCCCTATAAGGGGGGTATCCGCTTCCACCCGAGCGTCACCGAAAGCGTGCTCAAGTTCCTCGCGTTCGAGCAAACCTTCAAGAATGCGCTGACCGGACTGCCCATGGGGGGCGGCAAGGGCGGGTCGAACTTCAACCCCAAGGGCAAGAGCGTTCGCGAGATCATGCGCTTCTGCCAGAGCTTCATGACCGAGCTTTATCGCCACATCGGCGCCGACATCGACGTGCCCGCGGGGGATATCGGGGTCGGCGGACGCGAGATCGGCTTCATGTTCGGCCAGTATAAGCGGATCACCAACGAATTTACCGGGGTACTCACCGGCAAGGGGCTCGAATGGGGCGGTTCGCTGATCCGGACCGAGGCGACGGGCTATGGCGCGGTTTATTTCCTCGCCAACATGCTGGCGGCCAAGGACCAGGACCTCGTTGGCAAGAGTGCCGTCATTTCAGGTTCGGGCAATGTCGCGACGCACGCGGCCGAGAAGGTCGTCCAATTGGGCGGCAAGGTGCTCACCCTCTCCGATTCGGGCGGCTTCATCCATGATCCTGACGGTATCACGCAGGAGAAGATCGACTGGGTGAAGGCGCACAAGACCCACCGTCGCGGCCGGATCGAGGAATATGTCAGCGAGTTCAGATCGGCGACATTCGTGCCCGGAAAGACGCCGTGGGGCGTGCCTTGCGACGTTGCCCTGCCCTGCGCGACGCAGAACGAGCTCAATGGCGAGGACGCCAAAACGCTCGTCCAGAACGGCTGCATCGCCGTCAGCGAGGGCGCGAACATGCCAACCGACCTTGCAGGCGTTCACATTTTCCGCGATGCGAAGCTCATGTACGCGCCGGGCAAGGCGGCGAATGCGGGGGGCGTTGCGGTGTCGGGTCTTGAAATGAGCCAGAACAGCGCGCGGCGCAGCTGGAGCGAAGACGAGCTGCAACAGATGCTGAAAGACATCATGGCCGGCATTCATTCGCGCTGTCTGACCTATGGCGACCAGGGCAATGGCTATGTCGATTATGTAAAGGGCGCCAATATCGCAGGCTTCAAGAAGGTGGCCGACGCGATGCTGGCGTTCGGGGTGGTGTAAGAGGCCGCTCGAGGGCAAAAGCGCCGGGCGAGAAAAAAGGGGACGGTTGCGGATGACGACGCACGCTGGACAGGGGCGCGGCGATCGGCCTTGGGCGGCATTGGCGGGCTTTGCGCTGATGCTCGCGGCCCTGGCGCTCGCGGCTCTCATCGCGGCGCCGCCGGCGCGCTCGCAGGGAGATGGCGGCGGGCGTTTCCTTGGCGTTGCCTCGTGCGCGGGCTCGACCTGTCACGGCCGGATGGAGGGCGACGGTACCGTCGTGCGCCAGGACGAGTTGATGAAATGGCAGGAGCCCTCGACCCCGGGGGGCGCACACAGCCGCGCCTGGGCTGTGCTCTCGAACAGCCGCAGCCAGTTCATCGCGCGCAATCTCGGCATCGGCGACCCGAGCCGCGCTGCGATGTGCCTGGGCTGCCACAGCGATGCCGCGGCAAGCCGCGGCACTGCGCCGCTTGCCGATGGGGTGAGCTGCGAGACGTGCCATGGCCCCGCGGGCAGCTGGATCGCCACCCACTATGCCGGGGTGGGACCCAACCCCGATCCCGGTGCGGAAATGCGCGAGAAGCATCTTGCGAACCTTCGTGCAGGCCTTCGCAAGCTCGAGGACCCCGTGGTGCGCGCGGGCGTCTGCGTCGACTGCCATTTCGGATCGGCGGGCGAGGGACAGTTTGTCACCCACCGTATCATGGCGGCGGGGCATCCGCGCATTTCGTTCGAGCTCGATCTCTTCTCGGCGCTCCAGGCGCACCATGATGAGGACAGCGACTATGGCTGGCGCAAATTCGGGGCGCAAGGCGGGCACACGGACCATGTCCAGATGTGGGCGGTGGGACAGGCGACCGCGCTTGAACGCAGCCTCACCCTCTTCCAGTCGAAGCGCGGAACCGAGGGTGTCTTCCCCGAATTCTACTTTCTCGACTGCCATAGCTGTCACCGCCGCATCTACGACCAGGCAAAGCCCGTGAAGACGAGCCTCGCCAACCCGGGGCGCCCCGGCCTTCCCGAGGGCATGCCGCCCTATAATGACGAGAATCTGATCATGCTGTCGGCGGCAGCGCGCCTCGCGGCGCCCGGACTTGCCGAGCAGCTCGGCGCGCGCAGCGCCGCCTTCCACCGCGCGCTTGCCACCGACCGGCCGAGCGCTGTCGCCGCGGCCGGTGCCCTTGCGCAGACGGTCGCAGCGCTCAAGGCAGCCTTTGCGTCGCGCAGCTTTTCGGGCACCGACGCCTTCGCGCTCGTCGATGCCATCGCGGCAAAGACGATAAACGACCGCTTCACCGACTATGCAGGTTCATCGCAAGCGGTGATGGGGGTCGACACCCTGCTTGGGTCGATGGTGTCGTCGGGACGGGTGACGGTGGGCGCTGCGGCGGGAATCCGGGCCGATCTCGACCGCGCCTATGCGGCGGTCAAGGACCCTAACGCCTACAAGCCCAATGATTTCCAGGCCGCACTCGGCCGCGCGGTGCGCGCGATCCAGGCCCTGCGGTGACGCTCATGCCCACGCGCTCTTCCCTCTTTCGCTCGACCGCTTTTGCCGCGCTTGGCGCGCTTCTCCTCGCCTCGTGCGGAGGCGGGGGCGGCGGCGGCAGTACCCCGACGCCGAGTCCCGCGCCGACGCCCACCCCGGCGCCCTCCGGCGGGCTCTATACGCCGCCTGCTGCCGCAGCGCTGAGCGTCGCCGAGGTGCAACAGATCCTCGCAAATGCCATCGCCGAGGCCCAGGCGCGAAGCCTCCCCTCGATGATCGCGGTCACCGACCGCGTAGGGAATGTCCTTGCCGTTTTCCGCATGAATGGTGCGCGCGCGACCGCAACCACCTCGGCGGCCCCTAATGGCGCGAATATCGACGCGCAGAACGTGACTTTCCCTGCCGAGGCGGGTGCGATCGCAAAGGCGATAACGGGCGCCTATCTGTCGAGCGGCGGCAACGCCTTTTCGACGCGGACCGCGAGCCAGATCGTTCAGGAGCATTTTCCGCCTGCGCCCACGACGGTCGGCCTTGAAAGCGGGCCGCTGTTCGGGGTGCAGTTCAGCCAGCTTCCGTGCAGTGATTTCTCGTCGCGTTTCGGCGCCGCGGGCGCTGCCGCGCTGATCGGCCCGAAGCGCTCGCCGCTCGGTCTCGCCGCGGACCCCGGGGGGCTGCCGCTCTACAAGAACGGCGTGCTTGTCGGCGGCATCGGCGTGATGGGCGACGGCGATTACGGGAGCGATCCCAATATCCTCGACATCGACAATGATGCCGAGGAGTTTATCGCGCTCGCCGGCACGCGCGGCTTCGAGGCGCCGGCGAGCATTACGGCCGACAAGATCACTGTCGACGGGACGAGCCTGCGCTTTTCGGATGCGACCTATGCGGGGCTGATGACGGGCGGCGGCGCGAGCTTTGCGAGCCTCAACGGGAGCGCGGGAAGCCTGATCGCGGTTACCGGCTATGCCAACGCCGCGGTGATCGCGGGGACCGCCTATGGTAGCGAGGCGTCGGGCGTGCGCCCCTCGATGCCAGGCGAATTTTCGAACCGCGACGCGTTCGTCCTGACCAATGGCAGCGGCGCCAACCGCTTCCCGATCCGCAGCGGCACCGACGGCGCGTCGAACAGCGCGCCGCTGACCGCTGCCGAGGTGCGCGCGCTGCTCGAGGAAGCCTTTGCGGTGATGAGCCGCGCCCGCGCGCAGATCCGCCGCCCGCTCGACAGCCGCGCGCAGGTCACGATCAGCATCGTCGACACCCACGGCGAGATTCTCGGCATCGTCAGGTCGCCCGATGCGCCGATATTCGGCGCCGACGTCAGCCTGCAAAAGGCGCGAACCGCGACCTTCTTCTCGGCGGCGCAGGCGGGCGCCGAGCTTTCGGCGAACGCCAGCGCCGATGTGCGCCAGTTCGTCCCCGCGCTGCGCAGCTTCCTCAGCGATCCATCGGCGCTGACGGGCAAGGTTGCTTTCGCCGACCGCTCGGGCGGCAATTTGTCGCGCCCCTATTTTCCCGATGGCGAAGTCGGGCGCCCGCACGGCCCGCTGTCGCGCCCGATTGCGCAGTTCAACCCCTTCTCGACTGGGCTGCAGTCGGCGCTGATCATCGGCAATCTCGGCCAGCATCTCGCCTATGTGTCGGGCGCCAGCGCGACGGACACGCCGCAGCGCTGCACGACGCTTCCCGACGTCGCGCCGGGACACAACCGGTTGCAGAACGGCATCCAGATCTTCCCCGGGTCGGTCCCCATCTACCGCGGCAACCGCCTCGTCGGGGGCATCGGCGTCTCGGGCGACGGCATCGACCAGGACGACATGATCAGCTTCCTTGGCGCTCATAACGGCGGGGGAAGGACGGGCGGCATCGGCAACGCGCCGGTGGATCTGCGCGCGGACCGCATCGTCGTCAGGCTCCAGGATGGGGCGACGGTTCGGCTGCGTTACATCAGCTGTCCCTTCGCGCCCTTCCTCGACACGGGCCAGCAAAATGTCTGCGATGGGCTCTAGGCGATGATGGGGGGGAGCAGCCTTTGGCCACTAATCGCGAGCCTTGCGGCACAGGGCGCTCCGGGCGAGGCACCCGCGCCTGCGCCGCTTCCCGCTGCCGAGCAGCCGGCCGCTGGCGAACCTTCGCTCGACGAGCTTGCTCCCCCGCCTCCGCCGGCCGACTGGCAGGAGGCGATCGGCGATGACCTCGCCACCCAGATCCTCGATGGCCGCCGCCGGCCGGGCTATAACCCCATTCTTCCCGACCGGCTGACACAGGACAATGAAGGGGCGCTTCGCCCGCCCCCGCCCGAAGCCTTTCCCGGAATCGAGGACCAGCTCCCCATCCCTGACCGCTGGCGGCTGATCGAGACGCTGGGCGTGGTCAAGGAACGCTGGTTCGACCCTTATCACCAGAACACATTGAAGGGCGATCGGCCCATCGACCGCAGCAAGGTGAAGTGGCTGCCGATCAAGGGCGACGACTGGTTCTTCGTCGCCAATCTCATATCGGACAGCGTGTTCGAACCACGGACCTTTCCGATCCCCAACGGTGTCCAGACGACGGCGCGCCCCGGCAGCCTCGACGTGTTCGGAAAGAACCGCAGCTTCGTCGCGGCGCAGACCTTCATCGGCGGCTTCGCGCTGATCAAGGGCTCGACCGCCTTCAAGCCCCCCGACGTCGAATATCGCCTGACGCTGGCCTATAATATCAACTATGTCGACGTGCCCGAACGGCGCGTGCTCGACGTGCGTCCATCGAAGAAGAGCCACCGCTTCGACCATTTCGTCGGGGTGCAGGAAGCCTTTATCGACAAGCATCTGGGCAACGACAGCGACCGCTACGACTTCCACTCGATCCGCGTCGGCATCCAGCCCTTTCAGAGCGATTTTCGCGGGTTCCTGTTCAACGACAGTCAGCTCGGGATCCGCTATTTCGGCAATCGCGACAACAATCGCTTCCAGTATAATCTGGCGGCCTTCTGGCGGCTCGAAAAGGATACCAACAGCGGCCTCAACGATATCGCCCAGACGCCGCGTGACGATTTCATCCTGACCGCCAATGTCTATCGGCAGGACTTTCCTTTCGTCGGCTTGACCAGCCAGCTCAGCGCCACGTGGAACATCAACCGCGAAAAGAACGACGTCCAGATCGACCATAATGGTTTTCCCGTGCGCCCGGCGCTCCTCGGCGATTTGCGTGGGCGCAATTATGATGTCGTCTATCTTGGCTACAGCGCCGACGGCCGGATCGGCCGGCTCAATTTGACCACCAGCCTCTATGCTGCACTCGGAAAGGACCGGAACAGCTTCTTCACGAGCGAGCCGGCGAAGATCCGCGCCGGGTTCGGGGCAGCCGAGCTCAGCTACGACCGGGACTGGATGCGCTTTCGCCTGTCGGGACTTTACGCAACCGGCGACGGCGATCCCTACAATCGTACCGAGGGCGGGTTCGACGCGATCTTCGAAAATCCGATCTTCGCAGGCGCCGACACCAGCTACTGGATCCGCCAGACCATCCCCTTTGCAGGCGGCGGGCGCGTGATTTCGATCAACGGCCGCAACGGCATATTGAACTCGCTGCGCTCCTCGAAGGAAGAAGGCCAGTCGAACTTCAACAATCCGGGCACGATCCTCGTCGGCGCCGGCGGCGATTTCGACCTGTCGCCGCAAGTGCGTGTCAGCGCCAACCTCAATCATCTCTGGTTCGAAAATACATCGAGCCTCCAGGTGCTGCGCAGCGAGGGCTCGATCCCCAGGGATATCGGCTGGGACCTGTCGCTCGCCGGCATCTGGCGGCCCAAGGCCACGCAGAACATCGTCGGGCGGCTGAGCGCGGCCGTCCTCGTCCCCGGCGCGGGGTTCAAGGATCTGTTCGATAACAAGCAGCGGGACGACATTTACGTGTCGATCCTCGCCAACATGATTTTGAGTTTCTAGGCCATGCACCGCAAGCTCTTCGCCATTGCCGCCTTCCTGCTGATGTCGCTGGCCTTTGCCGCGCAGATGGTCAGCGCATCCGAAGAGGAAAAGCCGGTCAAGGTCGAGTATCGCTTTACGCCGCCTGCACCGCGCGAGCAGAGCGAGGCCGAGATGATGGCGAAGTCGGAAGGCTGTTACAGCTGTCATGTCCGGACCGATCGGCCCACGATGCACGCGACCCCCGCGGTCCGGCTCGGCTGCACCGACTGCCATGGCGGGGATGCGCGCGAATTTGGCGACCCGAAGCTCGGTTATGAGGATCCCTCGAACAAGGCGGTGATGAAGCGCGCGCATCCGCAGCCAACGCTCCCCGGCGCGTGGGGGGAGACGTCGGCGAACCCGAAGCGGAGCTATACGCTGCTCAACAAGGAAGCGCCCGAATATATCCGCTTCGTCAATCCGAGCGACTACCGGGTCGCGCGCGAGGCCTGCGGCGCGTGTCACCTCGAGATCATCGAGGCCGCCGAGCGCTCCTTGATGTCGACCGCGGCGATGTTCTGGGCGGGCGGCGCCTATAATAATGGCATCGTTCCCTTCAAGAAGTCGATCTTCGGCGAAGCCTATACGCGGACCGGCGAGCCGGCGTGCGTCCTCTCCCCCTCGTCCTTGCTGAGCGCAGAAGAGTATAAAGAGGCGTGCAAGCCGAGTTTTGCGTCAGAAAAGATCCTCTCCGACAGCGAGACGAAGCGCGGCGCGCTCGCGCGGCTCTATCCGCTGCCGCGCTGGAGCGTGATGCCGCCGAGCGACGTGTTTCGCGTCTTCGAACGCGGCGGACGCAACATCAACACGCAGTTCCCCGAGATTGGCCTGCCCAATCCGACCGGAAGCATCCAGCGGCTCGAGGAGCCCGGACGCCCCGACCTCAAGCAGTCGAACCGCGGTCCGGGCACCGGGCTGCGCATCGCGATCGCGGTGCTCAACATCCACAAGACGCGCCTCAACGACCCCTATATGTGGTTCATGGGGACCAACGACCAGCCCGGCGACTATCGCCAGTCGGGCTGCGCGGGCTGCCATGTCATCTACGCCAACGACCGCGAGCCGCGGCACAGCCTGACCTATGCCGCCTTTGGCCGCGACGGCGAGACCGCAACGGTCGATCCGACCATCGCAGGCAAGACATGGAAGCCGGACGACGGCGGCCACGGCGGCGGCCACGCTAAAGCGGCCGCGCATGCGCCCGGCGCAGAAGGGCACGGCGCCCTCATTGATCCTGCGGATGCCGCGGCCGGGGCGCCGGTGAAGCCGCGCGGCGAATCGGGGCATCCGATCACCCACGCCTTCACCCGCGCGATTCCGACCGCCCAGTGCATGAACTGCCACATGCACCAGCCGAACATCTTCTTAAACTCCTACCTCGGATACACGATGTGGGATTATGAATCGGACGCGCCGCAGCTCTGGCCGGGACCCGAGAACAGCGCGCCGCGCCCGGCTGGGATGAGCGAGGCGGAGTATCGCAAGACCTACAAGCAGCAGCGCTATCCGTCCGCGGCCGAAGTGCACCGGACGCTGGAGCGCAATCCCGAAGGCGCAAGCCCGCGCGGCCTGTGGTCCGACGTCGAGTTCCTTCGCGACGTCTATGACGTCAACGCGAGCAACAAGGACACGCAGTTCGCGGACTATCACGGCCACGGCTGGAACTTCCGCGGCGTCTTCAAGCGCGACCGCAGCGGCAACCTGCTCGATGCCGAGGGGAATATGGCGACCTACGGCACCGACAGCGCGCATATCATCGACCCCAGGGACCCCGAGAAATGGCGCAAGAGCTGCGCGCATTACGGGGACGCGAAGCAGCGCGATCTCTGCCTTGCGAGCGCCGATCCGGAAAGGCCGGGCATCGAGGGCAAGTTCGTTCCGCCGGGTCTCAATCCCGGCAAGGCCGTCCATATGATGGACATCCACGCCGAAAAAGGGATGCAGTGCGCCGACTGCCACTT
Organism: Sphingopyxis sp. 113P3; assembly: GCF_001278035.1. Lineage (NCBI taxonomy): Bacteria > Pseudomonadati > Pseudomonadota > Alphaproteobacteria > Sphingomonadales > Sphingopyxidaceae > Sphingopyxis > Sphingopyxis sp. 113P3. The sequence goes on from NZ_CP009452.1 coordinate 3,467,204, forward strand.
CGCGCAGGACAGCCACGGCAATGGCTATATTCAGGGCGAGGTCGCAAACGCGATCGAGATCGGCTGCAAGGACTGCCACGGCACCGCGGATGCGCTGCCCAACCTCTTGACCTCGAACGTCGCGGCGCGCCCGCAGGGAACCAACCTTGCCTTGCTGCGCAACCCCGACGGGCGGCGGCGCTTCGAGTTCCAATATGGCGATGACGGCGAGGTTACCGGGCTCATTCAACGTTCGATCGTCGACCCCAAGCTCGAATGGCAGGTCAGCCTCGTCAAGCAGGCGGTGACGCCGGGGCCGCATTTCAATGCCAAGGCGGCGCGCGCAAAGCTGATGTCGCGCTCGGGCGCCGAGGACGGCAGTTTTGCCTGGGGACCGGGCATCGCGCGCGAGGACCGCGCCCACGGCGACGAGCGCATGGCCTGCTTCACCTGCCACCTGTCATGGACCACGAGCTGCGGCGGCTGCCATTTGCCCATCGAGGCGAACTGGAAGACCAAGATGCACCATTTCGAGGGGGAGGAGACGCGCAATTTCGCAACCTACAACCCGCAGGTGGCGCGCGACGAAATGTTCCAGCTCGGCCGGCACATGCTCACCAAGCCCGGCGAGCCCGACGCCGATGGCAATCCGCGCGGCATCATCGCGCCGATCCGCTCGTCTTCGGCGCTTGTCCTGTCGTCGACGAACATCAACCGCGAGCGCATCTATGTGCAGCAGGCGCCCATTTCCGCTGCGGGCTTTTCAAGCCAGGCTTTCGCGCCGCACTTCCCGCACACGGTGCGGCGGAGCGAAACCAAGCAATGTACCGACTGCCACCTGTCGGCGGCCGACGACAATAATGCGATCATGTCCCAGCTCCTCCTTCTGGGCACCAATTTCGTCAACTTCGTCGGCCTCAACGTCTGGTCGGGGCTCGAGGATGGCTTCCAGGCGACGCGCGTCACCGAATGGGACGAGCCGCAGGCCGTTATCGGCAGCTATCTCCAGCGCTATGCCTATCCCGATTACTGGAAATTGCATGTCGAGCAGAATGGCCGTGAGCTCAAGAACTGGGTGCGCGGCAAGACCTTCGACAAGAAGGGGTCGGGCGAAAGCCGGTCGCTCGAGGAGTTTCACAATTTCGTCCAGGGGACGAGCGGGCGGGTGAACTGCCTCCAGCAGCGCGGGGAATATATGTTCGTCGCCGAGGGCAAGGGCGGCTTTCGCGTCTACGACGTCGCCTCGATCGGCAACAAGGGCTTCTCCGAACGCATCGTTCGCGCCCCATTCTCGCCGCTGGGGCACGACACGCATGTCAGGACGAAGAATGCAACCTGCATGGCGATCGGCACAAATCAGCCGATCAGCATGGCGCGCAACGAGTTCATCCGGAAGAATTTCCCGGAAAATGAGGAGCAGGCGCTGCATCCCATCTATCGCTATGCGGTGATCACCGACAGCGTCGAAGGGCTGATCCTCGTCGATGTCGACACGCTCGCTGACGGCGAATTCCGCAACAACCGCCTCACCCGCGCGCTGACCTGGAACCCCGACAATATGCTCGCCGGCGCGCGGCACATCACGCTCGCGGGCAACTATGCCTATATCACCGCCGAGACCGGGCTCGTCGTGGTCGATCTCTCGGTCCCGCTTGAACCGAAGATCACCGCGCGGCTGCCGCTCACCGACGCGCGGGCGAGCGCGGTGCAGTTCCGCTATCTCTGGGTCACCGATGCCGAGGGCGTGAAGCTGTTCGACATCACCCATATGGACCAGCCGGTGCCGGTGCCCTCGGGGACGGTGCGGCTCGCGGATGCACGCAAACTCTATCTTGCGCGCACCTTCCTGTATGTTGCGGCGAAAGCCGACGGGCTGGTCATCGTCGACGTCACGCGCCCCGCCGCGCCCATCGCGGGGCCCCCGCTGACCTTCGGCGGCACGATGACCGATGCCGAGGATGTGATCGTCGCGACCACCAATGCCTCGCTCTTCGCCTATGTCGCCGACGGGCGGAACGGCATCAAGGTGCTCCAGCTCACCAGCCCCGACAATCCGGGTCTCTACGGTTTCTCGCCCAAGCCCGCGCCAGAGCTGATCGCCTGGGCGAAAACGCCCGCGCCGGCGCTGTCGCTCTCGAAGGGGCTCGACCGCGACCGCGCGGTCGACGAGACAGGCGGGCAGCTCGCGATCTTCGGCCGCATCGGCTCGCGGCCCTTCACCCGGCCCGAGATGGAGAAGCTGTTCCTCAACAGCAAGGGCCTGGTCTACAAGGTCAGCGATGCGGTCGATCAAGGCGGCTGGCGACCCCCGCTCAAATATCCCGATTGACCCTTGTCCTCATCGGCGAAGCGCCGCACCGCGCTCGCCGAGCGCGGCCGCGCCCCGGGCTCGCAGACGTGATGATCGATGAAGGCAGCGGAAGGGTCAGAGCCGTTCCGCCTGCACGACCTGATCCGAGGCGCGCAGCGCCGAGAGGATGCGCATGACATGGTGAACGTCGCGGACCTCGACGACAATGTCATAGGTATGAAAATCGCCTTCGCGATTCGAGAGGCGCAAATTGGTGATATTCGCCGAGTTGGCGGCAAGAATGCCCGACATTTCCGCGAGCGTTCCCGGCTCGTTGAGGATGACGACGCACAGCCGCGCATTGCCGCCCTCGCTGTCTTCCTGCCAGCGCAGGTCGATCCAGTCGGCGTCGATCCCGTCGGCAAGGCTCGGGCAGTCGATGACATGCACCTCGATCCCCTCGTCCGGACGCGCGAGACCGACGATGCGGTCGCCGGGCACCGGGTGGCAGCAATCGGCGAGCTTGTAGGCGACGCCGGGGGTCAGACCCTCGATCGACACCGCCGCCCCCTGCTTGAGCTTGCCGGGCTTGGACTTCATCTCGGCGGTAATGCCGGGCATCAGCGCCTCGAGCACCGCATTGTCGCTGAGCTGCCGCTTGCCGATGGCGACATAGAGCGCGGTGTCGTCCTCAAGCTTCAGCCGTTCGATCGCGGCCGCGCGCGCCTTGTCGCCGATCTTGCCGGGAAGGCGGCGGGCGATCTCGTCGTACATCTTGCGCCCGAGGGCGGCGAGCTCGACCTTTTCCTTTGAGCGCACATGGCGCCGGATCGCGGCGCGCGCCTTGCCGGTGACCGCAAAGCCGAGCCAGGCGGGCTGGGGCACCTGCTTGTCCGACGAGAGGATCTCGACCGTGTCGCCGTTGGCGAGCTGCGTGCGGAGCGGCACGAGCCTTCCGTTGACCTTGGCGCCGACGGTGCGATCGCCAAGGCCGGTGTGCACGGCATAGGCAAAGTCGACGGGCGTTGCGCCCTTGGGAAGCTGGTGCAGCACGCCCTTCGGGGTGAAGGCGAAGATCCGGTCCTGGTACATCGCGATGCGCGTGTTTTCCAAAACCTCGTCGGGATCGTGCGTCTGTTCGAGAATTTCGAGCAGGTCGCGTATCCACCCCGCCTGTCCATCGGGCGCCGCGCCCCCCTGCTTGTACGCCCAATGCGCCGCCAGCCCGAACTCGGACTGCTGGTGCATGTCGACGCTGCGGATCTGGATCTCGATCCGCATATTCTGCTGATGCATGATCGTCGTGTGGAGCGACTTGTAGCCGTTGCGCTTCGGCGTCGAGATATAATCCTTGAAGCGCCCGGGGACCATCTTCCACTTGCGATGAATGAGGCCGAGCGCCGCATAGCAATCGGCATCGGTTGGGGTCACGATGCGAAAGGCGATAATGTCGGTGACCTGCTCGAAGCTGACGTGGCGCTCCTGCATCTTGCGCCAGATCGAATAGGGGTGCTTCTCGCGCCCCGAAACGTCGGCGTCGATGCCGTTCTTCGCGAGCAGCTCCTTGAATTCGCGGCTGATCGCCGCGACCTTGTCCTTGCCGCCCGCGGTCAGCTTGGCAAGGCGGCCGGTGATCGTCGCATAGGCTTCGGGCTCGAGCTCGCGAAAGGCGAGAAGCTGCATCTCGCGCATATATTCGTACATGCCGATCCGCTCGGCGAGCGGGGCATAGATATCCATCGTTTCCTTGGCGATGCGGCGGCGCTTTTCCGGATTCTTGATGAAATGCAGCGTGCGCATATTGTGCAGCCGGTCGGCGAGCTTGACCAGCAACACGCGAATGTCGTCCGACATGGCGAGCAGGAATTTGCGCAGATTTTCCGCCGCCCGCTCATTCTCGGTCTGCGCCTCGATCTTGCTGAGCTTGGTCACCCCGTCGACAAGGCGCCCGACGTCGCCGCCGAAGAGCCGCTCGATCTCCTCGGGCGTTGTCAGCGTATCCTCGAGCGTATCGTGAAGCAGCGCTGTCACGATCGTTTCGCTGTCGAGGTGAAGGTCGGTCAAAATTCCCGCAACTTCGACAGGATGGCTGAAATAGGGGTCACCCGAGGCACGCTTCTGGCTGCCGTGCTTCTGGACGGTGAAGACATAGGCACGGTTGAGCAACGCCTCGTCGACGTCGGGATCATAAGCGCGAACGCGCTCGACAAGTTCATACTGCCTGAGCATCGTCTCCAATGTCGTCGCTCGCGCTCCAAATGCAATGCGAAACTTATGAGGATCGTCCACCCCGATGGGCCGCTATTCCGGGCGAAGGTCGCAGGCCGAGGAGGACGCCCGCGCGCCGTAGCGGCCGATGACAAAATTTTTGGCGTTGACGCCGATAATGGGTTAGGGCTTGGCCCATGGCAAAATTACGCGAACCGTTGAATGATCTCGATGGCGGCAAATGTGCACTGCCGCTCGCGCTCGAGGCGATGGGCGAGCGTTGGTCATTCATGATCCTTCGCGCCGCCTTCAATGGCGTCCATCATTTCGAGGAGTTCCAGCAGGAACTCGGCATTGCGCGCAACATCCTCTCGAATCGGCTGTCGCGGCTGGTCGACCATGGCATCATGGCGCGCGAGGTAATGGCCGAGGATCGGCGCAAGGTGCACTATCAGCTTACCGAAAAGGGCATCGAGCTGCTGCCGGCGATGATCGCGCTGCGCCAGTGGGGCGAAAAATGGGGCGCGGGCGTGCCGTCCACACCGGTTCTTGTCGACGTACGCGACGAGCAGCCGATCGGCCCCGTCACGATCACCGCGCACGACGGGCGCCCGCTTGGCTACAAGGAACTTGTCTGGAAGCACCGCTCGGAACTGCAGCCCCTCGGTCAGGCGCGGGTGCGCACCGACCGCATGACGCCGGTCGCGGCGGAATGATCGCGGCCATCGTCCGGCGGTCCGCGCCGGGCCGCTGAAGCAGGGTAACGCGAGCCGTCTCCATGCCATTCTTCGGATTGACCTCGCCGGGCCCTTTTTTCGGCAACAAGGTCCGCGCCTTCTGGAACCTGCAGATTCTGGGCTGGATCGCCTGGCTCTGCCTGCGCGGCGTCTCGGGGCTCACCGGGGGTCAGTCCCTCTCCTTCCTCGTCCCCGTGATTGTGTCCGCGATCACGGGCTTTTCGCTGACGCTGCTCCTGTCGGTCTGTTATCGCGCCCTGTTCAACCGCCCGCCGATTTTGATGTGGAGCGCAAGCTTCGGATTGATGGCGGTCGCAGCGGCGCTCTGGGCCTTTATCGATGCCTGGGTGCTGCAGGTCGTCAATCCCAAGAGCGAGTCGGGCCTGACGGGGCTCTTGCTCGCCCTCGTCTATGTCGATGCGACATCGCTTGCTGCCTGGTCGGCGCTCTATTTTGCGATCAACTATTTCCTCCAGCTCGAGGAACAGAATGACCGCGTGCTCCGTCTCGAGACGCAGGCGGCTTCAGCCCAGCTTGCGATGCTGCGCTATCAGCTCAACCCGCATTTCCTGTTCAACACGCTCAACAGCATCTCGACGCTCGTGCTCCTGAAACAGGCGGAGCCTGCGAACGCGATGCTCTCGCGCCTTTCCGCCTTCTTGCGCTATACGCTCGCCAACGAGCCGACCGCGCAGGTGACGCTGGCGCAGGAGATCGAGACGCTGAAGCTTTATCTCGACATCGAGAAGATGCGTTTCGAGGACCGGCTGCGCCCGCATTTTGAGATCGATCCCGCGGTCGCGCGCGCGCGATTGCCCTCGCTTTTGCTCCAGCCGCTCATCGAAAATGCGATCAAATATGCCGTAACGCCGCAGGAAGAAGGCGCCGATATCACCATTTCGGCGCAGCTTGCCGGTGAAAACGTCCGGATTACCGTGTCCGACACGGGCGCGGGATTGTCAGCGGGGGGTGGGGACCCCACCACAGGCTATGCAACGGAATCGACGGGTGTGGGTTTAGCCAATATCAGGGACCGACTCGCGCAGGCTTTTGGTGACCAGCAGCGGTTCGAGGCGCAATCCGGCGCCGATGGCGGCTTCACCGTCCGTATCGAGTTTCCGTTTCAGCCCGATGGACAAGCGACGATTGGAACCGGACAGACATGACGATTAGAACCATCCTCGTGGATGATGAAAAATTGGCGACCCAGGGCCTGCAGCTGCGGCTCGAAGCGCATCCGGATGTCGAGGTGGTCGACACCGCCCAGAATGGCCGCGAGGCCATCCGCAAGATCAAGACACATAAACCCGACCTCGTATTCCTCGACATTCAGATGCCGGGGTTTGACGGTTTTTCCGTGATCCAGGGCCTGATGGAGGTCGAGCCTCCGCTCGTTGTGTTCGTGACCGCCTATTCGGACCATGCGATCCGTGCCTTCGAGGCGCAGGCGGTCGATTATCTGGTGAAGCCCGTCGAGCCCGAACGGCTTGCCGATGCCCTCGACCGCGTGCGCCAGCGGCTTGCCGAAAAGCGCGGCGTGGCCGAAGTCGAGCGGCTGAAGAGCGTTCTCGCCGAGGTTGCACCCGAGGCAGCGGAAGAATTCGAAGGCGAAGCAGCACCCGATGCGCACGCCGCCGACCGCTATGAGAAGATGATCAACATCAAGGATCGCGGGCAGATTTTTCGCGTCGATGTCGACAGCATCGAACGGATCGACGCTGCCGGCGACTATATGTGCATCTATACCGCGGACAACAGCCTCATCCTTCGCGAGACGATGAAGGATCTCGAAAAGAGGCTCGACCCGCGTAACTTCCAGCGCGTTCACCGCTCGACGATCGTCAATCTGAGCCAGGTCAAGCAGGTCAAGCCGCACACCAATGGCGAATGCTTCCTCATCCTGGGGTCGGGCGCGCAGGTGAAGGTCAGCCGCAGCTATCGCGACGTGGTTGCACGGTTCGTCCACTAAGCCGGCAAGCCGAGCCCCGTTTCTCCCGCCAGGGTGCGCCGTAGCGGGCAGCGGGGCGCTTGCTCGCGATCGCGCGCGCGCCATTTTCTAGAGTTGATGCCCCGTCCGATCGCGCTTCGTCGCGAGATATTGCTCGTTATGCGGATTTGTCGGCAGGGCGAGCGGAATCCGCTCGACGACCGCGATGCCTTCTCGCTCGAGCCGCGCGACCTTTTCCGGGTTATTCGTCATCAAGCGGATGCGCGGAATGTTGAGGAGTTCGAGCATCCGCGCCGCGATCGCGAAATCGCGCGCCTCCACGGGAAAGCCGAGGCGAAGATTGGCGTCGACCGTATCATGCCCCTGGTCCTGCAGGGCGTAGGCGCGCAGCTTGTTGACGAGACCAATCCCCCGCCCTTCCTGCCTCAGATAGAGGAGCACGCCCCAGGGCGCATCGGCCATCGCGTGGAGCGCGGCGTGAAGCTGGGGTCCGCAATCGCATTTGAGACTGCCAAGGACGTCGCCGGTGAGGCACTCGCTGTGGAGCCGCACAACGGGAGGCTGGCCATCGCGCTGGCCGATCACGAGCGCGACATGATCCGAAGCTTCTTCCGGACTGCGGAAGGCGACAATCTCGCCCGCCTCGCTCGCTTCGACGGGCAGCCGTGCGCGCGCCGCAATCTCGAGCCGCGCGGGATCGAGCAGCGCCGCCACATCCTCTGATGTACACTCGGTTTCGGCCGCGCCCACCGCTTCGCGGACGAAGAAGGCAGGAAGAAGTCCCGCATGGCGCGCCATCGTCATCGCGGCCGCGGCGGCGGCCTCGCCGCCGGTCGCCATGGTGCGGAACGGACCCTTGAAGGGATGCGCAAGATCGAGCGCCGGGTCGGCGATCGCGAGCGCTTCGGCGACGCTCGTCGCCGCGCCTGCGAGCCGCACCGGCCCGGGCGTTGCCGCCGCGCGCTGGTTGGTGAGCTTCAGGGTCACGGCGCGCTCGCCCGAAAGCAGCACGTCGCTGCTGGCGAACTGTGCAAGCGCTGCATCGCGCGCGCTCTCGACCGCCAGCAAATCGAGCGTGCCGTCCTCGGCCGCGACGCGCAGCGGCCAGCCGCGGCGCAGCGCGTCGATCGCGCGCGCCGCCCGGCGGGCGCCCTCGCCGGCCGCATCGCTCAAAAGGAAAACTCCGTCACCAGCGGAATATGGTCCGAGGGTCGCTCCCAGCTTCGCGCAGGCTGGACAACGCGGTGCGCGATGGCCTCGTCCTTGAGGGCAGGCGTCACCCACATATGATCAAGGCGGCGACCGCGGTTCGACGCCTCCCAATCTTTCGCCCGGTAGCTCCACCAGGTAAAAAGCGGGGCCGGCGGCGCAATGAAGTGGCGCCCGAGATCGACCCAGTCGGCGGCTGCCTGGAGGCGGGCCAGCGTCTCGACCTCGATCGGCGTATGGCTGACGACGTCGAGCAGCGCCTTGTGGTTCCACACATCGCTTTCGAGCGGCGCGACGTTGAAATCGCCGGTGAGCACGGTCGGCGCCCCCGCAAGCGTCCCCGCCCACTCGGTCATGCGGCCGAAAAAGTCGAGTTTCTGCCCGAATTTGGGATTGAGATTGCGGTCGGGAATGTCGCCGCCCGCGGGAATATAGACATTGTCGAGCCGCACGCCCGACGGGAGCGTCACCCCGATATGGCGCGCCTCGCCATTCGCCTGCCAGTCATATTGGCGCACATCGGCAAGGGGCACCCGGCTGACGATTGCGACGCCGTGGTGCATGCGCTGGCCGTTGGTGACGATGTGGGTGTAGCCGAGCGCCTCGAACATCGCCTTGGGAAACAGGCCGCATTCGACCTTGGTTTCCTGAAGGCAGAGGATGTCGGGAGTTTCCTCGCGCAGGAATTTCTCGACGATGCCGAGACGGGCGCGGACGCTGTTGATGTTCCAGGACGCGATACTTGTCATGCCGTCGGCTCTATCGGCGCGGATCGGCCTTCGCAATGGCGCTGCAGCGCGAGGGAGACGAATCATAAACCCCCGTCCCAGGGGCGGTGGAACGGGGGTTCAAGGTCAGCGTTCGTCACGCTCTTGAATGAAGACACCTGGCCGTCCGGGTGGGGCAACAGGGGGAAACCCAAAGCCGGGGGCCGTGTCGGCGCCTTCGAGAGTTTCGATAGCGCGCCTTGCCTGTCGCCAAGCTGAACGAGAGCCGCCCGAAGGCTGTGTGGCGACCGTTCGTCGGCTTCAGCCTACCATTCGTCGAACGCCGGCCCCCTCTTTTTTCGGGGGACCGGCGTCGGTGCAAAGCTCGCAGAGCCGAAGCGGTTAGCGCCCGCGGGTCTTCGGCCGCGGGTCGGTCCAGCGGAAGGTGGAATCGGCAACCGCGACGTTGAACTTCTGATTGCTGAGATCGATCCGGGTGCGGTTGTTCTGCGAGTCGAGCGCGACCCAGCCGCGCAAGCGCAGCCCGCCTGGCGCGCTTCCATCGCGCAGGAACACCATCGTGATCGTTCCATATTCGGGGCGCTTGGGGTCCTTGACCTCGACGCTGATCACCCCGTCACTCCCGGTGGGCAGGACCTTGGCATATTTGCTGAGATCGCGATCGGGATCGAGCAGCGCGCCAAGCGGCGAATTCTTCACCGGCCAGCTTTGCACCTGCTTCACCTCATAATCGATCATCGTCAGCCGGCTGCCGTCGCCGACGATGAGCAAGGGCACGCCCTTTTGATATTGGAAGCGGATCTTGCCCGGACGCTTCAAAGTCAACGTACCGCTGAGCCGCTGGCCCTTGCGGTCTGTCTGGACGAAATCGGCGGTCATCGAACTGGTGTTCTTGAGGTGCGCCTGCACCGCGGAAAGCGCGCTCGGCGTCTCAGCAAGAACGGGGGCGGCAAAGACGAGCCCCGCGGCGGCGGCGGGCGCAAGCGTCCAGGCGGCGATGCGGGTCAGGCTCTTGCGGGTAGGGGTCAGGTTCATAGGACTCTCATTTTCATGGCTCTGTTGCGCCGGAGATGCGCTCGCGGCATTGAATGCGCGCTGAACCCGGCGTTGGGAGAGGTTCAAGCCGCGAAACCGCTCTTGGTTCCCCTTCCCCGTCAGCGCGGCTGCCCATATTGGTCGGTCAGCACGTCGCGCCGCCCGACATGATTGGGCGGGCTCACGAGACCCTCGTCTTCCATCCGCTCGATGAGCCGCGCCGCGCTGTTGTAGCCGATGCGCAACTGGCGCTGGAGCCAGCTCGTCGAGGCCTTCTGACTGTCGACGACGATCTGGCATGCCTTTGCATACATGCGGTCCTCGGCGCTATCGCCGCCGGCAGGCGCGCCCTCCATCGCGAAACCGCCGTCCTCGGGATCCTCGGTCACGCTTTCGACATAGTCGGGCTGGCCCTGTCCGCGCCAGTGATCGGCGACCGCGCGCACCTCGTCGTCGGAGACAAAGGGGCCGTGGATGCGCGTGATCTGCTTGCCGCCGGGCACATAAAGCATGTCGCCCTTGCCGAGCAGCTGTTCGGCGCCCGCTTCGCCGAGGATGGTGCGGCTGTCGATCTTCGAGGTAACGTTGAAGCTGATGCGGGTCGGCAGGTTCGCCTTGATGACGCCGGTGATGACGTCGACCGACGGACGCTGCGTTGCGAGAATGAGGTGGATGCCCGCGGCGCGCGCCTTCTGCGCAAGCCGCTGGATCAGGAATTCGACCTCCTTGCCTGCGGTCATCATGAGGTCGGCAAGCTCGTCGACGACGACAACAATCTGCGGCAGCGGCTGATAGTCGAGCGTCTCTTCCTCATAGACCGGCTGGCCGGTGTCGGGGTCATAGCCGGTCTGGACGCGGCGTCCGAGCGACTTACCCTTGGCGAGCGCGGCGCGCACCTTGTCGTTGTAGCCTGCAAGGTTGCGCACCGACAGCGACGACATCATCCGGTAGCGGTCCTCCATCTGCTCGACCGCCCATTTGAGCGCACGGATCGCCTTCTTGGGCTCGGTGACCACGGGGGCGAGGAGATGCGGGATGCCGTCATAGACGCTGAGTTCCAGCATCTTGGGGTCGATCATGATCATCTTCACCTGGTCGGGGCCGAGGCGATAGAGAAGCGAGAGGATCATCGCGTTGAGACCGACCGACTTGCCCGATCCGGTCGTACCCGCGATCAAGAGGTGCGGCATTGGTGCAAGATCGGCGATCACGGGATCGCCGCTGATATTCTTGCCAAGGATGATCGGAAGCGCCCCCGTCTGATCCTGGAAGAGCTGGCTGCCGATCATTTCCTGGAGCACGACCGCCTCGCGGTGCGCGTTGGGCAATTCGATACCGATGACGGTGCGGCCCGGGATCGGCGCGATGCGCGCCGACAGCGCCGACATGTTGCGCGCGATGTCGTCGGCAAGGTTCGACACGCGGCTCGCCTTCGTACCCGGCGCGGGTTCAAGCTCGTACATGGTGACGACCGGTCCCGGGCGAACCGCGGTGATGACGCCCTTGACCTGGAAATCCTCGAGCACCGATTCGAGCAGCCGCGCATTGCGTTCAAGGCCCGCCTTGTCGATCTGCCCCGAGGGACCCTCGGGAGGCGCGGCGAGGAGGTCGATCGACGGCAGGTGATAGTGGGTGAAAAGTTCGGTCTGGGGCTTGGCCTTGGGCTTGGAGGGCTGCGAGCGCTGCACGGGCTCTGCGATCTCGGGCGGCGCGCGGTCGCTCGGCTCGGCGCGCGGACGCGGACGCACGACGCGGTCCATGAGGTTTGTTGCGCGTTCGGCAGGCGAGGCAGCGGCCGCCGGCGCGGCGGTGCGGCTGCTTTCGGCCGCGGGAAGGCGGAAACGGCTCGCCCATCCCTTTTCGAGCCGCAAGGCGCGCGAGGCAAGCCATAGCCCGGCGACGAGGAGCAGCAATATAGTGGCAATCCGAAGGAGCGCGGCGGCAGGCTCGCCCGCGCGATCGAACAGCGGTGACACCGCGTTTCCAAGAACAAGCGGTACAATGCCGCCCCAGCCCGCGGGCAGCGGCGCGTCGCTGTCGGGTGCCCAAAGCTGCGCGCCCAGCCCGACGAGCGAAATGGCAACGAGCATGAAGACCAGCTGGCGCTTCCAATAGGGCTGGGGCGTCTGGGCCCAAAGCCGCCATGCCATGATCCCCAAAAGCGGCAACAGCAGCACGACAGGAACGCCGCCGACGAACAGCAGGAGATCGGCAAACCAGGCCCCCGCGCTTCCCATCCAGTTCGACGGATTGCCGCCCGCCGCCGTGTGAATCGCGGCATCGGTGCTGTCGTGGGTGATGAGCGCGAGAGTGAGAAAGAGAGTGAACAGAGCGAGCGCCGCCGCCGCCCCGATGACCATCGAGCGAGCGATGCTCGCGCGGAAAACGGTGCGCCAATCGGCCTTTGCGGTCGCGGCCTTGCGGCTTGCCATGCGAAATCGGTCCCCAATGCAGTTGGTCCCGGCGATATGCGCATGCGCCGGACTCGGCGTCAAGCGCGGCTCGGCCCGCCTGCCCGCTTCCCAAGGGCGTCCTGGCGGGCTAGGGCGGCATGCATGACCGAAGCGCAGCGCAGCGATGTCCTGATCTCGGGCGGCGGCCTTGTCGGCCAAACGCTCGCCCTTGCGCTTGCGCATCACGGTCTCTCCTCGCAGGTCGTCGATCCTGCCGACCCGGTCGCCACCATCGCTCCCGGCTTTGACGGCCGTGCCTCGGCGATCGCGAGCGCGACATGGCAGATGTTTCAGGTACTGGGGCTCGCCGACCGGCTTCAGGGTCATGGCTGCGCAATCCGCGCGATCAAGGTCAGCGACGGCGGGCAGGCGGGCGAGCTTGATTTCGTGACCCAGAGCGACGACCCGGCGCTGGGCGTGATGATCGAGAATCGCCAGCTCCGCTTAGCGCTCGCCGCCGCGATTGCCGATGCGCCGCTCGTCCGGCTCAACATGCCGGCGAATGTCACGGCGCGCACGGTCGATGCCCACGGCGTCACACTGACGCTCGCGGACGGCAAGCGGCTCGCCGCACCGCTCCTCATCGTTGCCGAGGGGCGCCGCTCGCCGACACGCGACGAGGCCGGGTTCAGCATCGCGAGCTGGTCCTATCATCATCACGCGATGATCGGCGCGGTCGCGCACGCCCGCCCGCACGATCATGTCGCGCATGAAATCTTCTTCCCCTCAGGCCCCTTTGCCCTGCTCCCGCTCGTCGATGATGCCGAGGGACGGCACCGCTCGGCCTTTGTCTGGACGGTTTCGGAGAAAGACGGACCCGCCTTTGCCAAGCTCGGCGACAGGGGGTTCATCGCCGAGCTCGAAAAGCGCGCCGGCGGCCTGCTTGGCCAGATGGAGCTGGTGGCGCCGCGGATGACCTACCCGCTCGGTTTTCACCACAGCGCAAAGATTGTGACCGACCGGATCGCGCTCGTCGGCGACGCGGCGCACGGCATCCATCCGATTGCGGGGCAAGGGCTCAACCTTGGCCTTCGCGACGTCGCAGCGCTTGCCGAGGTGCTCGTCGACGGCGCGCGGCTCGGGCTCGACCTCGGCGACGCGGCTCTCCTCGCGCGCTACCAGCGCTGGCGCGGGCTCGACAATCTGATGGTCAGTCTTGCGACCGACGGTCTGACCCGCCTCTTCGGTATCCCCGGGCGTGCCGCCTCGGCGGTCCGCCGCGCGGGGCTTGGTGCGGTGCAGCGGCTGCCCACACTCAAGCGCTTCTTCATGGACGAAGCGCGCGGCGAATCAGGCGACCTTCCCCGATTGCTCGCGGGGGCGGAAATTTAGGGTAGGGGACGGGGTCGCGGGCAATGCCGCCCCACTATTGAAGCGTCGCGCGCCCGTCGTCGCCGTCGAAACGGCCGAAAAACTGCATGAGCTGGATAACGAGCTCGGCCCGCGCCTCGATCGGTGTCGCTTCGAGCAGCGCCTGTTTCGCCGCCGCATCGAAAGGGGCGACCTGAGCGATGCCGTTGACCAGCGTCGCATCGTCGAGCTGGCCGACCGAATCCCAGTCGACAACATAGCCCTGCCGCGCCGCAAAGCGCTTCGCTTCGCGTTCGAGGCTGGCGCGTTCGATGCTCGACAGGACGGCATCGGTTTCAACCTCGGTTTCAATCTCGGCCTCGACCTGGCGAAAGGGCGTGGTGACGTCGAGCTCGCGGCGCACGCGGAACCGCGCGACGCCCTCGAGAATCAGGTTGAAACGCCCCTCTTCGAGCGCCTCGACATCGACGATGCGTCCGACGCACCCGACCTCGTAGAGGGCGGGCGGCTCGCGGCTTTCCTCGCCCGCGATCTGCCGCGGCTGGATCATTCCGATCTGACGGTCGCGTGCCAGCACTTCCTGCACCATCGCCTTGTAGCGCGGCTCGAAGATATGGAGCGGCAGGTGCAGCCCCGGAAACAGCACTGCACCGGGCAGCGGAAAGATCGCAATCCGCTGGATGGTCAGGGGCGCCGCCTCGCTCATCAGCCGAACAGGATGAGCGACAAGCGGCGGCGCTGCGCCGCAACCCAGGGGTCTTCAAGCCCCACGGCCTCAAACAGTTCAAGGAGCTTCGCACGCGCGGCGCCTTCCTGCCACTCGCGGTCGGCTTCGACGATGCGAAGCAGATTGTCAGCGGCTGCGTCGCGCTGCCCGGCGCCAATCTGGGCGACGGCAAGGTCAAAGCGCGCCTGGTGATCCTCGCCATTCGCCGCCACCGCGGCTTCGAGCGCCGCGAGCTCGCTTGCATCGGGCGCATCGGCAGCGAGCGCGACTGCACTTTTCGCCTGCGCGATCGCGGGGTCGCCAGCGACCTCATCGGGCACGGCGTCGAGGGCGGCCTGCGCGGCCTCGATCTCGCCCGCTGCGAGCAGCGCGCGGATGAGGCCCCCATGCGCTGCGGCATTGTCGGGTGCCATGTCGAGGATTTGCGTAAAGATGCTCGCCGCGCGCGGTCCGTCGCCCTCGGCGAGCACATTTTCGCCCATTTCGATCAAGGGCGCGATCTCGACCGCGCGGGCGCTCGCATCGCTCTCGATGGGAAGCTGCGCGAGAAGCTGGTCGAGCACGGACTTCAGCTGGCTTTCGGTCCGGGCATTAGTGAGATTTGCGACCGGCTGGCCCTGGAATATGGCATAGACGGTCGGAATCGACTGGACCTGAAACTGGCCTGCGATGAAGCGATTCGCATCGACATCGACCTTTGCCAGCACGACGCCCTTGTCGGCATAGTCGGCGGCGACCTTTTCGAGAACGGGAGCGAGCTGTTTGCACGGGCCGCACCATTCCGCCCAGAAATCGAGGATGACGAGCTTCGTCATCGACGGCTCGACGACGTCGCGGCGGAACGCTTCGACCGCTTCCTTTTCCTGCGGGTTCAGACCCAGAGTGGCCACGATGTGATTGCTCCCTTGCTATGCGGTTCGCTCGCTTATGTGGGAATTACGCCGCCAATGCCAACCCTTCGCGCCTTCGAGACACGAAAAGCGCAATGAGGGCTTGCCGACTCCAAAAGCCGGTGCTAATCGCGCGCCTCACCCGCTGGCACCTACCCGGTCGCCAGCCGCCAGAGCGGGCGTAGCTCAGGGGTAGAGCACAACCTTGCCAAGGTTGGGGTCGAGGGTTCGAATCCCTTCGCCCGCTCCAGTTTTCCAACGACTTAGCAGCGATTTGAGCCCTCCGGGCTCCCCTCGGGGGAGCGCTCCGGGGAGCAGATTTGCGCGGCAATTTCCCCGACGTAGGGCAAGAAAAAGACCGCCCGGTTGCCCAGGCGGCCGTTATCGAGCGGGTCGGGCCGGTCAGTTGGGACGGCTGTCGGGCTTGCGCGCGCCGCGCACGTAAAGCTCCCGCATCACCTCGTCGGTCTCGCGTACCGTGCAATTCCAGTCGCTGAACGCATCCTCGACCCGGTCGAGAAAGTCGCGGGTGTCCTGTGGCAGGCGCTCCCCGTGCTTGTCGTTTGCATGGACCGCCAGGTAGCCGATCATCGGCACGATCTGGTCCCACGCCCGCACAGGGTTGACGGCCTTGAGCGCGTACAGGGCACAGTCGAGCAAGCGGGCGACCTCGGGTGCGCAGTGCGCCTCATCAGTTTCGAGCTGCTGGATGGCGGCTGGGATTTCACGGAACAGGGCGGCCCAATCGGTCATGTGGATTTCGTCAGTCATGCGGTTCTCCTTTGCACCGGCCGTCTGTGCCGGGGAGCTGGACGTTGGCACGTCCCCGCAGCCGAATGTTGTGGGCTTATCCAGCGCACTCGCGCCATGAGTTGACAGGCGGCTGCGTATAGAACAAAACAGGAACATAAATTCCTTGACAGATTGACGTCGGGACGTCAAAGATGCGGAAACACAGTCGAGGGAGCCGACATGTCCGCAGCACCGGGGAAGATCAGGGACGCCATCATTGGCTACATGGAGGCGCTTGGGGGCGACGCTTCGATCAAACAGATCAGTGAAGCCATCAGCGTTCACCTGGGCCCGGTGCGTCCGTCGTCGGTTCGCTCCTATCTGAACCTGAACGTCGGCCGGGTGTTCGAGCGAACCGCGCGCGGCCGCTATCGGCTCGTGGGCGACGCAGAGAACGTCCACCGGGTCGGGCTTGAACCGGCCGTCGAGCATGAGAAGGCCGTGCTGTACCATGCCGACTGTTTCGATTGGCTGGCTGCCCGAGAGGAGGCGTCCATTCACGCGGTCGTCACGGACCCGCCCTACGGGCTGACGGAGTATAGCCCAAGGGAGCTGAGCAAGCTCCGAAATGGGCAGGGGGGTGTTTGGCGCATTCCCCCGTCGTTCGACGGCCACCGTCGCTCCCCGCTCCCCCGGTTCACCATCATGTCGGACGAAGACCGCAAGGAGCTCCACGCCTTCTTTCGTCGGTTCGGTGCCCTCGTCGCTCGCGCGATCGTGCCAGGCGGCAACGTGCTCGTCGCGACCAACCCGCTCTTGCAGCACGTCGTGGCCTCAGCAATGACGGAGGGCGGCCTTGAGCTGCGCGGCAGCATCGCCCGGCTCACCATGACCATGCGTGGCGGTGATCGCCCGAAGAACGCGCACGAGGAGTTTGCTGAGGTGAGCGTTATGCCGCGCTCGCAATGGGAGCCTTGGGTGGTGCTGCGCCGCCCCCTTGAAGGGCGGGTCCAGGACAATCTTCGCAAATGGAAGACGGGCGGCTTTCGGCGACCGTCGGACGACCGGCCCTTTGGCGACGTTATCAAGTCGAGCCCCACCTCGGCAGCGGAGCGCGCCATCGCGCCCCACCCGTCGCTCAAGCCGCAGGACTTCATGCGGCAAGTCGTGCGCGGCTCGCTCCCCCTTGGTGAGGGAGTAGTCGTGGACCCGTTCGCCGGATCAGGATCGACCCTCGCCGCCGCGAATGCGGTGGGCTATGCAAGTATCGGTGTTGAGGCAGACCCAAAGTTTGTCAGGCTGGCGGCAGAGGCCATCCCGAAGCTGGGCTCACTGCGCTAGATAGACCCAACTGTCCCGCAGCTTCTGCACTCCCTCGCGATGGAGGGTGGCTGTGCGAGTTCCTAGGCCGTGGACTCATAAGCGTTGATCCAGAGGCGTGCTGAGAAGAGCTTGATGGCGGCGAGGAAGTTGTCGGCTCGCTTGTCGTATCGGGTGGCCAAGCCTCTGGCGTGTTTGAGTTTTCCGAAGAAGCGTTCGATCAGGTTGCGATATCGGTAGAGGAAGGTGCTGAACACAAAGCCCTGCCTGCGATTGCGCTTGGCGGGAATGTTGGCGAAGCCGCCTTGTGCTGTGATCCGCGCGCGGATGGCGTCGCTGTCATAGGCCTTGTCGGCGAGGAAGGTGCTGCCTTCCGGCACGGCGCCGAGCAGCGGATCAGCTTGTTTGCAATCGCTCGCCTGTCCTTCGGACAAGTGCAGCTGGATCGGCAGGCCTCGTCCATCAACCAGTGCGTGGATCTTGGTCGTCAAACCGCCGCGGGAACGTCCCATGCAGCGATTTGGGTCCCCCTTTTTAAGGTCGCACCGTGCTGGTGGACCCGGATGGAGGAACTGTCGATCATCACCAACTCGCCGTCGAAGGCATGGGAAACTGCCGTCAGCAGCCGATCCCACACACCGGCTTTGCGCCAGCGCACGAAGCGATTGTAGCAGGTGGTGTGTGGACCATAGCGTTCCGGAATATCCGCCCAGGGGCTGCCTGTGCGGAACCGCCACAATATCCCGTTGATCACCCGGCGATCATCCACACGTGGCACGCCCCGCGGCTTGTTCGGAAGCAGCGGCTCGATCACAGACCATTCGAAATCTGTCAGCTCAAAACGGCGACGCATCTCCAAGACTCCTTTCCCGAGCCTTGAATCAATCACTGCCGCCTCGCGCAACTCAGTTTATGAGTTTACCGCCTAGCTCACCGCGCGCGTTCCGCCGGAAGTCGTCAACAGTGACGTGCGCCAGATAGACCTCGCTGAACCGGGTAGCCCGGCGCTCTGCCGCTGGCTCGGTCACCTGGTCGATCTCGTATACGAAGACGCAAAGCCACTGATCGCGCGCGCCGTGCGTGTCGACCGCGCCGCCGCGCTTCCGGGTGGTCTTGATCTCAACCCCATGCTCCCCGGCCTGAATGCTGTCGAGCTGGTAGCGCCCTCGCACGATCAAGTCTGGATGGCCGTTATGGAAGTTGTTCTGGCAGAGCGAACGGGAGTGTCGTGCCATGCTTGCGGTCATCATGTCGGAGATGGTGCCTGACATATTCGCAGGCCGAAGCACTTCCTCTAGTCGAGGCAGACCGCGATCATGGAACAGCGTGTTCACATCAAAGAAGAAGTCGTACACGTCCTGCATCGCAAGCGCGAAGTCATCCAGCCGTAGTTGATACGGAAGCTGGATATTCGGATTGAACCACTCGCGATTAACAGTTTCCCTGACCGGCACTCAGCCCCTCCGCCCCTTTGCTCGGACGGTGACACTGCAACATTGGCGAGAGAGTGTCGAGAGTTACAGCGCGTAGGGGCTCACATTCAGGTGCCGACAGACGTTGCACATGCGATGGCCCGGCCCCTCGCTCTTGAAGGGCTGGCGGCACCGTAAGCACGGCCGCTCTTGGGCCGCTGACCTGACTTGTTTGACGCCCGTTCCCGGCTCGTCCGCCGCGACAATGCCGTTCTCCCGGCGCGGGCCTAGGTCGAACTCGATGTCGCCCTTGCGGATGCGGTAATTCAGCTCCCCGGCGAGAAAGCCCAGGGAGCGGGCCTCTCCCCATGTCATGCCAACCCGGAGCTGGGCCCAGCGGGAGCCGGGGCGGGCGGTGTAATTCAGCGCGGCAATTTTGCGGTCGTTCACCGCTTCTTGCTCCCCCTGGGCGGTTTGCAGTCTGGCCTGCCAGGGGAGCGGGGCGGCTGGGCCGGGTACGGGCTCTGTTGCGCCGGGCGATGGGGATGTGGCGAGTGGCGGGGGCCGCCAGGTGGGCGCATCACTGTTCGTCCCCCTCATCGTCGGGGTCCGGCTCGTCGCGCTGCCACTCAAGATCGCCGCCGTGCAGCGCAAGGGCCTCGTCCCGCGCGTCATGGTAGCGAAGGTTCATGGTCGGCTCGCCATTGAACACATCGAGGTCCGACTGCCGGGGCTCCCGACCGTTCCGCAGGTCCGCAAGGGCGCGGTCCAGCGCCTCGGTGCGCGCTTCCCGAACGAGCCGGGCAGCCAGCTCGTCGGCCGTCTCCTGCTTGGACTGGCTGCCGTACCGCTCCACCCAGCCATCGGCCAACATTGCCGAGATGGGGTCGCTCACCGACCCGCCTCCCCGAGTGACTTGAGGCTCTTGGCCGCCTTGGCGGCCGGGGCGTCCCGCATCGCCAGAATATCGCCGTAACGCTTCACCAGGGCAGAGCTCGACGCGGTAAGGCGCTGCAAGGCCGCGTCGGTGGCGGCGAGCTGGGCATTGTCCACCGGGGCGAATTGCGCGGCTGCACGGGCCCGGAGGGTGGCATGGGTTTCGGGGGTGAGCCCAGAGAGGAACGGCTGAGCATGGATGACCGCTGCCACGGTCGCCACGTCGCCCCCGTCCACTGCTTGCGCGACGAACTGCATCCGCTGCTCGGGCTTCTTCATCGCCTTGATGTGCGCGCGAACCTCGGCTGCCAGGGCGAGCCCTTCGGCCGTCTTGCGCGTCGGGTGGTCAAGCGCGGTCGCCACGCGGGTTTCCAGCGTCTGCCGGTAGCCGTTCAGCTCCTTCACGCGGCGGTCGATGGCCGGGCTAACGCGGGCGAACGCCTGCTCGGCGGCCGCGATGAACTCGGTCGCATCCACAACGCGCGTCGGCTTGCCCTTCACCATCCGCACATCACCGCTAATCTCGGTACGGCCACCGCGCTCGACGGGGTGCTGGCGACGGCGGGCCGGGGCGGCGATGGCCTGCAAGTCGCGTTCGGCGTCGTTCATCCGGCCGAACAGGTCGTAGCAGAGGCGCAGCCCCTCCCGCGCCGCCGACAGGACGGTGACGCCCAGGGTGTCGGGCTGGTTGAGCGCGGCCCCGATGCCCAAGAGGCTGTCGGGGTGCAGGGACATGGGCACGTCCCCACGAACGGGCACGGAATCATCGAACGGGGTGGGCATGGTTGGCTCCTTTCTCAGTAGTTGCCCGCCGAGACCCGGCCGGTTCCCCAGCGGACGTTGGCGTGCATGACGGCGTAGCGAGCAGCGTCGGCGGCATGGTCGGGGCCGTCGGTCATCACGTCCTCGGGCCGGGACGAGTCACGTTCGAGGAAGGGGACGGTCTGCCAGAAGTACCGGCACCGGGCGGTGATCCACATGCCCGGAAGGCCGTTCCGCTCCTTTGCGTTGTAGAGGCGCTCGCGCATTGCGGCCCAGCCAGCCACGCGCTCCTTGCGCGGGCGTTGTAGGGCAATGCCGTGGCGTTGCAGGACGTTGAGCAGCGTGTCTTCGAGCCCGTAGGCGTCGTCGCCAACGCCATGCGGATGCACACCCCACCGGCCGCACATTTCCTTGATCGCTTCGGCCAGCTTGCCGGGCGGCCAGTTGAGCCCAAGGTTGGGATCGTTGGGGTGAACGGTGGCAAGCTCGTCGAGCAAGATCAGGCTGTCTTTTGGGAACGGGCCCACGTCGCCCGGAGCCTTGAGGCAGACATAGGTGACGGACGGCGCAGAGCTGCCCCAATCCATCGCGAGGAACGGCCGCCATGCCTTGCGAACGACGGGATACGGCCATGCCACTGGGAGCCGGTGAATGCGCTCGTCCAGCGCCCCGCCGAAATAGGCCCCGCGCGCAATGTTCCAGTCGCCGTTCACCCAGGCGCGGAACAGCTCTTCGTCGTTACCGCAGGCGGCCTTCAACCGGCGCTCGTAATCCTCATGGTCGAGGTGCGGATTGTCGGTGAGCGTCGAGGGGCAATTCACCCAGGTCTCGCCATCGACCTGATACGGGTGCCAGGCGAGCGACTTGGCGATGAAATTCTGGTGAATGAGCGCGTGAAGCGGCCCACCGGGGTTGGCAGTACGAACCTCTCGCAAGGGGATGCCTTCGGGCGCGCGCAGGTTGGACTTGAGAAGGTCAACCCAGCGGCGATCACGCACCAGGCCGAACTCGTCGATCACGAGCAACGTGAACGAGCGGCCCTGGAATTTCTTGTAGGCGTTGGGCCCGTCGAGCTGCCCGCACTCCACGATGGCCCCATTGGGCAGCCGGAAGGTGTGTTCGGCGCGGTTGTGGCGGACGCCCTTGCCGTAGGCGGTCGAGAGGAGCTGATCGAGCTGTTCTTCAAGCTCGGTCACGGCCTTGTGCGTCTCGCGAACGACAAGGGGCCGGGCCTGTGCGCCGTATTTCTCAACGTGGCGCAGGATCAGCAGCAGGGCAGCGGTGGACTTGCCGCCACCACGGCCACCGGCCAGCAGCAGGTTCCATTTCTCAGGGACCGCAAGGACGGTGGACTGGTAGGGTGTGGGCGAGATGGCCTCGATCATCGCGGCGGGCTCCACGGCCGGGCGCGGGTCGGGCTGCCGTCAGCGTTCCGGCCGCCAGTATAGGTGGCAGGCTTCACCTGGCGTCGGCCGTACACGGGCGCACCGCCAGCGGTCACACCGACCTGCACGTGCTCGAACTCGCCCATGTCGCCAGGCTCGAACATATAGGGCATGGGGTCGGGGATGGGCTCAGCCATCGGCGCTCTCCGGGGCGGGCAGGCGGCCTGGCTCCTGCACGACGCGGATGGCGCGCAGATAGGCTTCGGGCGTCTGGCTATCGGGCAGGTTGATGGTGATGTTCGGCCGGGCTTCGGGCGTGTCGCCCTCACGCCAGCCCAGCCGGGCCTTGGTAAGGTAGATCATCGCTACGATGTTGCCGTTCCGGGCAGCGTTCAGCAGGTGGTGGGTGAGCTCGTCGCCCAGGGCAGCGAGCCCTCGGCCGAACGCTTCATCCACCTCGGCATTGGCCTTGCGGATCACGTCGAGCGTCTTGACGTGAATGCCGAGCTGTTTGGCTATGGTGCGCTGGTCCTGCCCTTCGGCAGCCATGGCCTCGATCGCCGCCAACCCAGCAGGCGTGATCGTGACCGGGGCGGTCTTGCCGCGACCAGCGCGGGTTATGAGTGCGGTTTTGCTGCTCATGCCCCGGAGCATACCCTTAGGTAGGGCGGGGGCTTGGGGGCTTACCCTCTGGAAATGCTGGCATTTGCGGCGCGGCTTGCCATGCAGGGGGAGCACTCGGGGAGCTGCGAGGTGCCCAGGGGGTGAGCGGGGAATCTTGGACTTGAGAAGGGCTCTCTTTTTAGCGTCGGAAGAGGTGGTTGCGTTAGCCCAGAGCCCAGGGGGCGGGGCCTCTCTCTAAGTCGCCAGCCTCGACCCGGCTCAGAGCCGACTTGCCAACCCGACTTACCCTAAGCCTCACTACTCCCTAGTAATTCTTATTCTCTAAGTCGGGTAAGTCGGTAAGTCGGGTAAGAACTAGGTTTGCTGGCAGCGGCAGCCGTCGCTAGAAGCGCTCCCCACTGGGCTCCCCCCGGTTTACCCGCCTCCCCGACTTAAACCTGCCTAACCCTCAGTATACATGGGCGATTTCGTAAGGCGGGCCCCGCCTCGACCCGCCTCACGTGAGCCGGGTAGCAGCGCCTTCCGCCTCAGAACGGCAAGTCGTCGTCCGGCTCGGGCGGCTGGCCCTCGAAGCCCCAGGTCGTGATGCCAGCAGGCCATTCCACCTTGCGCCCCAGGTGCGCCTCCCAGCGGCGGCGGCATTCGTCCAGCGGCGGAAGCCAGTAACCGCGCCACTGGCGGCGGGCATGGCCTTCGCCCAGGTAGGCACGGACGCTCGACGCCCCTGCACCGGCAAGCACACATAGGGCCTCGCCCAGCCCGCGCTCGTGCTCCTCACCAAGGCGGCCTGCCTCCTGCAATGCCCGCGTGGCGACGAACACGAAGCCGCGCTTCTCGTCGGCCCCGTACAGGCCCGGCACCTCGCCATCGCGCAACATGTTGTGCACCAACCGCGTGGCGGGAGACAGGCTCATATCCTTCTGTGCTTGCAGCGCGGCCGTCTTCGGCCGGTCCCGCACGTCCCACGCGCCGCTTTCCAGCATCTTGCGCCAATAGGCACCGCGCAGCCACTGGAACAGCGCGGCTCGGCCGCCTTCGCGCCACTCGTCCACGATGGCCCCGAAGTAGGCGGCGCTCTGGTTGTGCTCCCCTGCGTCCACGGTCAGCACAAGGTAGCGCCGGTCGTCGCCCTCGGCCCGGATCACGTGCTCGTCGTTGCTGGCGATGATGAGGCGAAAGAGCTTCTTCGCCATGAAGCCGTCCACGCCCTTGGGATGCACGAATATCTCATCGCCAGTGATGAGTGTCTTGAGCGTGGCGGCATGCTGCCGGTTGCCGGCAAAGAAGGCCTCATCCGCGAAGATGATGCTCTTGTCCTGCAGGTGTTTGTTGAAGCTGCCGGTCAGGTGGTCGGGCTTGTCGAGGGTTAGCGTGTGCGGGGCGAACAGCTCCATAAACAGCTTGGCCCAGAGCGTCTTGCCAGAGCCTTGCGGCCCCCGGAGCACAACGGCCACCTCGGAAGTGCGGTGCGGGTTTTGCAGAGCATCGGCCATCCAGCCGAGCAGGTACCAGTACGTTTCGTGGTCGCCCCCGCACACGTTCTCCCGCATGTGCGCGAGGAACCGCTGGCACCACACGGGCTCGCCCTCACTGTCGTCGGTCACGTCATCGCGGCAGGGCCAGCCGCGCCAGAGGTTGAGCACTCCGGGCGGCGGGTCGGTGTCGCCGGGCAGGAACTCCACTCGGTCATAGCGCGGGGTGTTCGGGTGGGTCAGCCAGGCGGTGGCGAGCGGGGCGCGGACGAGCTGCCCCGTCTTCGGGTCCACGGCGGGCATGAAGCGGTCGATATGCGAATTCTTGAAGTCGCCTATGGCCTGGTGAACGAGCTCCCCGCCCGCCGACCAATGCACCACCACCGGCTTGTTGCCGTAGTGGCGGACGAAGGCGTGGTCGTTCAGCTCTTCGGGCATCGCGCCGTGGGCCCACGTCTCTCGATGCCAGGCAGCCAGCCGGACAAGGCGCGTCACCTCCCGGTCGCGGGCCTCTCCGGGCTCAAGGGTAACGCACAGGCCGGGGAAGGCGCGGTCGGTGAGGATCGGTCGCAGCTCCTCACCGGACAGGTGCGCGATGTAGGGTATGAGCGCGTCGGGCTCGTTCGAGCCGTGGCAGATGCGGGACTGCACGGCGGGGTGCAGGTCGGCCAGCCAGGTGAGCGCAGGGGCCGGGGCCGCCTCAGCGGCGGGAGATGAAGCGGGCATATCGGTTTCCGTTCGTGGGGGAGCTGGTCACGAGGAGAGGCGGCATAGGTGGAGGGCGGCGCTGCATTCTGGGTCGAGGGGCGCGGGCGGGGACAGCCTAGGCGGGCCCATGAGCGGATTGACCAAGCCCCGGCCGTCGGCAGTCGGGAGCCAACCGAACGCGGCAAGGACTGGCCGCCAACCTGCCCGGTGCCGGGCGGCGGTGGCGAGCATGCCGTTCACGTCCGTTCGCTTGAGCCCCTGCCGCTTGATGTCGTCCAGTGCTGCCCAGGTGGGCGCGCTGATGGCGCGCACGGCGGCGACGAACTTGATGAGAGCGGCGGGTGGTTCGCTGGGCGATATAGACAACGGGACCCGGTGGAGCTGGCCCGCGTCATGTCGCTGTGGCGCGGGCCTATCCATTTGCCCGATCCGGCCGGGCGCTCACCGCGTCCCGCCCCTGCTGCGACCGCCGTTCCGCTCCCTCGCCCTCGGCACGGGCGCGAAGCCGGTCGTCCATCCACGCGGTCACCTCGCTCTCCACGAAGGCGACCTTCTGCGTGCCCAGGGGGACCGGCTTGGGAAACGCCCCGGCCTTGATCTTGCGGTATATCTCAGTCTTGGACAGGGCCACGCGGCCCCGCACCTGCTCCATTGTCATGAATCGCTCGGCCATCGCAGCCCTCCAGCTTGGTACTGGTGGGCATCATGGCCAGTCGCGAGAGACGGAGTTGGGGGCTAACTCTTGCGCGCTGCATTCGCCCGGTGCCGCAGCACTTGCTTGTGCAAGTCGCTCAGGTTCTCAGGCGTGTAATGCAGGTCCAGCCGTTCAGCGATCAGCCAGAGCAACCGGGCGGGTGGATTGCTGTAGCGCAGGTCGTAGGGCCGGTCCTTGTCGAAGAAGTCGCGCCCGAAGCGGGGGCTGAACCGTTGTCCATGCTTGTCCCCGACCTTGGCTTTCCACCACCGTTCGAGCGCGACCACGACGGGATAGAGCGGAGGGACGGGCGGCGGTTGCGGCAGCCAGGGCTTTGTGTCCGTGCGTTGATGGGTCTGCCGGTTCCGGCCGGGATTGCCGTCCGCGCGGCCATAGAAGGCATCGAAGAAGGCCGCCCAATCGGTCGGCTCGGCATCGCCATAGTCGAAGCCGGGCTCGGGCTCGTCGGGGTCGAGATTGCGCTCCAAGTCGCGGTTGGGCGGCGCGACGTTGCGGGCCTCCCAGTCGTCGCGGGCTACTTCATACCACTCGGCCACGTCCGCCATGAGCGCGGCCAAGGCGTCGAGGTGCGGGCCCAGGTCAATGCCCGGCCGGGGGCTCTTGCCGCCAAGGACCGGCTGCCGCGCCGCCTCCACGATGTGCGCTGCCAGCGGCCGGAATGCTTCCGGCTGATACATCGGCTCGGGCTGTGGCTCGTCGCTCATTTCAACACGCCCATGATGTGCGCCCCGTAGGCTTCGAGCGCCGCCCGCTTCTCGTCCAGATAATCATGCTTGTTGTAGGTGCGTTGCAATCCCGGCTTGGCGTGGCCCAGCACCGCGTCGCGCACTTCCTGATTGAAGCCCAGCCGCGCCAGCCGGGTTTCGCAGGTGCGCCGGAAGTCGTGGACGACGAACGGGGGTAACGTCGCCTCGGGGTCCTTCCGGGCCTTCCGCAGGTGCTTCAAGGCGAGCTCATCCAGCCGGGTCTTCGCCTTCGACCAGCCCGACACCGGCCGCTTGCCCGCCGTGGTCGAGAACAGGAACAGCTCGCCATCGGGCGTGGCATCGTCGTCATCGTCGCTCACCCAGGTCGGCAGGCCAGCGGCGAAGTCCCACGCGGGCCCGGTGAGGGGGACGATATGGCCGCGACGGCTCTTGAACCGCTCCATTGGGATAGCCAGCCACCGCTCTGTCGCGTCGAGCTCGCGCCGCTGGGCATCGCCCCAATCGCTCTTGCGCTGTCCGGTGAGGATGAGGAGCTGGAACAGCCGCCCGAAGGGATAGGCCATCTCGTCGGCGGCCGCCCATACGGCGCGCAGCTCCTCGTCGGTCAGGGCCCGCTCACTCACCTGCAATGTCAGGTCGCGGCGCTTCATGCCCGCCATGGGAGAGGCGGCGACGAGCGACTTTTCGGCCGCGTAATTCATCAGCCGGGACATCATCTTGCGGACCTCGCGCGCAGTGCCGTGGCGGTCGGTCGCAACAAGGTCGTCCAGCAGCTTGTGAATGTCGGCCTGGCTCACGTCAGCGATCGGACGGTTGCCCAAGGTGGGCCAGACGTAATCGCGCAGCACCTGCTCCATCCGGGGCCACGTCTCCACCTGCTTCTTCGCCAGCTCCACCATGCGCTTCGACACGGCTTCGACGCTGTTGGTGTGGCGCAGCAGGTTGGCCTCCCGGCGCTCCGGGCGCGGGTCCTTGCCTTCCAGCGCCTGCCGGATGATGCGCCCGGCTTCCTCGCGCGCCGCTGCCACGCCAATCGCCGGGTACTGCCCAATGGTGATGCGTTTCTGGCTACCCTTGAGCGGGCGGCCGGTCGGGCTCACCCCGCGCTCCCCTGGCACCTTGTAGATGACCGACCACGACTTCACGCCCGTCTCGCCGATGCGGAGTACGAGCCCACGCTGGACCGCGTCACCAATCTCGCGACGGCCGCCGCGCGGTGCAGACAGCCGCGCCACGCCCTCCTCGGTGAATGCCTTTTTGACCCCTCGTGCCATAGTCGTCTCCTAGCCGGGGGAGCATCGGGGGAGCAGAATTGGACAGGTTTCCCCGGAACCGGCTGGAACGACTAGTGCCTCTAAAATGCAGCATGAGCAAGCACTTGGCTTCTCACAAAGTTTCCGCATGGAACTCGTCGGGGCCCTTGGGCATGGCCTTGCCAAGGTTGGGGTCGAGGGTTCGAATCCCTTCGCCCGCTCCAGTTTTCGGCTTGGGCTCTGGCTCTTCCCCGTGAACGGGGGATGAGGGTGGATCAGACCCGATTGATGACGCCATTCCAACCGCAAAGAGCGAGCACGCGCAAGCGGTAGTTGTGAAAGTTGCGGAAGCCGAACGCGCGGCGCGAGATCATCTCCATCTTTGTGTGAAAGCCCTCGGTGATTCCATTGTTCCTGGAAAAGCGCCACATGCGGGCGACGGGCTCGAGCCAGCTGGTCAGGGTATCGGCGAGGGACTTGAGGGGGCTGGCGGCGAACTGATCGATCAGCCTGAGCAGGTCGGGGATAAGCTGGCTGGCCTTTTTGGCATTGAGGGATTTTTGCGTCAGCAGGAGGGCCATGTCCTGCTTGGCAGTGTAGAGGGCTTCGAGCACCGGATTGGCTTTCAGGTAGACGGCCAGCCTTTTGCGCTGTTCTTCGCTTAGCTTCCATCGATGGCGCCGCATCAAACTGAGCAGCCCGCGATTCTTTCGGCCCTCGGGATCGAAGCGCTTCCATCCT
Source organism: Sphingopyxis sp. 113P3 (assembly GCF_001278035.1). Classification (NCBI taxonomy): domain Bacteria; kingdom Pseudomonadati; phylum Pseudomonadota; class Alphaproteobacteria; order Sphingomonadales; family Sphingopyxidaceae; genus Sphingopyxis; species Sphingopyxis sp. 113P3. The sequence goes on from NZ_CP009452.1 coordinate 3,495,486, forward strand.
TCGAGGAAATGCTGGTTGAGCAGCCGAATGACATGGAAGCGATCGGCGACGATCTTCGCGTTCGGAAAATATTTGCGGGCGATTGCGCGATAGGTTTCCGACAGGTCCATCACGATGACCTTGACCTTGTCGCGCCCTGGCAACCTTCGCAAATAGCTTCGTAAACTGTCTTCCGAGCGTCCCGGGACGACATCGTGGACCTTGTGATTCTTCAGATCGACAAATGTCGTCGCATAGCCTCTCTTGCGCGAGAAAAAATGCTCGTCGATCCCCAGGACCTGCGGGCAGGGCCGACCGGACAGCTCCGAGACGCGCTGTTCGATGAAATGATGATACCAGCGCTCGATGGTTGCACTGCCGATCGCATGGGTGCTCGTCAACTGGCTTTGGCTGATGCCTCCGTGGTGACCGTCGAAGACCTCAAGACGGTACGTCTCCGTCGCGCGATAGCGCGGACGGATGCCCGAAAAGCGATGACGGAAATAGCGGCCGCAACCGGCACAATGATATTTGGGCACCGCAAGGTGCACGATCAGGATCTGGTTGCCTTGACGCGTGTGCTTGAGATCGCGCTCATAAGTCGCCTTGATCCGCAGCCCCCCGTGGCCGCAATAAAGGCAAACAGGCCGCTTCGTTGGCCGCGCCCACACACGAATGTCGCGTCGCCGCTCGACACGGACAATCTCAACATCCGACAGCCCTAATATGCCGTCGATTCCCTGATCAGCCTTCTTCTTCATCAGACTTGTCCTTCCTATGACAAGTCTAACCCAATTTCCCTCATCCCCCGTTCACGAGGAAGAGCCGAAAGCCCTCGGTGATTCCATTGTTCCTGGAAAAGCGCCACATGCGGGCGACGGGCTCGAGCCAGCTGGTCAGGGTATCGGCGAGGGACTTGAGGGGGCTGGCGGCGAACTGATCGATCATCCTGAGCAGGTCGGGGATAAGCTGGCTGGCCTTTTTGGCATTGAGGGATTTTTGCGTCAGCAGGAGGGCCATGTCCTGCTTGGCAGTGTAGAGGGCTTCGAGCACCGGATTGGCTTTCAGGTAGACGGCCAGCCTTTTGCGCTGTTCTTCGCTTAGCTTCCATCGATGGCGCCGCATCAAACTGAGCAGCCCGCGATTCTTTCGGCCCTCGGGATCGAAGCGCTTCCATCCTTCGAGGAAATGCTGGTTGAGCAGCCGAATGACATGGAAGCGATCGGCGACGATCTTCGCGTTCGGAAAATATTTGCGGGCGATTGCGCGATAGGTTTCCGACAGGTCCATCACGATGACCTTGACCTTGTCGCGCCCTGGCAACCTTCGCAAATAGCTTCGTAAACTGTCTTCCGAGCGTCCCGGGACGACATCGTAGACCTTGTGATTCTTCAGATCGACAAATGTCGTCGCATAGCCTCTCTTGCGCGAGAAAAAATGCTCGTCGATCCCCAGGACCTGCGGGCAGGGCCGACCGGACAGCTCCGAGACGCGCTGTTCGATGAAATGATGATACCAGCGCTCGATGGTTGCACTGCCGATCGCATGGGTGCTCGTCAACTGGCTTTGGCTGATGCCTCCGTGGTGACCGTCGAAGACCTCAAGACGGTACGTCTCCGTCGCGCGATAGCGCGGACGGATGCCCGAAAAGCGATGACGGAAATAGCGGCCGCAACCGGCACAATGATATTTGGGCACCGCAAGGTGCACGATCAGGATCTGGTTGCCTTGACGCGTGTGCTTGAGCTCGCGCTCATAAGTCGCCTTGATCCGCAGCCCCCCGTGGCCGCAATAAAGGCAAACAGGCCGCTTCGTTGGCCGCGCCCACACACGAATGTCGCGTCGCCGCTCGACACGGACAATCTCAACATCCGACAGCCCTAATATGCCGTCGATTCCCTGATCAGCCTTCTTCTTCATCAGACTTGTCCTTCCTATGACAAGTCTAACCCAATTTCCCTCATCCCCCGTTCACGAGGAAGAGCCGACAGCGCCCTCTGTAAAGCCCGTTGTCTCCATAATGTCTCCAGAAAATCGCCAAGAATGGGCCGCCCCTGGCGTTGGCTGGCGCAGGTTGCGCCCGATCTTTTGCGCCCCCGCGCGGCCATTTCGCCCCTTCCACGCGACCCGGTGGCTGGAGACAATGGCTCCGCCGGCTGGAGACAATCGGGCCGAAGCTGGAGACAGCGCGCTTATCCGCGATCATGCGCTCGGACCCAGGAAGCCTCGCGGCTGTTGTCGCCGCCGCTTCACGCGCACCTCGGACCAAGCCGATCGACGCTCCCATTCGGCCTCCCCGGCGAGGCAGTTACGGACGCCTGACCGGCGCCGCGTCGGGGTCAAGCCCGGCCCGCACCAGACCGAGTAGGGCCTGACCCCGCCGCTCGCTTGCGCCGGTCGAACGCCTCCACGCCCTCGATCGGAGGGCTTCCCGAATGGAGACAGTCATGCAGCTCATCACCGACACCATCCGCGCGCAGCTCATCGCCAACGGCCGCTTGAGCATCGAGCATCCCGAGTTCGATCCCAAGCCCGTCGTCAAGCTGTTCACACCCGACGCTGGCGCCACCTGGCTCATCAGCGAGTGCGATCCCCAGGAGCCCGACATCCTTTACGGCCTCTGCGATCCCGGCCTCGGCGAACCCGAACTGGGCACGGTCAGCCTTGCGGAGATCGAGGCGCTGCGCGGCCCGCTGGGGCTCCCGGTCGAACGCGACCTCTATTTCGAGGCGAAGTATCCGCTGAGTCGATACGCCCGCATGGCTATCGCGGCCGGCGTCGTCATCACCTAGCGACTGCTCATGTGCCCCGCCCGCGCGGGCGGGGCGCTCAATCCGGCAGAAACGGAACGACCACTGGCGCACCGTGAGTTTGCCGCTCGCCGCATTGAGCATGAGGATCAGCACGGCCGGATAGAGCGCGGGCCAAGTCGAATAGCTGATGATCCACGCCGCTGCGCTCGGCAACAGCCAGCCGGTCAGCGTTGTGATGCTGGCATAACGTGACGCTTGCCTCCATTGCGGCTATTGCGGTGATGCCACTCCGGGGGAAGTTGTGCGGAAGTCGAAAGGATATCGAGTCGATGTGGAGTTTGACTGTCCTGTAGTGGATGCAACTCGGCTGGAGCAGGTTCTACGGCATCATTTTGGGGCCACTGAAGTGCGGGTTGCCGTGCGTGCGGTAACGTCCGACAAATTACTTTCCGGGCCGCCCCGATGGGAACCCAATCCAGGGACTGGGGCGCACACCATGCTTGAAATCGTCCGGGAGCGCGGCGTGGTGCGCTGGCGTGACATCAAGCATGTGCGCAATTCGCGCGCCGCGCTCGAACTGCTGCTGATGGACGGGCACCTTGTGCGCGTCAGTCACGGCCTGTTTCGAGATGGGAGCCGACCGCTCGATGCGGAGATCGCGGTGAAGCAACGCGAACCCTATTTTCGGGGACAGCTCGGGACGCGGCAACAAACCATTTATGATGCTCTAGCAAAGCCAGCCACGGCCGCAGAACTTCGCCAGCGAGAGGGTGTCAGCCGTCAAGCGGTGGACCAGATTCTCAAGAAGCTGATGAAATCCGGCCTTATCCGCCGTCTGCCTACACCCGGTGAGTCCTCCGAATGGGTCTATGCACAAAGCGGGAAAAGGACGCTCGACGTCCTGGTGGATCGCGAACCTAAGATCGGCTCGCTCGAAAAGGCGACGTTGAGGCTCATTCCGCCAGTCGGCGGCGCGCGCCGAGCAGCACTCGTCGAGCGGCTCGGCCAGTCGACCCACAGCGCACTCAAGCGTCTTGTCGCCAAGGGGCTTGTCGAGAAGGCTGGGACTCCCAAACGCCAGCTTATCCGGCTCACTCAGAAGGGATTGACGCACAGCGCCTATGATCTCGAAGGTGAGCACCTACCAGGCAACGACGTCTCCGCAGCGCTGAAACCCGAACAGGTGCGTCTCCTACTCGCTCTCGATGCGCTCGGACCAGCCCGCGCACTCGACATCAGCGCCGCAGCGGGTGTCCGGTCAAAGCGGGCTCCAAGCGCGGGTCAGTATCTCCAGCGATTGCGGATGTCGGGTTACATCGTTCAGGAAAGGCCGATGCCGGGACGCGCGCCGATCTACCGGCTCACCAAACAAGGCACGACCGCAATCGCGGCCGCGAAGCTCGCCGGCAAGGCGATGAGTCCCAACAAAGCGCGCCGTGCAGTCGAACGCGATGCTGCGGATCGCGCCCAGCAGGCTGCGTCCAGGCACTATTCATCGCCGGGCCAGGGGCGCACGCCGGAAATCCTCGCGCTCCTCGAATCCGGCCCGCTTACCAGTCGCGAGATTCAGGATCAGCTCAGCAATCCGTTCAAATTCTACCGATCCGTTGGTCTCGCGGCTTCCGATTTACAGAAGCGCGGATGGGTTCGCTGCATTGGGTCGGGCGATCACGCAGCGAAGCGCTGGGAGTTGACGAGCGCTGGCCTGGACTGGCTGGAGGCCCGACGGGCTCAGCACGAGGTGCAGCAAATCGACCTGGCTCCGAGCGAGGCTCATCACCCTTGATCCGGCCCGGCTGCCACCGCCACTTCGGCGGCAATCCGCGCCTCGATCGCCGCCGCGATCTCGGCATAAAGGTCGACGTCCTGATCCGGCGCCGAGATGGAGATCGCGAGCGCATAGCGGCCCTTGTCGTTCATGCGGTTCTGTCCGATGTGCGATTTCCACCAGCCGCCAACCGGATAGATCGCGATCTGGTCGTGCGCGGCAAGGTCGATTGCCGGACCTCGCCACAGGTCGCAATGAAGCGACCCAGCCTGAACGGCCTGCGGCCCGAGCAACCAATAGTCGGTCTCCTGACCGGCCTTTTCCGCCTTCTCCTCGGTCTTGCTCAATCGTGTCCGAAAATCATTGGCCGTCTCGCGCCGTTTCTTCAAGGCGAAGCGCAGGCCGTAGGAGCGATAGGTGTCGGGTCGGGTGCTGGCCCGGCCTGAAAGGTTGGGCTCGATGAAATAGGAGAGCGTCACCTTCATCATCACCGAAGCGTTTTCCAGCGCTTCTAGCGCTGCCTTCGGCCAAGGGAGGGCGTAGAAATGCACCTCGTTGAATACGGCCGAGCGCCCGTCGGCTGAAGCGGCATAAGGTTGAATCTCGGCCTCGGCGAGCAAGGTCACATCATTGCGCGCCGACGCGGCCGCGCGAACCAGGTTGGGCACGCCAAAGCCCATGCTGCGTAGGATTTGCTGCTTCGTGCCCTTGCTGCCCGTCTTCCAGCTACGGCCGGTGCCGATCAGCAGCTTACGAATTGGCCCAGGCCATTCGGCGGAATGGACGGTGAGAGCGCGGTAGGTTTCCGGCCACCGGCCGGGTAGATCGGCCTTGAGTCGCCCAATGAAATTGCCGGCCACGCCCGTCGCGGCGCTGGTCGCCCAGAAGGGCACCAGCGGCTCCGTAGCCACATCCCTGCCTGCCGAGAGCAGCGAGACCGCCGGGTGCCAGCCGCAAAACTGGGCATTGTCCATCATCATGTTGCCGGCCTCGAACAGCACGTCGGGCTTGATCGGCGTCAGGTCAGCCGGAAGGGTCTGCGATCCCCGGCTGAATGGGCTGCGCTCGTTCGGCGCGACCAGCGGAATCAACTCGGGTTCGTCTTGCGCCTGGTCAGCCTTCGCCGTGTATCCGCCGATAGTGAGCGCATTCCAGCTCTGCGCGGGGTCTTCGAGTGCATGATGCTGCTCGACCACGGCCTTGAGCCCGCCGTCCATATTGCCGGTGGCGATCAGCACGAGACGCTTGGGGTGATCCTTGGCGGCGAGCCCCGCCTGCTGCTCACCCGGCATTGAGCCGGCGCAAATCTGATCGACCGCGCCGCTCCAGCTTGATGGCGCCTCCGAAGAAAGATCGGGCGAGGAGGTGGCGATGCAGAAGCTGCGCGGGATATTGGCCCGTTCGATTTCGGCCACGGCCACGGCTGCTTGCGTGATAATGCCATAGCGCGCCGGCTCGGTCGCCGGAAAGCCGCCGGGCGGAAGGAACTTCACGGATTCGACGGCATGGCCGAGCACGACCTGGCGTTGGTCGCTCATAGGCCCAAGCAGGTCGCCATGCAGGACAAGGCTCGCCATGCCCGTTCCATGCCCGCCGGCGCCGGCGTGATCGTCGGTGCCCCAGGCATCGTTCACAGTCCACGCACCGGCCAGCGCGGGAGCGATCAGCGGGTGCGCTGCCGCAACGCCCGTGTCGATCACGCAAACCACCGGCGCATCCGCTGGCGGAGGCGTCACCCGCCCGCAATATTCGGCCACAAGCGCGTGCTGCCCCAAGCTCTTGTCGCCTTGGTCAAGGAACGGCTCGATGCTCTGGCTGGCGCGCCGCACTTCGCTGATCGCGCCGTTGAGGCGGCCGACGAGCCCAAGGGTCGCCTCGGCTGTTCCGAGCACGAATATGACCGAGGTTTCAGGAAATTGCAGCCGGTCGGGATACACGTCGAGCCCCGCCTGCTGCGCGGCCGCCACCACCGCCTCCACGATCGCATCGGGGCGACGCAGCCAAAGCTCCCACCACTGCGGCGCTGGCGATGCCAAGTCCGGCGTGCCGACGACGAGCGTGCGCGCCGCACCGGCGCGGATCGCCTCGATCACCTCGAATTTGTCGATGTCGGGACGCTCGTGATTGCCGAGATCTTCGGAGCCATAGGCCGCGATCCGGCCGGTCAGGAATGCGCGAGCGTCATCGGGAACGAACACTACCGCCCGCTCTGTGCGATCCTCGCTACGCTCGGAACGGAGGACGACGATCTCCTGCGCCGGGAAATCCAGCGCCGGTATCTTCGTGGCCTTGGCGCGCTCGCTCGGCACCATCGTCTCGACCTCGACGAGAACGCCGCGTTTCAGCCCGTCGACCGGGATGCGGACGTCCTCTTGGGGCGGCGGGAGGTTGCCTAGAGCTTCCCCCAGCTGTCCGAGCAGGGCTGCGGCATGGGCATGGTAGTCTTCACGCCGCTCGCGTCGTTCGCGCCGAAGTCGGGGATAGACATACTGCGCTGCCTCGCGCCATCGCGTGATCGAGATATGCGGCTGGCGTGGCGCCGCACCGGCTTCATTTTCGGGCATACCCCCCTCAAGTCATTCCCACCGCTTCCCCACGCGGTCTCTTCTCGCCGACGGACGATGCCGGCGCTTCAATGTCCAAAGCTCTGTCGAAAGATTTGGCGGTCTTGGAGCGCGATGCGCAAATGGTCGGCCGAGATCGACTTCGCCCCTTCGAGGATAGCGTCCTTCACGACGGCATCGGCCGCGCGCACCAGCTCCCCCTGGCTCAAGCCTTCCGTGATGGGAGCGATCGACGCCCAAGCCTTGGCGGTCAGGCGGTAGCGTCCCAGCCGGCGTGAGAGGATCGCGCGCGCGGACTCGGGATCGGGCAGCCGATATTCGATGACTTCATCAAACCTGCGTGCCAGCGCCTTGTCGAGTATCTCGACATGGTTGGTCGCCGCGATGACGATACTGTCGGTTGAGTTAGGCTCCTCCATGAAGGAGAGCACCGAGTTAAGAACCCGTCGAATCTCGCCGACGTCATTGGGATCGCCACGACGCGAACCGATCGCGTCGAACTCGTCGAGCAAATAGACGCCGCGGGTCTGCGCAATCTGATCAAACAGCAAGCGCAGCTTGCCGGCCGTCTCCCCAAAGAAGCGGCTGAACAACGAGTCCAGCCGTGCCGTGAACAGCGGCAAGCGCAGCTCTCCCGCGAGTGCCGAGGCCGTCATGGTCTTGCCCGTGCCCGGAGGCCCGACAAGCAGCAGGTGCGTCGCCGGAACCTGCCCATGATCGCGCAAGGTCGCCCGCTCGCTTTGCTGCCGGACAACGCGCTGCAACCGCGAGCGAATGGCCTCGCCAAGCACCATGTTGTCGAGCTTGGTCTTCGGATAGCTGCTCTCGACCAGCCCTTGCAACTCGCCGCGCGGCCGCGCCAGAGGGATTGGCGCTTGGCCGGTAGGCGCGTTGCCAAGCCGTTCGCGCGCCTTTTGGACGAGGCGCTTCAACTGGTTCGCCTCTTCGGCATTGCCTTGGCGCGCTTGCTGTGCCGCAACCTGGAGCGCTATCGACAGAAATTGCTCTTCGTCCCCAGCAACGTGCGAATTGAGCAGCGCGACGATCTGCTTGGTTGACATCAGCGCTCCTCCTTTCCTGCAAACTGACGGGTATAGGCACCGAGCCGTCATGACAACCGCGCAAACGGTGCGGCGCTCTCATAGTGTAACAAGTCACCGAATATCCGGGAGAAATTTGTTCAGCTCAGGCCGCGATATTGAGCGAACTGGTAGCATGGGCTCGCAAAGCGCCGGTGGAGACGGGACGCTGTAGAACCGCCTGGCAGATGAACGTAGGCGCGCAGCGGTGATCCTTGGCTTTTCCTCCCCGATCATCCATATGGAGCCGGTATCCCCCGGTGGTCCCTGCCTCGCATACCGCCGGGGCACTTAATTCTAGCACTACTTTGGCAGATTATTCGGATCGGTCGCTGTAACCAGTTTATTGCAGTGAGGGCAGATCGTCGGTGGCGGTCTTGCGAAGAGGTTGATTATCGCCTGCCTGACGGCAGGCATGGTCGGTTGCGGCGGCGGTCCCGAGTTTCTTTTTTTTCCGCCCCGCTGCGCTTAGACGGCGGGACTGAAGAAAGGCATAGGCGATCATCGTCATCAGCGCGTGTCGGTGTAGTCCGGTCCATGATCGGCCCTCAAAGTGGTCGAGACCGAGTTCCTCCTTCAGCTGCTGATGCGCCTGCTCGCAGATCCACCGCGCCTTGATGGCACCGGCGAGCGCCTTGATCGGCGTGTCGGCTGGCAAGTTCGAGAGATAGTATTTTTGCTCTCCGCTTTCGCGCCGTTCCCCCACCAGCCAGACTTCCTCCTCGCTGGGCATGGCCTGGACCCGCCCGTCACTCATGCGGTGCCTGTGGCCATCGGCCACCCGGACGCGGCATGCCGCAAATTTACAGGTCAGCTTGCCTTTGGTCCCGCGTCGCCAGCTGATTTTCTTCCATTTTTCTTCTCCCAGCATCTTTTCGGCAGAAACGGCGGTGCGGTCGGGGACGTGATATTTGCGGCGCCTGCCTGTTGCTGCCTCGGGAAAGATCAGCCCGGTGTCTGCCGGATAGACATTCTGACGCCGTGACATGCCCACCGCCCACCGCAAACCACGCTCGCTCAGAGCCTGGCGGAAGGGGCCGCTCGCCCCGTAGCCGGCGTCGGCTAGAACGCAGCCGAACCGAGTGCCCGAGGCAATGACCCGATCGATCTCCTCGATAGCGATCTCCGGCTTTGTGCGAGCGACTTGTCGCTCCTGGGGGACACGGGCGCGCTCCATGCGGGGGGCGTCGTCCGTCCAGCTTTCAGGCAAAAAGAGCCGCAGGCCCACCATCACCGGAACCTCCCCGGACGCTAGCGTCACCGAAACGAGGGATTGGCAGTTCGAGGTCTTGCCAAGGGAGGAGGCGTATTGCGCAGCCACGCCGACCGAATGACGGCCCTTCTTCGGCAAGGCAGTATCGTCAATGACCAGATATCCCGCTTCGTCTCCAACCAGACGATCGGCTTCCTTCAGAAGAACAGCCTCGAGCGGCGCACTATCCCACACCCCGTCCGCGACGAAATGATGCAGTTGGTCGTAGCCAAACTCACCATCACGAGCCGCCATCGGCTGCACGCTCTTGCGGTCACCGGGGCCGATCAATCCCGCGATATAGGCCGGGCACACACGCTTCCGCGCCTTGTGCCGCAACGCCGACAAAAATGGCGTCAGCCAAACCTCAAGATCATTGCGCCAATCCTCTGACATCGCCAGCCTCCATAAAAGCTGGCTCCCCATGAATCAGGGAAATCTCCTTTTGGGAATCCCAAAAATCACATTTCTGCCAAAGTAGTGCTAGGCCGTAGACTCATAAGCGTTGATCCAGAGGCGTGCTGAGAAGAGCTTGATGGCAGCGAGGAAGTTGTCGGCACGCTTGTCGTATCGTGTGGCCAAGCCTCTGGCGTGTTTGAGTTTTCCGAAGAAGCGTTCGATCAGGTTGCGATATCGGTAGAGGAATGGGCTGAAGGCGAAGCCCTGTCTGCGGTTTCGCTTGGCGGGGATGTTGGCGAAGCCTCCTTGTGCCGTGATTTGCGCGCGAATGGCGTCGCTGTCATAGGCCTTGTCGGCGAGGAAGGTGCTGCCTTCCGGCACGGCGCCGAGCAGCGGATCGGCCTCTCTGCAATCGCTCGCCTGCCCTTCGGACAAGTGCAGCTGGATCGGCAGACCCCGTCCATCGACCAGAGCGTGGATCTTGCTCGTCAAGCCGCCGCGGGAACGTCCCATGCAGCGATTTGGGTCCCCCTTTTTAGGGTCGCACCATGCTGATGGACCCGGATGGAGGAACTGTCGATCATCACCAGTTCGCCGTCGAAAGCCTGCGAGACCGCCGCCAAAAGCCGATCCCACACACCCGCTTTGCGCCAGCGGACGAAGCGGTTGTAGCAGGTGGTGTGCGGACCATAGCGCTCGGGAATGTCAGCCCAGGGGCTGCCGGTGCGAAACCGCCACAATATCCCGTTGATCACCCGGCGATAATCCACCCGCGGTACGCCGCGTGGCTTGTTGGGAAGCAGCGGCTCGATCACCGACCACTCGAAATCGGTCAGCTCAAAACGACGACGCATCTGCAAGGCTCCTTTCCCGAGCCTTGAATCAATCACTGCCGCCTCGCGCAACTCAGTTTATGAGTTTACCGCCTAGCCACAGCCGATAGTCTTCTTAACGCGCTTCCAGCGTGCGGAATATGCTGTTGTTGTCCTCATCCTATACGGTTTGAGGGGGAAAGCCTTCCCCTGCTGACAAGCCCCTGCGGGTCTCGCCAGACCCCTTCGAGCGGGGACACCCCGCAACGCCCCGATAGTGAGCGCGGGGATCTAGGGAGCGCACTCTGGCGGCTGGCGCCGCGCAGGGGTCGCGCGTCATTTTCCCCAGCGCAGCACTCTCGCTCTGGCCGGAGGGCACGGCGACGGCTGGCCCACAGGCCCACAGGCCCGCGCGCACGCCGCCGCGCCGGCCGTCCGCCGCAAGGGTGCGTCGTTTGTGGCGCCGCGAGCGGCGCGGTGCTTGGGGCTCCGCCCCCGGCGCACTTCGGAACGTCTTCCGCCCAGCTTCCTCCGCTGCGCTCCGTGCAGCAGGTTCCCCGCGAAGCCGTCCCTCCGTTTGCACCCCCGGTCTCGCCGACGGGCAGGGTTTCAGCGCGGCGCTTCCCGCTGCGCGGAAACCCAAGGAGTAGGAAGATGACCAAGACCGTTCAAATCGAAACCACCGCTGCCGAGCCTGTGTCGGGCATCGAGATTTTCGTGCCGCTGAACAAGCTCAAGAAGTCCCCCAAGAACGCCCGCAAGGTGCCGCATGGCGAGGCCGCCATCGAGGCGCTGGCCGCTTCCATCGAGCATAAGGGTCTGATCCAGAACCTTGTGATCGAGCCGGAAATGAAGGACGAGAAGCCGACCGGCGCCTATTTCGTCACCGCTGGCGAAGGTCGCAGGCTGGCCTATCTGTTGCGCGCCAAGCGCAGGCAGATCAGGAAGAACCACCCGGTTCGCTGCCGTCTCGACACCGAGAACGACCCGTCCGAGATCAGTCTGGACGAGAATGTGACCCGGACCCCGATGCACCCCGCCGATCAGTTCGAGCGGTTCCGCGAGCTTGCGGACGGCAACGGATGGGGCGCGGAGGAAATCGGCGCGCGGTTCGGCGTGTCGGGC